>NZ_JBJNIP010000115.1:0-315520 GCF_056324165.1 Wenzhouxiangella sp. YN9
GCTTCCAAGAAGAAGGCTTCCAAGAAGAAGGCCTCCAAGAAGAAGGCCTCCAAGAAGAAGGCCTCCAAGAAGAAGGCCTCCAAGAAGAAGGCCTCCAAGAAGAAGGCTTCCAAGAAGAAGGCTTCCAAGAAGAAGGCTTCCAAGAAGAAGGCTTCCAAGAAGAAGGCTTCCAAGAAGAAGGCTTCCAAGAAGAAGGCCTCCAAGAAGAAGGCCTCCAAGAAGAAGGCCTCCAAGAAGAAGGCCTCCAAGAAGAAGGCCTCCAAGAAGAAGGCTTCCAAGAAGAAGGCTTCCAAGAAGAAGGCTTCGCGCAAGGCCGCAGTCAGCGATGACATGGCGAAGGTGCTCGCCGCCGCTGATGGGCTGCGCGATGCGCTCTATGAGATGGCTACCCACCGAATGGAGCAGCGTCGCGAACTGATGGAAGATTTCCGCGATGCTGTCAGCAGCACCCTCGGTCGGTTGACCGGAAAGGATTGACCGGGGCTGCCGGTACCGGTCCGGGGGCGGACGCCGTCCCCGGCGAGTTCGAACGGCTCATCGACACCTTTCTCGATGCGCTGTGGGCCGAGCGCGGCATCAGCCCGGCTACAGCGACTGCCTATCGTAGCGACCTGGCGAGCTTTCTCGCCAGCGTCGGGCGTGGTGTCGAAGACATTGCCCGCGCCGACGTGCTCGATTTTCTGGCCCGACGCATGCGCTCGGGCGCCAATACCAGCAGCATCGTTCGGCAGCTCTCCTGTTTGCGCCAGTTCTTTGCCTGGGCGCATCGCGAGCGCCGCATCGTGCACAATCCGATGGCCGATCTCGACGGTCCGCGCCGCTCCCGCAGCCTGCCCGGGACGCTGACTGCCAGTGAGGTAGAGGCATTGCTGGCGGCGCCGGACTCAAACGACGTGTTCGACGTGCGTGATCGGGCCCTGCTCGAAACCCTGTATGCCACCGGCATGCGGGTCTCGGAGCTTGCCGCCCTGACGCTGCCGCGGCTCAATTCCGGGCAGGGGGTGGTGCGCGTGCTGGGCAAGGGCGGAAAGGAGCGTCTGGTGCCGCTGGGAGAGGCTGCCGCCCAGGCGATTGAGCAGTGGCTGGCGGTGCGACCGCAGCTGCGCCCGCAGGGCGAGTGGCTGTTTGTCTCCAGAAGCGGTCGCGCGCTGTCACGCCAGGCGATCTGGGCCCGAATTCGTCAGTTGGCCACGCGCGCCGGGCTGGGCCGGCCCGTGCACCCGCACCAGCTGCGCCACTCTTTCGCCACGCACCTGCTCGACAACGGCGCCGATCTGCGTGTGGTGCAGATGCTGCTTGGCCACGCCGATCTGGCCACGACCCAGATCTACACTCATGTTTCGCGAACGCGCATGAAGGCGCTGCACCAACGCCACCACCCGCGGGGCTGAAAGCATCCGTCCCGTGGTTTCGTTTCGATGAAACTTGTCGCCGCTGACGCGTTCCAATGACTCATTCGCCCGGCTCGGCTATCATGTTCGCGCCTTGGTGACCGCGCTTTGACAACAGCCGGTGGCTGGTCCGGTCGAGTCTGTTTTTCAGGAGCTATTGAATGAAGAGTTTTGCAGGAATGATGGCGGCATTCGGCTTGCTGCTGGCCGGCTGGGCTGCGGCCGCCGATAACGGTGCCATCGACAATGGTGCCATTGAAGAGCGCATGCGCGCGCTGGTGCCCGAGATCGAAACCCTGGTGATCGCCAACAGCCCCATTCCGGGGGTCATGCAGGTGCAGCTCAACACCGAGATTCTCTATATGAGCGAGGACGGCCGCTATCTGATGCAGGGCCGGCTGATCGACCTGGAGACCCAGACTGACCTGACCGACGCGGCCAAGGCCGTACTGCGCCGTGAGCTGCTCGCCGAAGTGGATCCGTCGGAGACGATTGTCTTCGGTCCGGAGGATGCCGATTACGAGTTGATGGTGTTCACCGATGTCAGCTGCGGTTACTGTCGTCGCCTGCACGGACAGATGGATGAATACGCCAATCAGGGCATCCGCATCAAGTATCTGGCCTTCCCGCGGGCCGGCAAGGAGTCGGAGACGTATGACACCATGGTTTCTGTCTGGTGCGCGGACGACCCCCAGAGTGCCATGAACACTGCCAAGGCGGGCGGCGAGCCCGCGCGCGCCACCTGCGATAATCCGGTTGCCGATCAGTATGAGCTGGGCCGCGCCCTGGGCGTGACCGGAACCCCTTCGATGATGACCGCCGACGGCGACATGATTCCCGGCTATGTGCCACCAAGGCAGCTGCGCGAGCGTCTCGACAGCCTGGCCGGAAAGGCTGCGTCTGGCGAATGATCAATTGCCCCGGGCTGCCAATGGCCCGGGCATTCAGGTCGACGAGGGCCTATAATGGCGCGCTCACTTGAGCGCTCTCGCGGGGTCTTGAATGATTATCCTGCTCGGCAGGGACTCGCTGCCGCCATTTCGTCTTTCTCGTCTTGCCTCCGAACTGTCTGCGCTGCAGGGTTGCCGCGTTGACCTGCAGGCTCGTGAACTGTTTCTGATTGATGCCGCCGGGCTGCCCGCACAGCCACAGCGCGAGCGCTTGCTGTCACTGCTGTCGGCCGAGGCGTTTGCCGACGAGGCGCTGACGCCGAATCAACTCCTGGCGGTGCCGCGCCCGGGTACCGTCACGCCCTGGGCGAGCAAGGCCGGCGATATCCTGACGCGCTGCGGCCTGGGCGAGTTTGCCCGCCTCGAGCACGCCACCCTGTTCACGCTTGACGGCATTGACTGCGGCGATCTGTCTGCGCCCGCCCGTCGTTGTCTGCACGATCGCATGACTCAGGTGCTGGTCGATGACCTGGCATCGCTTGACGGCTGGTTCGAGCAGCGTCAGCCAGCCGCGCTGGAGGTCATCGAGCTGGGGGCCGATGCCGCCGCCACGCTTGATCGATACAACCGTGAGCTCGGACTGGCAATGAGCGACGACGAGATCGAATATCTCGTCGATGCCTATGCCGGCATGGGGCGTGCTCCCAGCGATGCCGAACTGATGATGTTCGCGCAGGCCAACTCGGAGCACTGTCGCCACAAGATCTTCAACGCCGACTGGAGTGTCGACGGTCGCAGGCTGGACGACTCCCTGTTCGGGCTTGTGCGCCGTACCCATGCGGCCACGCCCGCGGCGACTCTGGTGGCTTATGACGACAATTCGGCCGTTGTCGAAGGATTCGACGTCCGGCTGCTCGAAACCACGCTGGCGCATCCGACCTATCGCCTCAGCGCCGGTCGCGCCCATATCCAGATCAAGGTCGAGACGCACAACCATCCCACGGCGATTGCGCCGGCCTCGGGCGCAGCCACCGGTTCCGGTGGCGAAATTCGCGATGAGTCCGCAACCGGTCGCGGCGCCCGTCCGATCGCTGCGCTGAGCGGCTATTCGGTTTCCGATCTGCGTCTCCCCGACGGGTTTCAGCCCTGGGAGACGGCGCCGGCGCAGCCGGCTCGCCTGGCCTCGGCCTGCGACATCATGCTCAGCGGCCCGGTTGGCGCGGCCGGTTTCAACAACGAGTTCGGGCGGCCTGCGCTGCTTGGCTACTTCAGAACTTTCAGTGCCGAAATCGGCGGGCAGCTGTGGGGTTATCACAAGCCGATCATGATCGCCGGCGGTAGCGGCATGATTGCCGATGGACAAACGCATAAACAAACGCTGGCGCCCGGCGACCGCATCATCGTTCTGGGTGGCCCGGCCATGCTGATCGGGCTGGGTGGTGGCGCGGCCTCGTCGATGAGCTCGGGCCAGTCCGACGCCGATCTGGATTTCGCCTCGGTGCAGCGGGGCAACCCGGAAATGCAGCGCCGTGCCCAGGAGGTGATCGATCGCTGCTGGATGCGGGGCCAGACCAATCCGATCAAGTCGATTCACGATGTCGGTGCCGGCGGGTTGTCGAACGCCCTGCCCGAGCTGCTGCACGACGGTGGCGTGGGCGGGCGTCTGGAGCTGCGCGAGATTCCGAGCAACGATCCGGCGCTCTCGCCCATGGAGTTGTGGTGCAACGAAGCGCAGGAGCGCTACGTGCTGGCGATCGCGCCCGAAAACCTGGACGATTTTGCCGCGTTGTGCGAGCGCGAGCGCTGCCCCTGGGCGGATCTGGGCGCGGCCAGCGACGACGGTCGGCTGCTGGTTTCCGATCGGCTCGGTGACCGCCCTGCAGTAGACATGTCGCTGGAGGTGCTGCTGGGCAAGCCGCCGCGGATGCATCGCGATGCAACCACCCGGCGTCTGGCGCTGGAAGCGGAGCTGCTCGACGACGTCAGTATCGATGAGGCCATCGATCGCACCCTCGCCTTGCCGGCGGTGGGCAGCAAGCAGTTCCTGATCACCATCGGTGACCGCACCGTCGGAGGCCTGAGCGTGCGCGACCAGATGGTCGGGCCATATCAGGTGCCGGTGGCTGATTGCGCCATCACGCTGCTTGACTACGACGGCCATGGCGGCACCGCCATGGCCATGGGCGAGCGCACGCCGCTGGCGGTGCACGATTCGGCCGCGGCCGCGCGCGTGGCCGTCGGCGAGGTGCTCACCAATCTGGCTGGCGTGGTCGTGCGCGACCTCTCGCACGTCAAGCTCTCGGCCAACTGGATGGCGGCCGCCGGAGCGCCGGGACAGGACGCCGCGCTGCGCGCCGCCGTCGAGGCGGTCAGCGCCATGTGTCCCGAGCTCGAACTTTCCATTCCGGTCGGCAAGGATTCGCTGTCGATGAACACCATCTGGCAGCAGGACGGGCAGGAGCAGAACATGATCGCTCCGGTGTCGCTGATTGTTTCCGGCTTTGCGCCGGTCAGCGACGTGCGCCGCCACGTCACGCCCGAGCTGCGTGCCGAGCCGGACAGCCGCTTGCTGCTGCTCGATCTGGGGCGCGGCCGTCTGGGGGGCTCGGCGCTGGCGCAGGTGTTCTCGCGCCAGCTCGGCGAGGTGCCGGATGTCGACGACCCGGCTCGGCTGCGCGCCGCGTTCCTTGCGGTACAGCGTCTGGTCGCGGCGGGGCAGGTCCTGGCCTGTCATGATCGCTCTGACGGCGGGCTGTTCACTGCCGTGCTGGAGATGGCGCTGGCCGGTCGCTGCGGCGTGGCGCTGGACCTGGGGTCGAGTGCGGTTGATCCGCTGGCGGCGTTGTTCAACGAGGAGCTGGGTCTGGTACTGCAGGTGAGCGCCGATCAGCTGGCTGCCGTGCAGGCACAGCTGGAAGCGGCCGGGCTGGCCGACTGCGTTTCGGTAGCGGGCCGTGTTGTCGACGAGCCGCGCTTGAGCGTGCGTGCCGGCGAGCGCGAGCTGTGCCGTCGCGAGCTGGCCGACCTGGCCCGGCGCTGGGGTGAAACCAGCTACCGCATGCAGCGCCTGCGTGATCATCCCGAATGTGCCGATGAGGAGTTCGCTTCCCTTGCCGATTTCTCGCGTCCGGGCCTGGTCTCGGAGCTGACCTTCACGCCGCCGGAGCCGGTGCACATCAACGGCGGTGCCAGGCCGCGCGTGGCCATTCTGCGCGAGCAGGGCGTCAACGGTCAGCGCGAGATGGCGCGGGCCTTCATGTCGGCCGGCTTCGAGGCCGTTGACGTTCACATGAGCGACCTGGCTTCCGGCCGCCAATCTCTGGCAGACTTTCACGGCCTGGCTGCCTGCGGCGGTTTCTCCTTTGGTGACGTGCTCGGGGCAGGGCAGGGCTGGGCGCGCTCGATTCTTTTCAACCAGCAGCTGCGCGACGCCTTTCAGGCGTTTTTCGAAGATCCGGCGCGCTTTGCGCTGGGCGTGTGCAACGGCTGTCAGATGCTCTCGGCGCTGCGCGAGATCATCCCCGGCAGCGAGCACTGGCCGCATTTTGTGGTCAACCGTTCGCGCCAGTTCGAGGCCCGGCTCAGTCAGGTGGCCATCGAAGACAGCCCGTCGCTGTTCCTGCAGGGCATGGCAGGCTCGCGGCTGCCGGTGGTGGCTGCGCACGGAGAGGGGCGGGCGCAGTTTGCCGCCGGGGCGAGTGCGCGCGCCGCCGTGGCGCTGCGCTTTGTCACTGCCGAAGGCGCGCCGACGGAGCGTTATCCCGGCAACCCCAACGGCTCGCCGGGCGGCATTACCGGCCTGAGCAGCAGCACCGGCCGAGTGACGATCATGATGCCGCACCCCGAGCGTTTGCTGCGGCGGGTGAACTACTCCTGGGCGCCGAAAGACTGGGGAGACCTTTCACCCTGGATGAAGATGTTTCACAATGCGCGGCTGTGGCTGGAATGAATTCGACACCATGAGCAGGACCGATCAACAGCAAGGCGAAAGCGAAACCGGCGGCAGCGAGTCTTTCGTGAACCCGGTCAGGGAGATGTTCTTCCTGGCCCTGCTGTATCTGCCGCTGGGGTTCTTCCTGTGGTTCTTTGCCGCCAGCCTGCTCATGTTTCCGACCCGGCTGATTCTGCAAACGCTTCTGGGCGTGCTGCACGGAGACGTGTTCGAGAAGATCTTTCAGGCCGGTTTTACCTTCGAGATTCAAACCGGCATAGTCGTTGACCATCAGCAAAGCGGCCAGAAGATGCCGCTGATCTGGGACGTCAATCCGATGATTTATGCTTGGGGCATGGCGCTGCTGTTCGGGCTGATCATGGCCACGCCGCTGAGCCTGTGGCGGCGGCTGATGCAGCTGGCTGCGGGGTTTGTTCTGGTCAGCCTGGTCACGGTGTGGGCCACCTACTGGGAAATCTGGCGCGACCTGGCCTTTCAGTTCAGCCAGCAGTTTCAGGGGCCGGTGGCCACGGTGGTTGCCAACAGCGGTTTGTCGCCTACGGCCATCGCCCTGTGCTACCAGCTGGGCTACCTGATGTTTCCCGGCGTGATCCCGATTGCGGCCTGGATTCTGATGAATCGCCCCTTCATCGAAAAGCTGGTGCAGAGTCGGCGTCGCTGAACCGACTCGGGGCCGGACTGTCTGTTTGAGGTATGAGTATGGAAACGGAAGCCCTGACTGCCACTGACGAAAGCGAGCTGCTGCCCAGCGTCAGCGATCATCTCGAGGATCGCGCCGCCGAGCTGTGCAAGCTGATGATCGAGCAGGAGCGCCTGCGCGAGGAAGATCTGCAGCGCGCCAAGGCTTATCGTGAGCAGCACGGCGGCAACCTGCTGACGTTGCTGGTTCGGCTGGGGCTGGTTTCCGAGCGCGACCTGGCGCGTGCCCAATCCGAGCTGCTCGATATCCCCATGGTCTCGGAAAAGGACTACCCCGAGTCGGCACCACAGATCGACTCGATTTCGGTGCGCTACATGAAACAGCAGCATCTGGTGCCGGTGGGCGTCGACGACGACACGCTCGAAGTGGTCATGGCCGACCCCTGCGACGAGTTCGCCCTGCGTGCGCTGGGCATGGCCACCGGACGCGAAGTGCTGCCGCGCGTCGGCGTGACCTCTGAAATCGACAACACCATCGAGCGCTATTTCGGCGGCGGCAAGTCCGCCATGGGCCAGATTGCCGAACATCTGGGCGGCGAAGGCGGTGCCGGTGAAGACGAGGAAGACGTCGAACACCTGCGTGACCTGGCATCCGAGGCGCCGGTCATCCGCGTTGTCAACCTGATTCTCCAGCGCGCGGTCGAGTCGCGCGCTTCCGATATTCACATCGAGCCGTTCGAGAATCGTCTGAAGGTGCGCTATCGCATCGACGGCGTGCTGCAGGAGGTCGAGGCGCCGCCGGCGCGCTCGACCGCGGCGGTGATCTCGCGCGTGAAGATCATGGCGCGGCTCAACATCGCCGAGCGCCGCTTGCCGCAGGATGGGCGCATCATGCATCGCGTCGGCGGCAAGGAGCTCGATCTGCGTGTCTCGACGGTGCCCACGGCGCACGGCGAGTCGGTCGTGATGCGTATTCTCGACCGCGAAGCCGTGGTGCTGGATTTTTCCAGCCTGGGCTTCGAGCCCGGGCTGCAGGAGCGCTTCGAGCACGAGCTGGATGTGCCGCACGGCATCATTCTCGTCACCGGACCGACCGGCTCGGGCAAGACCACGACGCTGTATACCGCGCTGTCGAAGCTCAATACGCCCGAGCGCAAGATCATCACGGTGGAAGATCCCATCGAGTATCAGCTCGAGGGCGTCAACCAGATTCAGGCCAAGTCTTCCATCGGGCTGGATTTTGCCCGCGCGCTGCGCTCGATCGTGCGCCAGGATCCGGACGTGATCATGATCGGTGAAATGCGTGACCTGGAAACGGCCAAGATTGCCATCCAGTCGGCGCTGACCGGCCACCTGGTGCTGTCGACCCTGCATACCAACGACGCCGCCGGTGGCGTGACCCGAATGATCGACATGGGGGTGGAAGACTATCTGCTGACCTCCACGGTCAACGCCATCATGGCCCAGCGCCTGGTACGCCGGCTCGATCCGGAGACCATGCAGGCCTACGAGGTGCTGCCGGAAATGATCGATGAACTCGGTCTCGACAAACTCAGTGATGAGCGGCCGCTGCGTCTGTATCGGCCCGGCAGCTCCGAGGCCAGCCCCACCGGCTATCGCGGCCGTACCGGCATTCACGAGCTGTTGGTGCTGTCGGAAGAAATTCGCCGGTTGGTGATGAAGCACGCGACCGCGACCGAGATCGAAAAGCAGGCACGCGCCGAAGGCATGCTGACCATGTACGAAGACGGCCTGATGAAGGCGCTCGACGGCGTGACTTCCGCAGAGGAAGTGCTGCGAGTCACGCAGGACGCCTAGGTCGATGCCGCTTTTTGAATACAAGGCCGTCACCCCCAGCGGTGAGACCACCACCGGCGAGATGGACGCCCCCAGCAAGGAGCTGGTGATTGCGCACCTTCAGGAGTCGGGCAATATTCCGGTTTCGGCCAGGGAGGTGGGCTCGGGCTTTCGTTTGTCCGCGCTGCTGCGCGGGCGTCGTGGGCTCAAGCAGGCTGAAATCGGGGATCTCACCCAGCAGCTGGCCACGCTGCTGAGCGCCGGGCTGCCGCTGGACCGGTCGCTGGGCATCCTCGCCGAGCTGGCCGAGAACGAGCGCGTTCAGGAGACGGTCGAGACCATCCGCAATCGCGTCCGCGAGGGCGGCGCGTTGTCTGAAGCCCTGGAAGAGCGGCACGGCGTGTTTTCGCGCTTTTACATCAACATGGTGCGCGCCGGCGAGATCGGCGGTTCGCTTGATCACACGCTCTCGCGCATGGCCGAGTACCTCGAGCGTTCCAAGGAGCTCAAGGATTCAGTTGTCTCGGCCATGGTCTATCCGGCGCTGCTGGTGGTGCTGGCGATTGGTTCGCTGATTCTGCTGATGGGCTACGTGATTCCGCAGTTCACGCCCATGTTCGAGGAGTTTGGCGGCGAGCTGCCCTTCCTGACCCAGATCGTTATGGCCGTCGGCTCGGCGCTGCAGAACTACTGGTGGGCGATGATCGCGGTGGTGCTTGTCGTCGCGCTGTGGTTTCGCGGGCAAATGCGGCGGCCGGCGTCGCGGCGTCGCTGGGACGGTCGTTTCTTGCGCCTGAAAGGCGTGGGTGATGTCATCGGCAAGATCGAGACCGCCCGCCTGGCGCGCACGGCGGGCACCCTGCTGGTCAACGGCGTGCCGCTGCTTTCGGCACTTTCCATTGCCAAGAATGTCATGAGCAATACCGTGCTCTCCGATGACGTGGGCGAGGCGGCCAGTCAGGTCAAGACGGGCACCCCCATGGCCACTGCGCTGGCGGCCAACGACAATTTTCCGCGCCTGGCGCTGCAGATGGTCAACGTGGGTGAGGAGACCGGCAAGCTCGACGAGATGCTGCTCAAGGTGGCCGACACTTATGATCGCGAGGTCAGGACCACCATTGACCGTTTGATGGCGCTGCTGGTGCCGGCGCTGACGCTGGGCCTGGCCGTGCTGATTGGTGTCATCGTCATGTCGGTGCTGATGGCTATTCTCAGTATCAACGAGCTGGTGGCCTGACGGCCTGGATGACTCGGAAATTGAATCAACGCATGCCCCAACGGGCCGGAGGAGAAGGAATGTACAAGGCTGGAAACAGTTCAGGTTTTTCTTTGATCGAGCTGCTGGTGGTGCTCATTATTCTGGGCCTGATTGCCGGCCTGGTGGTGCCCAATATCATGCAGCGCGGCGAGGACGCCAAGCTGCGCGCCGCCGATGCCGAGGTGCAGCGCCTGTCGATGGCCGTCGACGAGTACTACCTCGACAACGGGCGTGCACCCCGCGAATTGCGCGAGCTGGTCGAAAAGCCCGGCAATGCCAGCAACTGGAACGGCCCTTACGTTAACGAATCCAACCTGAAGGATCCGTGGGACAACGCTTACCAGTACCGCTATCCCGGCGAGCATCGGTCTTTCGATATCTGGTCGAACGGTGCCGACGGCTCGCCTGGTGGTGAGGGTCCCAACGCGGAAATAACCAACTGGGACTGACTTGCGCGCGCTGATCGGTATTCGTCGCCTGCCAGTCCGAACCCGCGATGGCGGGTTTTCGCTGTTCGAGCTGATGGTGGTGATGGTGCTGGTCTCGCTGCTGTTTGCCGTCATCGGCGTGTCGGTCAGCCGCTCGGTGCGGGGCGCTGAAATCCGCAACGCCTCGCGCGAGATCGTTGCCGGCATTCGTCATACGCGTGGCCAGGCCATCATTCAGCGCCAGCAGCAGGTCTTCCGCGCCGATGCCGATGCGCGCACCTGGACGGCGGCCGGGCGCGAGCCGGTAGAGCTGCCGGAGGGGCTCGAGATCATTCTCGAAACCGCGCGTTCGGAAATGACCGGTGAGGACGCCGGCGGCATCCGCTTCTACCCCGACGGCGCCTCGACCGGCGGCAGCGTCGAGCTGCTGGCCGGCGAGCGCAGCTGGGCGATCGAGGTCTCCTGGCTGACCGGTGAAGTGAGCATCAACCGGGACGCGGATGATGCGTGAGTGGCCAGCCATGCACAAGGGGCGAGGCCAAGTCGCTGTGCAGCACTTGCGGCGGCGTCCGCCAGGCCTTGGATCGGGATTCCTCTCCAGTAGGCGTCTGGAGACCGGTCGGGTAGGTCCCGGATCGGGGTCCGGGACGCCCTGTCGGCGTGGCCGACAGGGCGGCTTCACCCTGATCGAGGTGATGGTCGCCTTCATGGTCTTTGCGCTGCTGTTCGGCGTGGTGCTGCAGATTCTGTCCACCTCGGTCGGCAACACGCGCCTGTCGGGCGACTACACCCAGGCGGCGCTGTGGGCGCAGTCCCGGCTCGACACCCTGGGAATCGAGCGCATGATCGAGCCGGGCGTTACCCAGGGCCGCTTCAATGAGGAGTTCTCCTGGGTCATGGAGGTGAGCGAGACCGAGGTCATCGACGAACGCGCTCTCGATATGACCCAGGAGCTGCCGATCGCGCTGTATCACGTACGCTTGACCGTCGAGTGGGCCAACGGCCGGCGCCAAGCTGTTTTCGACACCCTGCGCTCGGTCGATGTGCATTGGGAAGAGCGGCAGATGCAGATGGGCGGCGGGCCGCGACCGTGACGGCCTTCCTGCCCTTAGGTTCAGGTTCGCAGCTTCGTCGGGGAGGTCCCGGATCGGGGTTGCCCTTCGGTTCAAGCTTGCAGCTTCATCAGGGAGGTCCCGGATCGGGGTCCGGGACGCCTTCTCGCGCGCAAGGCGCGCGCGAAGGCGGCTTTACTCTGATCGAGGTGCTGCTGGCCATCGCGCTGGTGTCGATCATCATGGCCATGGCCTACGGCGGCTTTCGCGCCAGCGTGCGCGCGACCAGTTCCGGCGAGGCCGTCATTGAACAAACCAATCGTCTGCGCGTGGTGCAGCAATTCATGCGCCGCCAACTGATGCAGGCGCGCGCGCTCATCATCGAAGAGTTCGAAGACGGCGAGATCGTCCGCTTTGAGGGCGAGCGCCAGCGCCTGCGTCTGGTTTCGCCCATGCCGGGTTATCTCAGCTACGGCGGCCCGTATGTTCAGGAGTTTCGGCTCGAGCGCGGCAACGACGGGCTCGAGCTGGTCTATTACTACGCCATGCTCAACGGCTACGAACCCGGTGATCTCGAGCGCACCAGCGACGGCCGCGTGCTGATGAAGGATCTTGACGGCGGCGAGTTCATCTTTCTGGGCGAGAACCCCGAAACCGGCGAGACGTTCTGGACCGACTTCTGGGAAGAGCCCGAGCGCCTGCCGCTGGGCGTCGGTGTGCTGCTGGATCTGGGTTCGTCGCGCGGACTGGTCTGGCCGGATCTGATCGTGCCGGTGATGGTTGACTCCAGCGATCACAGGCGCACCCGCACCATTCAGCGCGCCAGCGACATGCTTCGGCCCCGGCAGGGGCGGGGTGCCAACCGATGACGGCCGGCATGGCAAGGCAGGGCGGTATCGCGCTGATTGTCGTCCTGTGGGTGCTGGTGCTGATGACCATCATCGTGGGCACCTATGCCGTGCTGGCCCGCACCGAGAGCCTGCAGTCGCGCTTTCTGTTCGACACCACCCGCGCGCGCTATGCCGCCGAGGCCGGTATTCATCGGGCAGCCTACGAAATGCGCAATCCTGATTTCGAAACCCGCTGGGTGCCTGACGGGCGCCCGTACGTCATCGGGTTCGGGGCCGCCGAGGTCGAGATCCGGGTCACCGACGAGTCCGGCAAGATCGATCTCAACAGCGCGGATCCGGAACTTCTGTCCAATCTGTTCATCTCACGAGGGATGGAAGAGACCGAGGCGTGGTATCTGGCCGATGCCATTGCCGACTGGCGCGACGAGGACGATCTGCCCCGGCTCTACGGCGCCGAGCTGGCCGAATACGAGTCAGCCGGGTATCCTTACGGCCCGGCCAACGAGCCCTTTGGCTCGGTTGACGAGCTGCAGCAGGTCATCGGCATGAGCTGGGATCTGTTCAAGGAGCTCGAGCCGATGCTGACCGTGGATTCCAGCGGGCGTTTCAACCCGGCCTTTGCCTCGGCCGAAGTGTTGGCGGCTGACCCCGAGATCGGCGTCGAGGAGGCCAATGCCTTTGTCGAAGAGCGCTGGCAGGTTCATCCGCGCGATCAGCAGGCGCTGTTGATGCCCGACGGCACGATGGTCAACTTGCAAGGGGGTGGGCGGACCTTTAGCATTCGCTCGCGGGCGGTGCTGGATTCCGGAACCTGGAGTGAAGTGCAGGCCACCATCGAGTTGGGTGGCAACCGGCGCGGCCGTCCCTTTAAAGTGCTGCGCTGGCGAGACAACGTCGAGGACCGATGAATCAGAGTGCCATCAACGACTACTGGGGCAGCCTGCTTGCCCGCTACCGGGCCGGGCCCCTGCCGGGCTTTCTGGCCTGGTGGCGCAGCGAGTTGGGCAGCCTCCTGCCGCGCAGCCTGCGCCGCCGGATGATTCCGCCGCGCCCCGAGCTGTGGCTCGAGCCGCAGCCCGACAGTCGGGCGCTGACCATCTGGGTGGGTGGCGACGAGCCGGCGCAGCGCGATTCGTTTGGTCATACCGAAGATGTGGGTCTGCTGCGTGACCGCTGGCAGGAAGTGGTCGCCGGCTTTGACGATGGGCCGCCGGAAATCCGTCTGTGCCTGCCGGAAAGTGATGTGCTGCGCTGCCCGGTCGAGCTGCCGCTGGCGGTGGAATCCAATCTGGACGAGTCGCTGCGCTACCAGCTTGACCAGCTCACGCCCTTCAGTGCCGATCAGGTTTATTTCGACTACACCATCGTCGAGCGCGACGCCGAATACGGCCGCCTCAAGCTGGAACTGCGCCTGGCGCTGCGCTCGCGCGTGGATGAGTTGATCGAGCGCCTGCACGCCATCGGCATTCGTCCGCACGCCATTGATTGCCTGGCGCGCGACGCCGCCGCGCCGGCCTGCGAGGGCTTCAACATGCTGCCGCTGGCCGAGCGGCCCCGCTACGTCTATCGACGGGCCCGCATCAACTGGCTGCTGGCCGGTGCCCTGGTGCTGGTGCTGGCCGTGGTGATGTTCGAGTCGCTTTACATGCATCAGCGCACCGTCGATCGCCTTGAAACCGAAGTGGAGGCGCTGCGCGGCGAGGCCGATCAGGTCATGGCGCTTCAGCGCGAGCTGCAGGACGCTCTTGCGGCCGCCAACTTTCTGGCCGAGCGCCGCCGCCAGCAGCCGGTCAGCGTCCAGGTGCTCGATGAGCTCACCCGCATCCTGCCCAATGATATCTGGCTGATGCAGCTGCAGATGCGCGGCAATGAGCTGCAGCTGCAGGGCCTGGCCGATCAGTCGCAGCGCCTGATCGAGCTGATCAACGAATCGGAGCTGCTCGCCGACGCCGAATTCCGCGGCCCGGTCAACATTGACAAAAGGAGCGGGCGTGAGCGCTTCAATGCGCGCGCGCGGATCACAAGCGGAGGAGGCGAGCATGCAGCTGCTGCCGGATCTGGAGAATAATCGCCCGCTGGCCATCGCCCTGCTGGTGATCGTGCTGATCGTGGTCTACTTCATCGGGTTTCACTGGTTCGTGGTGCGGCATCTGGAGGCGGCCGAGGAGGTTGATGCACTTGAAGAGCATGCGGCGCGCTTCAAGGCTGCCGTGGCCCGTCGGCCCGATCTGGAGGAGCGGCTCGACGAGCTTCAGGCCGAGCGCCTGGACAGCGCCCTGTTTCTGCCGGAGTCGAATTTCAACGTCGCGGCCGCCGGGCTCACGCGCCGGCTTCGGGATATCATCCAGCGCGAGGCCGACGATACTGACTTGTGCCGTATCGTTTCGACCACCAATCGCAGCGGCGACGGTGATGATGAGCGGTTCGAACAGGTCACGCTCAACGTGCGCCTGAACTGTCCGCTGCCGGATCTCACCCGCATTCTCTACCAGCTGGAAGACAACGTGCCGCTGATTTTTGTCGACAACATGATCATCAATCAGCGCACGCCCGCCGATCGTGCGGGGCGGCGCGGCAGCGACGGCTACGGCCAGCTTGACGCGCGCTTCGATATCTACGGCTTTTTGTCCGAGCAGGCCGAGGGCTGAGCATGTTCGATCTGCAGCGTAATCTGCTCACCACCCTGCTGGGCGCCGGCATCGGCACGCTCGCGTTTGCCGGCGTGGCCATTGCGCTGCTGATGGGCCGGCCCGATGTTGCAGCCATCCAGCCCAGGGGCGACACTTCGGCCCCCCAGGGGCAGGTTGACGCGCCCGAGACCGGCCTGAAGGAGTTTTCTGCCTACTCGGCCATCATCGAGCGGCCGGTGTTCTTCTCCGACCGTCAACTGCCGGTGGTCGAGGCGCCGTCCGAGCCGGAGCAGCTGGCCGAGCAGGAAGACGAGGCCGAGGAGATCTCGGACCTCGAGGCTGCGGTTGCAGGTATCGTGATCACGCCCGAGATGAAGCTGGCCATGATCACCGACGAGCAGGCCGGCAAGACCCTGGTGCTGCGCGAAGGCATGAGCCTGGAGGGCGAGCAGGCGGCCTGGAAGCTGGACGCCATTGAGCCGCGGCAGGTCAGCTTTGTTTCCGTCGACGGCCGACGCAGCGAACTTGAACTGAAGGTCAATACCAGCGGTCTCAAGGCCCCGGTGGTGGCGCAACAGTCCCGGGAGCGGGCCGCGGCCGAGCAGTCCGCCGCGGCCGAGGAAGAGGCCGAGCCCGTCAACCGCCAGCCCGAGGCCAGCGAAGAAGCGCGTGCCCGGGCCGAGGAAATCCGCCGTCGCGTCGCCGAACGCCGCGCCCAGCTGCGGGCCGAGGCCGAACGACGCGCGCGTCAGAACGAGCAAAAACAGGACAATGATGGCTGAGCAAACCCGATATCCAGTGACCCGTTTCCGGCCCGCGCTGACGGCCCTGCTGCTTGCCAGCCTGGCGCTTGGCGGCTGCGCCGCCATGGGCGAGCGCAGCGACGACGCCGACCGCACCCGCCTCAAGCCCGGTCAGAGCGCCGTTGAGCCGCAGAATCGCCCGCCTGATCGCGAGGGCATTCAGCTCGGCATGGACGAGCAGCCGAGTGACGAGGAGGGCACGTTCGAGGCCACCGAGGTCTATCCCGGCGACGGCGTGTTCATCAACGAAAGCGCTGTCAGCCCGCGCGCCGAGCCGCCCGGCGCGGACGGTGAGATCACGCTGAACTTCGAAGGGCAGGGCATCCAGGAGGTCGTTCAGGCGATTCTGGGCCACATGTTCGAGGAAAATTACATCATCGCGCCGGGCGTCAGCGGCGAGGTCACTTTTTCCACCGCCAAGCCGATCAAGCGCGACCAGGTCATGCCCATCCTTGAAATGCTGCTGCGCTGGAACGGCGCCACGCTGATCTGGCGCGAGGGCAGCTACCACGTCGTGCCGATCTCGCAGGCGGTGGCCGGCAACCTGGTGCCGCGCTTCGACTCGGCCAGCCGGGCACGGGGTTACGAAGTGCTGGCGGTGCCGCTGGAATTCATTTCGGCCGGCAAGATGGCCGAGCTGCTGGAGCCCTGGGTCAAGGAAGACGCCGTCTTCAACGCCGACAATGCCCGCAACCTGCTGTTTCTGGCCGGCACCCGTTTCGAGCTCAGCAACTACCTGCAGATTGTCCAGACCTTCGACGTCGACTGGCTCGAAGGCATGTCCGTGGGCATTTTCAACCTCGAGCGTCTTGAGGTCGATGAGCTGCTGCCCGAGCTCGAGGGCGTGTTCGGCGAAGAGGGGGAGACCCCGCTGGCCGGCATGTTCCGTTTCATGCCGCTGGAGCGCCTCAACGCGATCATGGTGATTACGCCCAGCGAACATTATCTGGATGAGGCCGAGAAGTGGATCAAGCGCCTCGATCGCTCCAGCGCTCAGGGCGGTGCGCGGCTCTACGTCTACCGCGTCAAGAACCTCGAGGCCGACGTGCTGGCCGGCTATTTGGGCGACCTGTTTGGCACGAGCGGGGGCGGCGGCCGGCGCTCGCGTGAATCCGGGGGCTCACTCGCGCCCGGCCTGGAGCGGGCGCAGGCGTCCAGCATCAGCGATTTTCAGCAGTCGCGTGCCGGTGGTCGCGACAACAACAGCCAGAGCAGCAGCCGGTCCAGCGCCGGCGGTATGTCGTTGGGCGAAGACGGCGATGTGCGCGTCACCGCGGTGCAAGAAACCAACTCTCTGCTGATCCAGGCCTCGCCCAGCGACTACGATGGCATCCTTTCGGCCATCGAGCGCCTCGACGAGGAGCCTCTGCAGGTGCTGATCGAGGCGCAGGTGCTCATCGTCGAACTCAACGATCGCCTGCGCTACGGCGTCAACTGGTTTCTTTCCGGTGAGCACCCCGATGGCGAAAACGGACCCAGCCTGCCGGACGGCTTTGCCGAGTCGCGCGACAAGAACTTCCTCCAGCTTGGCGGCCAGGAAACATCGGATGTGCTGGGGACCATTACCCGCCGCGGAGTCGGCCGCACCTTCGTTGCCGCCACTATTGATGCTCTTGAATCAGTCTCGAACGTGCGCACGATCTCTTCGCCCAGCCTGGTGGTGCGCAACAATTCCGACGCCACTATCAACGTCGGCGAGCAGGTGCCCGTCCAGTCGACCAGCTTTATCGGCGGCTCGGGCGATGGCAGCCGCTTCGGCAGCGTTCAGTATCTCAATACCGGCACGATTCTCGAGGTGACCCCGCGGGTCAACCCGGGCGGCCTGGTCTATCTGAGCCTCAGCCAGGAAGTGTCTTCACCGGGTGAGCGCCCTGCCGAAGGCAGCAACACCAATCCGCCGGTCAATACCCGCAATCTGCAGACCGAGGTCGCGATCCAGTCGGGCCAGACCATCATGCTGGGCGGAATGATTCGCGAAGAGACCAGCGACAGCCGCAGCGGCGTGCCGGGGCTGCAGCGCATCCCGTTTCTGGGTAGCCTGTTCCGGAGCACGAGGCGCGACAATATCCGCACTGAAACCCTTGTTTTGATCACCCCAACGGTGGTCGAGTCGACCAATGAGCTCAAGCGCGTCTCCGACGACGTGCGGAGCCAGTTCGAGGCGCTCAAGCCGCTGCGTGAACGCGGGCTTTGAGCCATAAAAAGCTTTTATCAATATCTTCGAAAAAGGATCGAGTCTTGAAAACAGGAAAGATCAACATCGCGGCCCTGCTTGGCTGCATTGCGCTTTTGGCTGCCTGCCAGCCCGGCGAAGAGGCTTCGTCACAGCCTGAAACCGTCGAAGAGCGCGCTCAGGCGCGATGGCAGCTGATGGCCGAAGGCGAGTTTGCGCAGGCCTGGGAGTATTACACCCCAGGCTTTCGCGAGCGCGTCAATCAGGACGTTTTTGCGCGGGACATGAGTCGACGGCCCGTCACTTGGCTGAGTGGGGAAGTGCTCGGTTCCAGCTGCGATGAGCCTGATCGCTGCGTGGTCACGGTCGAGGTCGGGTATCGTGCCGAAGTGCCGGGAATGCGTCAGGCCAGTTCGCAGATCGAGCTCTCTCGCCGCCTTGAGGACGAATGGATCCGTCTCGACGGCCAGTGGTGGTACGTGAAAAACTGATTGCTTTACACGATCCCTTCGTTTAGCATAGAATTGCACATGCTGGGATGCGCTCGGGAGGAGCCGTGTTCATCTCACTGTGCTTACACAGAGCCCTGTGTCCAACAACTTTAGGAGTGTTGTAATGAAAAGAAATACCTTGACGACCGCAGTTCTGGCGGGTCTGACGGGCGTGGCGGGCATGGCGAGCGTGGCAAACGCCGTCAACGTCAACCCCGACGGCCTTGGTCAGGTGCTGCTGTACCCGTATTACACCGCCCGCGGCGGTAACGACACGCTGATCTCGATTGTCAATACCACCGAGCGTGGCAAGGCGGTCAAGATCCGCTTCATCGAAGCCCTGAACTCGCGCGAAGTTCTTGACTTCAACATCTACATGTCTCCGTACGACGTATGGACGGGTGCTGTGACCGCGACCGGTGACGGCGGTGGCAAGATGGTCACCACCGACTCCACTTGTACGGCGCCGAATATCTATGATCCCGCCGAAGGCATTGGCGAGCGCAATTTCCTGGACTTCGAATACGCCGGCGACGGCGGTCCGCAGGGTATCGAGCGTACCGCTTCAGGTTATGTCGAAGTGATCGAAATGCACACCATGCTGCCGCAGAGCGATTCGAGCGACAACCCGGCCAGCCCGGGTTACGTGCCGTACGCTTCCAAGCACGTTGCCGGCCAGCCGCGCGACTGCGCGACCCTGCAAAAGTACTGGGCCCAGGGCATTTCGAACAACCCCTGGTTCTCGGGCGACACCGAATTCGGCTTTGATACCGATATGGGCGCAAGCGGTGGCCTGTTCGGCGCTGCCAGCGTGCTCAACGTTGCCGAAGGCACGATGTTCAGCTACAACGCGACTGCCATTGATGGCTTCTGGGTCCAGGGTGACTCTTTCCACACCAACCCGGTCAGCCTCTTCCCGGATCTGGGTGCAGGCAGCAATAACGAAAGCAATATCTTCATTGATGGCCAGGTCGTGACCCACGACTGGTCAGGCGCCAGCACGGATACGTCGGCTCTGAATGCGACGCTGACCTACAACATGCTGATGAACGAGTACGCTATCAGTGAAAATCTCGGCGGCCATTCGGAGTGGGTGCTGACCTTCCCGACCAAGCGCTTCCACACTGATGCTGACGGTGGCTACGTTGCCCCGGATGCGCCGGTTCCGCCGTTCACCCGCACCTGGCACAAGCTTGCCGATGGCTCGCTGAACCACTCTTGTGAAGATATGGCTTTCCGTGTCTGGGACCGTGAAGAGTCTGAGCCGACCGACGAGCCGGGTGACGTGATCGTTTCACCGCCGCCGCCGCCGGAAACCCCGGACGTGTTCCAGCTCTGCCGCGAGGCCAACGTGGTCCGCTTCAGTGGCGAAGGTCCGCTGCCGGAGGAGTCGGAGATCATGAAGGAGCCGCTGCGTGAAGACTTCCCACGCCTGAGCTACGTCAACTTCAACCTGCCGGGCTTCACCGAAGGCTGGATGCAATTTGACCTGGGCACGGTTCCGTCGAACTCGCCGCTCAGCGTTGATGAGCGTCTGAGCGAGCCGGCCGCCAATGGCGACCAGGTGCGTGGTCTGCCGGTGATCGGCTTCTGGGCCAACACCTACACCAATGGCGATGTGGATGGCGCGCTGGCCAACTACGGTGGTTCGTTCAACCATCGCGGTAGTCGTGCTATCGTGCAGTCCTAAAACGGTTTTCGAATAGAAATTCCGTTCGGTTTCTGAAATGAAATCGAGAAAGGGCCACCCACTGGGTGGCCCTTTTGTTTGTTATACCCCGGCCAGAAGGTGTCCGATTCAATCACGACATGCCGACATCCTGACGGCCCGGTTTGCCAGTCGAGGCCGAGCGCTACCGGCAGCGAGGTGCCCGCTCTAATCGAACTTCTTTGCCCTCACACGGTGCTGTCAGCTCCGGTTAGCCTTTTAATTTGTCCAGTACGGAATCTTTACAGCCGGTTACAGGTCAGATAACCTACAATTGATTAATGTGTTCTCACGCCGGGGCCCGATACTCCGGGTCTCTTCAATCAGGGCGTTTGCCCAGTGAAAGCAACAGGAATCCCGGAACGGATATGAATAACAGTATGTCCTATATCTTGAAGGCATTGGCTTTCGGCGCTCTGGCCTGCGGGGTGGCGTTTGCCCCAGCCGCAGATGCACAGACGACCAAGCAACTTATCCTGCATGCCCCTTCGGGGGATCCGACCGTGATCGAACTGCAGGGCAACATGCAATTTGACGATCAAGGCAATATCAAAGTCACCCCGGTTGACCCGGAAGCCTGCACCGCCACCGGCGACTGTGAGGGCGTAGCGGTTGCCATATCGAGCTTTACCGTCAACGGGGCCGCTTCAAACGTCTCTGTAGCGCAGGGCGAGAGCCTGAGATTCCGTTGGCAAACTCAAGGTGCCTGGGCTTGCGATGGCTCGGGAATGGTCGGTTGGAATGAAACGGGCAAGAACCCCGTCAACTCCGTGGGCCAGGTGATCTCGACCAGCAGCCTTGGTCCTGGCAACTACACTGCAGAGTTGGCCTGCTACAACGGAACGGTATTTGCTGAAAACACCCGCAGCGTCAATATCGAAATCACTGATGAACAGGTGTCGCCGCCACCCGTACCGGCTGAGTGTACGAGCCGTACGATGCCATCCACTTGGGTTCGCAAGACCACCGGCGGAAATAGCTGCAGCTACGAATATCAGGGCCGACACGGCCTGAAGAAAGATCACGACTGCCGCTATTTCAACCAGGTCTGGCCATTCGACTTCGATGAGCAGACAAGCCTTCAGCGCGTTCTCGGCGTTGGAACAACCAACAGCGGCCGCGCCTACATTGCTCTCGAGTTCAACTCGGGCAACGTGCCTGCCGATGCGAAAAAGAAGCTCACCGTGGGCATTCCCCAGAGCAGCAATCTGGAAAACCGCGAAAAGCTTATCAGCGTGTCAAAGTGCCCCGGTGACTTCAACGCCGCCGAGATTACTGACGAAATGGGCCCCGGTTGCATAATCGAGAGTTGGCTTAGCTCCTTTGCATGGGGCGGTACGGGCAGTCGCAACGATCAAAACCGCTGTGCGCTTGAGCCGAACCAAACCTACTACTTCAACATAATCTATACCAAGGATCCGGCGGGTACCGACCCGAGCCAGATCACACCACACCCTGACTGCTCTACCGGCGCTGGATGTGGCACCCGATATAGCGCTGACAACTACTGAGCGTACGGGGTTTGTCCAGGTCGGGGCCGCTTGATGCGGCCTCGACCTGTTTCAACCCGGTCTCGCCTTACCTGACTCAACCAACCTGCAGACTGACAAAAAAGCCATGCTGAATCGAGGCTCGCAGAGCACTTTTATTCTGATACCCGTCCTTTCCCTGTTGTTGCTGGCAAATCCCGCCTTGGCAGCGGAGAGTTTTACGATTCCTCGCGATTCTGCGACGGTGGTGCAGAAGGGCGATATCGATGTGACCCAGGCGGATATCGACGCCTATCTGAGCCGAATCCCGAAAGAAAACCGGGCGGCCTTCCTGATGGACAACCAGCGCCTCGGCCAGGCAATCGAACAGCTGCTGCTGGTCCGGATTCTGGCAAAGCAGGCCATCGATAACGACCTGCTTGAGGAGCCCGTGGTGCAGGGCAGCCTGTACCAGACCACCTCGGTCTATCTGGCTGAAGAACGGCGCAAGCGCTACATCGCCGAGAATATCCTCGATGATTACGCCAACCAGGCGCGGGAGCTGTATCTGACCCAGCCTTCTCTGTTTGATGTTCCGGCTGGGGTCAGTTTCTCGCATATTCTGGTCAATCGCGGCAGGGGCCGCGGCGAGCTCGATGCCATGCAAACGATATTCGGGGTGTACGAAAAGCTCCAGGAAGGCGCCGATTTCGAAGCTCTGATCGAAGAACACTCCGACGACCCCTACGCCAAAAAAAATGGCGGAAGCTATGAAAATGTCGCCTTCGAAGAGCTGGACGAGGAGGTGGCTCAAGCGCTGCGATTGATGCAACCGGGTCAGATCTCCGAACCCGTGCTTTCAGATCATGGCTGGCACATCATTCGCCTGGATGCCACGAGCGAAAAGCGCACACTGTCCTGGGAAGAGGCTGAGCAACAAGCTCGTCAGATCGCTCGGCAGCGCCATCGCCAGGATCTCGTCGACCGGCTCTACCGTGAAGCGCTCGACGCAAATCCGTTGGAAATCGTCCCCGGATCAATAGAGAAATTGCTTGAGCGCCATGGCATTCGCGATGCGGGGCGTCCTACCGCCGAGAGCATCAGCGAACAGGTCGAAGAGGCTAGACGGCCGGGCCAATGAGCCGGGTCGACCGAGCGCTGCTACGGCGGCTCATCGGCCGGGAAATTCGTTCCAGCTTCATCGGCAGCGCCAGCGGCTGGATCTGGCTGATTCTCAACCCGCTGCTGCTGTTGGCGGTTTATTCCTTCGTTTTCGGCGTGATTTTCCAGGCCCGGGTACCGCCGGGCCTGGATGTTCCTTTCGTTGCCTGGCTGGCCGTTGCGCTCTGGCCGTGGCTGATGTTTTCAGAAGGGGTGCTCACGGGTGCCAAAGCCATTCGTGACCATGCCGCGCTGATCTCGAAGGTCGCGCTTCCCAGAGAGTTGCTGGTGCTGGCATCGGTGTCAGCTGTTTTCGTGCTGCACCTCACTGGCTATCTGGCCGTGTTCGTGGTGCTCGCGCTTTTGGGCATCGAGCTGCACTGGTTGGGGCTTCCGAGGCTGCTGTTGGCGCTACTCAGTCTGTATGTGCTGACCACCGGGCTTGCCCTGGGGCTTTCGGCTATTCAGGTTTATGTTCGTGACCTCGAGCAGGCGCTACCGACGCTGTTCATGTTCTGGTTCTTTCTGACGCCGATTCTGTACGCGCCATCGCTGCTGCCGGCAGAATATGCCGGCTGGCTGAACTACAATCCGATGACCTGGTTCATGGCGGAGATTCGCGCAGGCGTTCTTCATGGTCAGGCTGTGCCCGGCGGGCCCGCACTGATTCTGTTGGCGGGTGGGCTGCTGGTGGTCTGGCTGGGTCGGCAGGTCTTTCGCCGCCTGAGTCCGCACTTCGAGGACTTTCTGTGACTCGACCGCTCTTGCGCCTAGATAACGTTTCCAAGCGCTATCCACCGACGGTCAATTCCGGCGAGCGCTTGAAGGCTTTCTGGCAGCTGCTGTGGCGCGGCCAGGCCGAAGGCGGTACCTGCGTTCTCGAAGACATCAGTTTCGCGATTCAACCGGGTGAGTCCATGGCGTTGATCGGCGCGAACGGAGCCGGAAAGTCCACCCTGCTCAAAATCATTTCCAGCGTGCTGGCGCCGACCAGCGGCCGCATCGAAAAAAATGGGAGCGTTGCCGCGCTGTTAGAGCTTGGCGCCGGGTTCGACCCCGAATACACCGGGCTGGACAACTTGCGCATGAACGCAGCCTTTCTCGGTTTGACGGCAAAACAGGTTGACGAGCGTCTAGACGATATATTGGCGTTTGCCGATATTGGCGAATCGATTCACGAACCGATCAAGCACTATTCCTCTGGCATGGTTGTGCGACTGGGTTTTGCCGTGGTCGCTTCAGTCAAGCCCGATCTGCTGATCACCGACGAGGTGCTGGCGGTGGGTGACGAATCGTTTCAGAAAAAGTGCATTCGCTGGATCGAGAGCTATCTGGCCGACGGCGGCACCATGCTGATGGTCTCGCACAGCATGTATCAGGTGCAGAAGCTGTGCCGGCACGCGTTATGGCTCGACCGGGGGCGGGTGGCAATGTACGGTGATGTATTCGACGTGAGCCAGTCTTACCTGGCCTGGCACGAGCGCAAGGATGCTCAGGAAGCCGAACACGGCCGCAACACCAGCGCCGTCTACCGGATCCGGAAGATTGAACTGGGGACGGGTGACATACGTGAGCCGTCGCTTGCCGCCGGCGACACGCTGGACGTTCACTTGCAGCTGACAGCGCCCGACGGCCGCGCGCCTGAGGTGCTGGTCGGGATTGTTCGCGCCGACGGCACCCCGGTCTACGGTGTGGCCACCGACCACGATGAATTTCAGGTCGAAGTCACGGCTGATCAGGAGGTGAGCCTGCAGCTGCGCTTTCCGGATCTGGCGCTATTGCCCGGCGGCTACGCGGTGCGGGCGCATACCCTGGACCCCGAGGGCCTGCGCATACACGACACTCAGGAAAACCTGTTTACCGTGACCGGCCGCACCCGCGAGCTTGGCCTGGTGCGGCTGGCCCATCAGTGGCGGCAACCATGACCACCATCGTGGTTCCCGTATTCAACGCGCCCGAAGCCACGCGCCGCTGTCTGAAGGCCCTGGAGGAGACGGTGCCGGCCGCGCAGCCGGTCATCGTCATTGATGACGCCTCTGATCAGCCCGCCACCCGCGAAGTAATGGAGGATCTGCCGGAGCAATGGACACGGGTGCGCAACCAGCGCAATCTCGGCTTTGTTGCCACGGCCAATCTGGGAATGACGCTGGCATCCGGCCGCGACGTGGTGCTGCTCAACGCCGACACCGAGGTGACCCCCGGCTGGCTCGAGGCGATCGAGCGCTGCGCTGAATTCGACTCCACCATTGCGAGCATCACGCCGCTGACCAATAACGGCGAAATCGCCTCGATTCCGGAGTTTTGCCGGAACAATCCGTGGCCGCGAAAGCCGTACCGCTGGGCCGCGGCGTGCCGCCAGGCCGGGCCACCCGAGTACCCGGAAGTGCCAACCGGTGTCGGTTTCTGTCTGTATCTGCGCCGCCGGGCGATCGAGGAAGTGGGCCTGTTCGACGAGCCGGCCTTCGGGCGCGGCTATGGTGAAGAAAATGACTGGTGCATGCGCGCCATACAGGCCGGCTGGCGCCACGTGATCTGCGACGACGCCTTTGTCGCCCACGAGGGCGGTGCCAGCTTCAGCCCGCTGGGCATCGCGCCCGGCGCAGAAGCGATGGATGCGCTGCTGGCGCGCCATCCTGACTACATGGATCACGTGCGCGCCTTCATCGACGCCGACCCGATGGCCGCGCGCCGCGAGCGAATCATCCAGGCCTATCGCGCCGCAGAGGCCTGATATCAACCCGGCATCAAAGTAGATTGCATTCAGCCGGAGGCGGGCCTTGCCGATGAGCATGACTTGCGATCGACCCGACAACGCTGCGCCGATTCCTGCGCCAGCGGTTAAACTGGGCTGTGAACATCATCAACTCTTGAGCCATGTCCCAGCCATCCCTTGAATTCACTGGTGAGCGTTTCACCCCCGAATGCGTGCGTGAAATGGCCTATGAGCACTGGCACCGCTATGCCTGGGCCGCCGGGCTGGTAGACGGCCTCGAGGTGCTTGATGCGGCCTGTGGAGAGGGCTATGGCAGTTCCCTGCTGGCCGCCCGGGCGGCCGCGGTAGTCGGCCTCGATATCGGCGCAGACGCGGTGGCTCACGCCCGTGAACGCTACCCGCACGGCAACCTGCAGTTTGACCACGGTGATGCCACGCAGCTGCCCTATGCGGACCGCTGTTTTGATGCCGTCGTGTCGTTTGAAACGCTCGAGCATCTCGAGGCTCAGGAAACGCTGCTGGCGGAGTTCCGACGCGTGCTGCGTCCGGACGGATTTCTGATCATTTCCTCGCCAGACCGCAAGACCTATAGCGACGAGACCGGCTACAACAATCCCTATCACGTCCGCGAGCTCTACCGCGGAGAGCTCGAGGCTCTGTTATCCAGCGTGTTCCCGAGCTACCGTCTCTATGGTCAGAAGCTGATGTTTGCCTCGGCCATGTGGGATTTGAATGCCGGCCAGGGCAGCCAGTTTCTGCTCAACGACGACAGCGTCATCGAGCGCAGTGAGCTCCCCAGCCTGCCGCCGCTCTACTACATTGCCGTGGCGGCGCAGAACGAAGCCTCGCTGCCTGCCGCACCCGCGTTGTCGCTTTACGGCGACCGCGAGGAATCAGTCTACAGCCATTACAACGACGAAGTCGCCAGGCACATTCGTGCTGGTCACCTGCTGGCCGAGCGCGAAGCCGAGATCCAGCGCCTGAGAGCGCAGCTCGAACGCCCCTGGTGGCGGCGCCTGCTTGGCGGCTCATGAACGGCAAGACAGAGGCAATCGCACGCGTTACCGCGGTGATCGTCAACTACAACTCCGGCCGTTGGCTGGCACGCTGTATCGAAAGCCTGCGGGGGCCGGGTCGTTCGGCGCCGAGCGTGGTCGTGATCGACAACGCCTCGACCGATGGCAGCATCGATATCCTCGACGCCGCCGACGGTCTCACGGTGCGCCGGGCGCATCGCAATCTGGGCTTCGGTCGAGGCGTCAACCAGGCGTTGCGCAAGATCGATACGGAGTATCTTCTGATCATCAATCCGGACTGCCTGCTCACCCCCCACTCGCTGGCACGGCTGATCGATGAGCTCGATCATCACCCTGACGCCGCGCTGGCTTCGGGCCGGGTGTTCGACATGAGCGGGCGCGAGCAGCGGGGCAGCCGGCGACGCCTGCCCACCCGTCAGCAGATCCTTTCGGAGGTGATGCCGTTCAGCCAGGTCAACGGCATCGATCTGACGCACGAGCCCGTACCCGATCAGCCGGTGGATGTCGACGCCGTCTCCGGCGCCTGCATGCTGATGCGCACCAGTGCGCTGAAGAAGATCGGTGGTTTTGATCCCCGCTTCCACATGCATTTCGAGGATCTTGACGTCATGGCCCGTCTGCATGCCGCGGGCTGGCGCATCCGCCTGGTGCCCTCGGTTTTCGTCTCCCACGCCGGCGGCGTGTCGTCCCGGCGCCGTCCGCTGGCGGTGCTCTGGGCCAAGCATCAGAGTCTCTGGCGCTACCTCAACAAGCACTGCAGCGAAGACTGGAGCGGGTTCAGCCGCGCCCTGTGGTGGTTGTTCATCCAGCTGCACGCCATCGTGATGACGCCGGTCAGCCTGATCACCCGGACATGAGCGATACTGCACTCATTCTGTTGCTGGGCGCCAGCGGCCCGGTCGGCCAGCACTTTCTCGACCGCACGGCAGGGCAGCGGGTGCGGGCCATCGCCGTATCCCGCCAGGACCCGGCGCGCTCCTGGCCGCATGTGACCTGGCTGCAGCACGATCTGGAGCGCAAGCCGGCCGACGTAAGGGCCGGCACCCTGGTCAGCTTCGGCCCGCTGGCGCACGCGCTGACCCAGGTCAGTCAGGGCGTGGGGCTGGGTCGTGTGATCGCCTTGAGTTCGGCGAGTACTCAGTTCAAGCAAGGTTCGCCCGACCGAGGCGAGCGCCGCCAGATGCGCGCGCTGAGCCAGTGTGAAGACGCGTTGAAACAAGTCTGTCGCGAGCGCGACATCGTGTTGACCCTTCTCAAGCCGACCATGATCTATGGCGGGCAGGATGCCAACGTCAGCCGCATTGCCGGGCTGATGACGCGGCTGCCCGTTGTTCCCTATGCCGGACGCGGCCTGCGCGCCCCGGTCCATGCCGACGACCTGGCCCGCCTGGCGGTGGAGTGCGTCATCTCCGGATCGAAAAGCGCCGGCACCTGGCTGCTGGCCGGAGGGGAGACCCTGACCTGGCCCGACATGCTGCGACGCGTTGCCGCCGCGCAGGGCCGCAGTCAGCGACTGTTGCGCTTGCCGGCAGCCTTGATGAATGCTGTGCTCCGAGCGGCGCACCGCACCGGCCGCATGACCGATATCAAGCCCGCCATGATTGATCGCCAGCGCATGGACCTGGTGGTTGACGATGCGCCGGCGCGCGAAAATCTCGGCTGGAACCCGCGCCCGTTTCGGCCCTGAAGTCTGGATCCAGGCACGTCAGACACCCGGTTGTGGTGCGGGTCTGGACACTTCAAGATCAAGGCCAAAGGCGGTTTCACCCGCCTGCTTCGCAGGCTGATGGCGGGTCACTTTTTCCAGAGCGAAAAAAGTAACCAAGAATCGCTCTTCAAGGTCAACGTCCCACGCTCGATTGTTTCAGGACTGGCTTGCTGTGCGGGCTGGCCCCTTCGCGGCGCTGCCTTCGCGAGGATTCCGTCGGCGGATTCGGTGGCGTTCGCAATAATGGAACGAAGCCGGCAGGCCGGCGGCCCGCCTTCGATCGGCGGGCCATGGATGGGCGTAGCGACGTGGCGGCTCCGGCCACGCGTTGATTGCATTGGTGCCGGTGCGCTACCTCGTCCGTCGCGGATGTCACCGCGACCCACCGTCTGGGCCCAAGGCATTGCGGGGTTGTGATCGTGGCCTGCATCGGTCGGGGTGAGGTCCTCGACGGACGACTGCACCGCGAGCGGTGGTCACCGGCCATCGCAGGGCGTTGCCAACCCCGCCTAACCCTTCAATCTCTTGTACTTCATTCTCCGCGGGCCAGCCTGGTCGCCGTGGCGGCGTTTGTAGTCCTTTTCGTACTCGCTGAAGTTGCCCTCGAACCATTCGACGTGGCTGTCGCCTTCGAAGGCAAGCACGTGGGTGGCGATGCGGTCGAGGAACCAGCGGTCGTGCGAGGTCACCAGTACGCAGCCGGGGAAGGCAAGCAGCGCTTCTTCCAGCGCGCGCAGGGTCTCGACGTCGAGGTCGTTGGTGGGTTCGTCGAGCATCAGCACGTTGGAGCCCGACTGCAGCACTTTCGCCAGGTGCACGCGGTTGCGTTCGCCGCCGGAAAGCTGGCCGATGCGCTTTTGCTGCTCCGAGCCCCTGAAGTTGAAGCGGCTGGCGTAGGCGCGGGCCGGAATGCGGTAGTTGCCGACGTGGATTTCGTCGGCACCGTCGGAGATTTCTTCCCAGACCTGGCGGTCGTCCTGCAGGCTGTCGCGCTTCTGGTCGACATAGCCCAGCTGCACCGTGTCGCCAACTTCAATGCTGCCGCTATCGGGCTGCTCCTGACCGGAGATCATGCGAAACAGCGTGGTCTTGCCGGCGCCGTTGCCGCCGATGATGCCGACGATGGCGCCCGGCGGCACCTTGAAGCTCAGGTCTTCGATCAGCAGGCGGTCGTCATAGCCTTTGTACAGGCCGTTGACCTCGATGACCTTGTCGCCCAGGCGCGGGCCCGGCGGAATATAGATCTGCTGGGTTTCATTGCGCTTCTGAACTTCTTTGGAATTGAGTTCTTCGAACTGCCTCAGGCGCGCCTTGGATTTGGCCTGGCGGCCCTTCTGGTTGGAGCGTACCCATTCCAGCTCGTGTTTGATTTCCTTCTGGCGTGCCTGCTCCTGCTTTTCTTCCACGGCCAGGCGGGCTTCCTTCTGCTCCAGCCACGAGGTGTAGTTACCTTCGAAGGGAATGCCGTGGCCGCGGTCCATTTCCAGGATCCAGCCGGCAACGTTGTCGAGAAAGTAGCGGTCATGCGTCACCGCCATCACGGTGCCGGGAAACTCGTCGAGGAAGCGTTCCAGCCAGGCTACCGACTCGGCGTCGAGGTGGTTGGTGGGCTCGTCGAGCAGCAGCATGTCGGGCTTGGAAAGCAGCAGGCGGCACAGCGCAACGCGGCGGCGCTCGCCACCGGACAGGACCTTGATCTTCGAATCCCATTCGGGCAGGCGCAGCGCGTCGGCAGCGACCTCCAGGGTGCGCTCGATCTCCCAGCCGCCGGCCGAATCGATCTTGTCCTGCAGCTCGGCCTGCTCGGCCAGCAGCTCGGTCATTTCTTCGTCGTCCATCGGCTCGGCGAATTTCTCGGCAATGTCCTCGAAGCGCTCGAGCATGTCGCGGAGTTCGCCGACGCCGTCCATGACCGCCTCGCGTACCGTCTGGTCTTCGGGCAACTCGGGTTCCTGCGGCAGGTAGCCGATGCGGATACCGGGCTGCGGCCGGGCTTCACCGTCGAATTCCTTGTCAACGCCGGCCATGATGCGCAGCACCGTGGACTTGCCCGCGCCGTTGAGCCCCAGCACGCCGATCTTGGCGCCGGGAAAGAACGACAGGGACACATCCTTGATCAGCGTGCGGTTGGGCGGCACCACCTTGGAAACGCGGTGCATGGTGTAGACGTACTGGCTCATTGTGCTCTGGGCTGGTTGGGTGCCAATTGAGGGATGTGGGGGCGAGTCGCTGGGAATGCCAGATGGTTATCGAGTGTAAAGTGCTCAGTGTGAAGTGTGAAGGAAACCCGAAACCCGCGTTACGTCATACTTCACACTTTACACTTCACACTCGGAGCATGTCCTTGATGCGAGTTCTGGTCACCGGCGGCGGCGGTTTTCTCGGGCGCGCGATCGTTCGCCAGCTTCTCGAGCGCGGCGATAGTGTCTCGTCCATCAGTCGTTCCGACTATCCGGAGCTGGCTGAGCTTGGCGTGATCTGCCATCGCGGCGACATGGCCGATCGCGAGGCGGTGATGGCGGCCGTTGACGGCGTCGAGGCGGTGATACACGTGGCCGCCAAGGCCGGCCCCGGCCTGTATTGCCCGGACTTTTTCGCGGCCAATGTCGACGGCACCCGGAACGTCATCGACGCCTGTCGGCACCACGGTGTGCGTTATCTGGTGCACACCTCCTCGCCCAGCGTGGTGCACGCCGGCGGCGATATCGAAGGCGGTGACGAGTCGTTGCCGTATCCGCCGGAGTTTCCGGCGCCGTACCCGGCCACCAAGGCCGAGGCCGAGCACCTGGCGCTGGCCGCCAACGGTGGTGACCTGAAGACCTGCGCCCTGCGACCGCACCTGGTCTGGGGGCCGGGTGACAACAATCTGCTGCCGCGCCTGGCCGAAAGAAACCGCACCGGAAGGCTGAAGCTGCCCGCGCCGGACAGGCTGATCGACACCGTCTACATCGACAACGCTGCTGAGGCGCATCTGCTGGCGCTCGACAATCTGACCGGTGCGGCCACGGCCGCGGGCAAGGCTTATTTCATTACCAACGGCGAGCCACTGGCCGTGGGTGAATGGCTCGAGCGACTGCTCGCCGCCAGCGGCGAGACGCCGCGACTGGGGAGAATCTCACCGCGCCTGGCCATGGCTGCGGCTACCCTGGTCGAAGGGGTCTGGCGGGGGCTGCGGCTCAAACGCGATCCGCCGCTGTCGCGCTTTGTCGTCGAGCAGCTGGCCACGGCGCATTGGTTCGATATCACTGCCGCGCGGCGCGACCTCGGTTACGCGCCGCGGGTGAGCATTGACGAGGGCATGCGACGTTTGGGCGACGCGTCATAACCCCCGCCGCCGCGCCCAGCGATTGATGCGCTCGATACGGGTGCGCCGTACCAGATGGCGGTCGAGTTTGTCGACCCGGTCGTAGCTGCCGTACTTGAGTTTGACCCAGCCGTTGAGGTCGATCTGGCGCAGGTAGTTGAACAGTCGACGGTTGAGGGGACGCCAGCCGGATCGTTGAACCACCGATGTGCCCAGATCAATGATGACCGGGCGACCATCGGCGGAAATCATCACGTTCTTGCGGCTTTTGAGGTCGCCATGGGCAACGCCACGGGCATGCATGGCCGCAAGAATCTGCTGCATTTCGTCGAAGAAGGTTTCCGGATCTGCGGGTGCCGCGTGCCGGAGCAGCGGGCCGTCGATGTACTCGAGCGCCAGGTAACACTGTCGGAACAGACCATGACAGCGCGGAAACCCGGCCAGCCCTTGAACATGGCGGTAGGCGTTGAATTCGCGCAACAAGGAAAACTGACGAGCGCGCCATACCAGGCCGCGGCCGCGCGGGGTTTTCACTGCCAGGTCAAGGCCGTTGCCGGTAACGCGCACCACTCGGCCCTGGTTGCTTTGCGCGACCAACGGCCAGTCTTCGGGGTTGAAATCCTCGAAAAGGCGCGCGAGCGCTGCGGATTCGGAGGCGGCCAACGACATGCGGCCATCATAGCCGAACCGCCGCCGCCTTCCGCGTGGATGGGCTGTCAGGCAGTTTGGCTCCCGGGGGCTCGAAAAGCAGCCGGAGGGGCCCCATTATACGCAGCATCAAAGTTGCCTCACTAGGGATTGATAGCAATGCCGATTTATGAATACCGCTGCCAGTCGTGCGGCCATGAACTCGAAGAACTGCAGAAGATGTCCGACCCGCCCCTGGTTGACTGCCCTGAATGCGATCAACCGGAATTGACCAAGCTGATCTCCGCAGCCGCGTTCCGCCTCAAGGGCAGCGGCTGGTACGAAACCGATTTCAAGAAGGACAATCGCCGCAACCTTGCCGGCGACGGCAAGCCCGAGACGAAGAAGTCCGACGGCGCGTCCGCTTCGAAATCCGGCGGCCAGCCGACAAAGCCCGGCGACAGTGGCGGTGCCGGCGCGCCGGCCGGACAGGCGACCTGACCGATGCGCTCTCACCTTTGTGGACAAGTCAACGAGACGCTCGACGGCCAGACGGCGACCGTCTGCGGCTGGGTCAACCGCGCGCGCAACCTGGGCGGCCTGGTCTTTGTCGGCCTGCGCGACCACGCCGGCGTGTTGCAGGTGGTGGTCGAACCCGACAACGAGCCGGCTTTTGCCGAAGCCGAGAAGCTCAGGAACGAGTTCTGCGTGCGTATCACCGGACGCGTGCGCATGCGGCCGGAAAGCCAGTGGAACGCCGACATGCCCACCGGCAAGGTCGAGATGGTGGCCGACTCGGTCGAGATCATCAGCGCGGCAGCGCCGCTGCCGCTGTTGATGACCGACGAAGACGGCGAGGAAGTGCGGCTCAAATATCGCTACCTGGATTTGCGCCGACCGCGGCTGCAGCGCAATCTCAGGCTGCGCTCGCAGCTTGTCGGTGCGATCCGGCAATTCCTCGATGCGCGCGATTTCATTGATGCCGAAACCCCGATCCTGACCCGCGCCACGCCCGAGGGCGCGCGCGACTATCTGGTGCCCAGCCGCGTGCAGACCGGCAGCTTCTACGCGCTGCCGCAGTCGCCGCAGTTGTTCAAGCAGCTCCTGATGATGGCCGGACTCGATCGCTACTACCAGATCGCGCGCTGCTTTCGTGACGAGGATCTTCGCGCCGACCGCCAGCCCGAGTTCACCCAGCTCGATATGGAGATGGCCTTTGTCGACGAGGCCGAAGTGCAGAACACGGCCGAAGCGCTGATCCGGCAGGTATTCAGGCAGGTGCTCGAGGTCGAGCTGCCCGACCCGTTCCCGCGCATGTCATACGCTGAGGCGATGTCGCGCTACGGCTCCGACAAGCCGGACCTGCGGGTCGATATGGAGCTGATCACCATCTGCAAGCAGGTCCGTCACGTCGAGTTCAAGGTCTTTTCCGGGCCGGCCAGCGATCCGGCCTCACGGGTGGCTGCCTTGCGCGTGCCCGGCGGTGCCAGGCTCACCCGCAAGCAGATTGACGGCTATACCGAATTTGTCGGCCGCTACGGCGCCAAGGGCCTGGCGTGGATGAAGGTCAACGATGCCACCGCAGGTCTTGAAGGCGTGCAGTCGCCAATCGCCAAGTTCCTAGACGAGCAGGCCGTCACCGGCATTCTTGAGGCCACCGGCGCTGCCGATGGCGACATCCTGTTCTTCGGGGCTGGTGAGAAGCCGGTGGCCAACAGCTTCCTGGGCGCGCTGCGGCTTGAGGTGGCCAAAGATCTCGAGCTGTACAACGAGGGCTGGAAGCCGCTGTGGGTCGTCGATTTTCCGATGTTCGAGTATGACGCCGAAGACGGTCGCCATTACGCCCTGCACCATCCCTTTACCGCCCCGGCGGTGGCCGACGGCGAGGCGCTGAAAGCCGAACCGGTCGAAGCGCTGTCGCGTGCCTATGACATGGTGCTCAACGGCTCGGAGATCGGCGGCGGCTCGATTCGTATCCACGATCCGAAGCTGCAGCAGGCGGCCTTCGACGTGCTTGGCATCGACGAGACAGAAGCAAAGGCCCGCTTCGGCTTTTTGCTCGAAGCGCTCAGATACGGCTGCCCGCCGCACGGCGGCATTGCCTTTGGTATCGACCGCATCGCCGCACTCATGGCTGGCGAAGACTCGATCCGCGAAGTGATCGCCTTCCCCAAGACCACCAACGCGTCGTGTTTGATGACGGGGGCGCCGGCGGCGGTGGAGGCAGAGCAGCTCAAGGAGTTGAAGCTGAAATTGCAGCCTTCCAAGACATGAACACCTTGGAAACGCAAAGCAGCGAAGCAGTAATGGGCGCTAAGTGAAATTCAATAATTTCTTTGCGTCCTTTGCTGCTTTGCGTCTTTGCGTTTTAAGGGTTTTGACTCTTGTTTGCGGAGATCCGGTTTCCGTTACCAAGCCGGAGGCGCCATGACGAGATCGGTGATACTCGTCCACGGCCTCTGGTGGGGTGCCTGGAGCATGGGGCTGCTCGGGCGCCGGCTCGAGCGGCGGGGCTTCTCGACGCGGGGATTTTCCTATCCGACCATGCGCCAGACCCTGGCGGCCAATGCGGCGGCGCTGCGTGAGTTCGTTGCCGGGCTGGAAATCGATCGGGTCGATCTGGTCGGTCACTCCCTCGGCGGGCTGGTGATCCTGCGTATGCTCGATGAGTACGCCGACCTGCCGCCCGGTCGCGTTGTGCTGCTGGGGTCTCCCGTCAACGGCTCGGCGGCCGGCCGGCGCGTGGCCGACAAACGCCTGCTCCGGCCGCTGGTGGGCCAGGCCCGCAGCGCCCTGGAGCAGGGTTTTTCGCACGCCCCTGCCGGGCGCGAAGTCGGCGTGATCGCCGGCAGCCGATCGGTCGGCGTCGGGCGAGTTTTCGGGTCGATGGCGCGCCCCAATGACGGCACGGTCACGGTCGCCGAATGCCGCCTTGAAGGCGCTGAAGAGTGCGTTCTGCCGGTGACGCATACGGGGCTGGTGACGGCGCCGTCGGTTTCGATGGCCGCAGCAGATTTTCTGGATTCAGGAAGCTTCGGGCAGTAGCGGGCTTTCAAATTCGAAGCACCAACAGCAAATCCGAAACAGGGGCTTCGATAGTCGGTCAGGGATGGCAGCATTTGCTTCGGTTCGATGCGGTGGCGAGGCCTTCAGCGAACCCGCCCATCCCTGGCCGACCTGGCCGTGCCGTTGCGTTCAACCAGTCAACAAGCCAACCAGCATGCTCACTGCCACGGATTGCAGTCATACCCCGCAATCCGGATCAGCCGATCGGCCTCGAAGGATCCGGCGCCGAGGCCGCCTTCGTGGAAGTTGTAGCCCACCAGCAGCGTGTTGCAGTCCAGCGCCTCGATAGTCATGGTGCCGACCGAATACATGTCGACATCGTCCTCATCGTAGCTCCCCGGGGGGGCGGAGATGAACTCGCCCCCGTAAACCTCGAGCATATCGAGCGTAACGATGTCAAAGCCCGGATCCTCCTGGGCCAGCGAGCCGATCAACCAGAAGGGTTGGCCGTCAATGTAGGTAAACAGCAGCGCCGTGATCGAGTTGGTGTCGTCGCCGTGCGGGTTGAACTCCTCGCCGATCTGCAGCACCAGGCCGTTGTAGGGCATGCCCTCGATGGTGTATTGCCCGGACATGCGGCCGTGCAGGACGGGGTAATCGGACTGCGGCGGGTCGAGCTGAGGCGCATATTCGGGAATCCTCAACAGCAGATAGTCCCGGTCGGTGGCGCCGCTATAGTCGCCCCAGAACATTTCCAGCGTGAACTCATCGTTGTAGTCTGCCGGCCCGAAAGGACGCTCGCTGGCGGAGCCGGTAGCGTAGGGATCGACGGCGAGCATGTAGGTGGTGCCCTGTTCGGTGATTTCATCGGCCGAGGCGTCGACGCTGCCGACGGCCGGGTACTGGATCAGCCGGGCGACGTGCTCCGGCAAATCCACCACGCCCGAGTCGGCGAACACGCGCGGGGTCAGAACCCGCCCGCCACCGGTTTTTTTCAGACGCACCATGACCACCGAATAGCCCTCGTCGTGACAGCCGGTACGCCAGATCTGGACGCTAAGACGTGCTGCGGCAAAGCCCGGGTCCACCGACGGCACATGGATATTGCTCTCGTTGAACAAGTATTCGCCGCCGGGCGGCGGCGCCTGCGGCAGGGATACGGCCACGCAGCCCGGCGGGAAGGGCGAGTTCAGGTCGGTCAGCACGTTGATCTTGCCGGTGGCCGAGGCCTGGCCGACGAACGCAAAAGTCAGAGCAAGCAGCAGGTAGCGCATGATTCGGCGGGTCTTTGAGGTGTGCCGGTTATTCTAGCGCCGGATTCTGAGTGGCGGCTGAATGGAACCGAAGCGAATGCCCGCGTCTTTTTTCGAAAGTGGCCATGGGAGGGATCCGGCGGCTTGCGCTCGCGATGGCTCCACCGCGCCTTGCGCGCCATCGGCGGGGCGTTGACGCCAGCACGTGTGGAAGGAAAGCGACTCGCATCGGGGGTGGGAGCGATCTCCAGATCGCGATACGGCGCTGATCGGAGCCTGCGGTCCGGCCGCCTGCTCACGGTCTGATACCCGTCTTTCAGCTTTTAAGCCGAGCAATTTCGTGCGGGCTTCGACCTTGATTTTGACGTGTCGACACCGCCGCAGCGCCCGGTAGCACCAGTCTTACCGACGCGGCTTGGCGCAAAAAATCGCGGCCTGGAGCCCCTTCCACAGCTCTTGCGCCAATCCAACCCATGCTGCAACGCGTGAAGCACCGCGAGATCAGAGGCGCCACTCGAAAAGGCAATACGTGCTGCAACCGGGTGATGGCATTCCGGGCGGCCGCAGGTCGAGGAGGCGCCCCGACGTGCGCGATCATCGATCGACCTGGGGCAGCCTTCGGTTAATATGACAGGTTGGTCATCACAACGGAGGTATGCCACTCATGGCCGGCCATAGCAAATGGGCCAATATTCAGCACCGCAAGAAGGCGCAGGACGCCAAGCGGGGCAAGATCTTTACGCGACTGGTGCGCGAAATTTCGGTCGCTGCGCGCGAGGGCGGCGGTGACCCCGACAGCAATCCGCGGCTGCGGCTGGCCATCGACAAGGCCAACGGCGCGAACGTGCCCAAGGACAACATCGAGCGCGCCATCAAGAAAGCCACCGGCGACCTTGAAGGCGCCTCCTACGAGGAGCTGCGCTACGAAGGCTATGCCCCCGGCGGCGTGGCGGTGATGGTCGACTGTCTGACCGACAATCGCAACCGCACGGTCTCGGAGGTGCGCCACGCCTTCACCAAGCACGGCGGCAACCTGGGCACCGAAGGCTCGGTGGCCTTTCAGTTCGAGCGCAAGGGCGTGATCACTTTCGCTCCCGGTACCAGCGAGGAGCAGGTGATGGAGGCCGCGCTGGAGGCCGGCGCCGAAGACATCGTCAACCACGACGACGGCGCGATCGAGGTATTGACCGAGCCGGAAGATTTCGAGGGCGTGCGCGACGGTTTCCGCAGCGCCGGGCTGGAGTTCGAGGAAGCCGAGGTTACCGAGCGTGCCAACAACCTGATCGAAGTCGATACCGACACCGGCAAGGCGGTGATCGCCTTCATCGACGTCCTCGAAGATCTCGACGATACCCAGAACGTGTGGTCGAACGCGGATATTCCCGCTGCGGCCTATGAGTGAGTTCAGCGGGTTGCCCGAGGGCCGGGTTCGCGCATGAGGATTCTCGGGCTCGATCCCGGCTCGCGCCGGACCGGTGTAGGCATCATCGAGGGGGAGAAGTTGATTCATGCCGAAACCCTGCGCCTGGGCGGCGGGCCCATGCCCGAGCGGCTGGGGCAGATCTTTTCCGACCTGAGCCGCTTGATTGGCGAGTATCGACCGCAGTTTGCCGCCGTGGAAACGGTGTTCATGAGCCGCAACGCCCAGTCGGCCATCAAGCTGGGCCAGGCGCGGGGCGTGGCCATCTGCGCGGCGGTGGAGGCGGGGCTGGAGGTGCATGAATACGCCCCCCGGGCCATCAAGCTGGCCATCGTCGGCCGCGGTGGCGCGGGCAAGGAACAGGTACAGCACATGGTCCGCGCGCTGATGAAGGTCGACGCCGACCTGGGCGAGGACGCCTACGATGCACTGGCCGCAGCGCTGTGCCATCATCACACCGCACAAACAGCCAGGCGACTGCCCAGTGGAGTGGTATTGCGATGATCGTTCGACTTGCCGGAACCCTTGTTTCCCGTCAGCCGCCGTCGCTGACGGTGGACGTGAGTGGCGTCGGCTACGAGGTCGAGGTGCCGCTCAATACGTTCGACCGCTTGCCCGCAGACGGCGAGGAGCTGGCGATCCTGACCCATCTGGTGGTCAGGGACGACGCCCACACGCTCTATGGCTTTCTTGCTGAAGCCGATCGCAAACTGTTTCGCGAGTTGCTCAAGGTGACCGGCATTGGCCCGCGCCTGGCTCTGGCCATCCTGTCGGGGGTCAGCAGCGACGATTTCGCGCTGATGGTCGAGGCCGGCGATACCAAATCGCTGACCCGGCTGCCGGGCATCGGCAAGAAGACCGCCGAGCGGCTGATTCTGGAAATGCGCGGCAAGGTCTCCGATCTGGGCAGCGGGGCCGATGCCGCGGGTGGCAGCGCGCTGAGCGCCGAAGGCGAGGCCCGCGAGGCGCTCACCGCCCTGGGTTATTCCTCATCGGAAGCGCTGAAGATGATCCGTGCGGTGGCCACGCCGGACCAGTCGGCCGAGGCCCTGATCCGTGACGCGCTGAAGAAGAAGATGCAGGGCTAGTGCACCCCGCCGCCGATTCTGTAACATTCAGAGCGCGCCTGAGCCAAGAGTGCAGGGCGCTACCTGCAGTGAATGGTGCGCCCATTGCACGGGGCGCAACGCCGCAATGTCGGCTCTGGCGCGCTCCCGCAGAGCGAGCCGGAAAGCATTCATCTGCGGCGTTATGTTTCTTGACAAGGATGCTGCCATTGCCTGCGAAACATGCCTTGCAGCCAAATGCTTTCCGACTCGCTGAAGCTTGCAGAATCGGCGGCGGGGTGCACTGATGAGCGAAGAAAGACTGGTGACCGGAGAAGTGGATCAGGACGAGGCCCGCATCGAGGCCAGCCTGCGTCCCGGCCGCCTGGACGAGTACATCGGCCAGCCGGAAATGAAAGAGCGCCTGGGCATTTATCTGGAATCGGCCCGCGCGCGCCACGAAGCCCTCGACCACGTCCTGATTTTCGGTCCGCCCGGCCTGGGCAAGACCACGCTGGCCTACGTCATCGCCCACGAGATGGACGTCAACGTCCGCCAGACCTCCGGCCCGGTGCTTGAGCGCGCCGGTGATCTGGCCGCGCTGCTGACCAACCTCGAGCCCGGCGACGTGCTCTTCGTCGACGAGATCCACCGCTTGAGCCCTGTCGTTGAAGAAGTGCTCTACCCGGCGATGGAAGACTATCGCATCGACATCATCATCGGCGAAGGCCCGGCGGCGCGCTCGATTCAGCTCGATCTGCCGCGCTTTACCCTGGTGGGTGCGACCACTCGCGCCGGCCTTCTGACCTCGCCGCTGCGCGATCGCTTCGGCATTGTCGAGCGCCTGGAGTTCTATGCCCCCGGCGAGCTGGCCGAGATCGTGATCCGCTCGGCCGGCATCCTCGGCATCGAGGCCGACCGCGAAGGCGCGCTGGAAATCGCCCGCAGATCGCGCGGCACCCCCAGGATCGCCAACCGCCTGCTGCGGCGGGTGCGCGATTTTGCCCAGGTGCGCGCGGACGGGCGCATCAGCGAATCGGTGGCCGCCGACGCCCTGGAGATGATGCAGGTCGACGCACGCGGCTTCGACGCCATGGATCGCAAGCTGCTGAAAAAACTGGTCGAGGACTTCAGCGGCGGGCCGGTGGGCGTGGAAAGTCTGGCCGCGGCGCTGTCGGAAGAGCGCGGCACCATCGAGGACGTCATCGAACCCTATCTGATTCAGCAGGGCTTTCTCATGCGCACCGCCCGCGGCCGCATGGCCACCACCGCCACCTGGCACCATTTCGGCCTCAATCCGCCCGACCGGCCCGACGATCTGTTCGACAATCGTTCCGAGACATGACCGATACCGCTGTTGACTTTGCCGGCTTTTGGCGTGCAGGTTGCTGGAAGGGTCGATGATCAGATCCCCAAAAAATCCAGGCCCGGCATCCACGGAACACACGGAATACACGGAAGGTGATTGGAAAGCCGTCAACAGCGATGACTGCAGCGCCTCGGTCGGGGTGGGCAAGAGGCCATCCGCGCATTCCGCGGCTGCAGTGGTCTTCGGTTCTGGAGAGTCCAGCATGGCATGGCGGCACTCATGAGTGATCTGCCAGGGCAAGTGGAGAGTCCCTTCCGCTACCGCGTCTACTGGGAAGACACGGACGCCGGTGGCGTGGTCTATCACGCGCGCTATCTGGCGTTTTTCGAGCGCGCCCGGTCCGACTGGCTGCTGGCGATGGGCTTTCCCCAGGTGCCCATGCGCCGTGAGCAGAATCGCCTGTTCGTGGTGCGCCGGGTCGACACCCGCTATATCATGCCGGCCCGGCTCGAAGATGAACTCGAGATCACGATCGGCGTCGAACACCTGCGAGCGGCCTCGCTGACGTTCAGCCAGCGCATGGTGCGCGCCCGTGATGGCGAGCTGCTGGCTACAGCGCGGGTGGACGCCGCCTGCCTGGCCGCCGACCGTTTTGTTCCGGCGCGCATGCCCGAGGCGCTGCGTGCGGCCATTCAACGACAACAATACAAACAGGAAGCGCAATGAACGGCGAGTTGCAAGTCTGGGAACTCATCCATGGAGCGAGTCTGCTGGTGCAGGGCGTGATGGCCCTGTTGTTGGCGGCCTCGGTCGCCTCCTGGGTGATCATTTTCCGCAAGCGTCAGATGCTGTCGCGGGCCGAATCGCGGGCAAAGAAGTTCGAGGAGAAATTCTGGTCGGGCGCTGATCTCAATCAGCTCTATGATGCCGTTGCCGGGGGGCGGGAGCCGCGCGACGGAATGGAAAGCGTGTTCGAAGCCGGCTTTCGCGAGTTCAAGCGCCAGCGCGAAGAGCGCCAGCTCGATCCCGAGTCGATCACCGACGGTGCCCAGCGCGCCATGCGCGTGACGCTGACCCGCGAGCTCGATCGCCAGGAGCATCGGCTGAGCTTTCTGGCTACGGTCGGCTCGGTCAGCCCCTACGTCGGCCTGTTCGGCACGGTCTGGGGCATCATGAACTCCTTCCGTGGTCTGGCCGGATCGCAGCAGGCGACCATTGCCATGGTCGCGCCGGGTATCTCCGAGGCGCTGATTGCCACCGCCATGGGCTTGTTCGCCGCCATTCCGGCAGTGGTCGCCTACAACCGCTTCTCCAACCAGGTCGAACGCCTGGCGATCCGCTACGACAACTTCAAGGAAGAGTTCGCCTCCATCCTTCTCCGACAGGCGCGTCGGCTGCAGGAGAAGGGGTAGCCCGCCTATGTCCGACTCACCGTATATTCGCCGGCGCCGCAGGCACATGTCGGAAATCAACGTCGTGCCCTATATCGACGTCATGCTGGTGTTGCTGATCATCTTCATGGTTACCGCCCCCCTGATGAACCTGGGCGTCGAAGTCGAGCTGCCCAGCGGTTCGGCCGATCCGATCAGCGATCAGGGCGATCCGCTGATGGTGACGGTTACCGAATCGGGCGACATGTATCTGGATACCGGGGACGCGCCCGAGCTGATCGATGGCGAAACCCTGGTCGATACGGTCGGCGCCATCGTGGCCCGCAATCCGCAGCTGCAGGTCACCGTCAGCGGCGATCGCCGGGTCGATTATCAGCACATCTACCGCGCCATGGTGCTGCTCCAGCGCGCCGGCGTCGCCTCGGTGGGCATGATCGGCGATCCGGAGCCGGACAATCCGGACCAGAACTGACTCCGCCGGTCGCAAGGGCGCCCGTGTTGATTGCTGATTCTGAAATGCACCACGAAGGACACGAAGAATTCATGAATCCTTTTCTTTCCCTGTCACTTCTTCGTGATCTTCGCGCCCTGCGGGATTCGAAATGTGCTTGCCGACGGCTTCGGGTTGACAGGTAATCGTGCTCTCCTTGCAGCGAAAGCAGGCAATCAAGGACTTTCTGTCCGCCCTCGGGCTGGCGGTGGCTGTGCACCTGGGGTTCGTGCTGATCCTGATTGTGGGGACCTGGGACTGGAAGCCGTTCGAGCACCGGCCGGTGCCGGTACGCGTGACCCTGGTCGATCAGGGCGCGGTCGCCGAGCCCGATCGGGCGCAGGAGCAGGCCGCCCAGCAAGAAGCCGAGCGCCAGCGCCAGGCCGAGCTTGAACGCCAGCAGCAGGCGGAGCGGGCCGAGCGTGAGCGTCAGGCCGAACTCGAGCGCCAACGGGAGGCAGAGGCCGAACGCCAGCGCCAGGAAGAACAGCAGCAGGCCGAAGAAGCTGAAAGACGACGCCAGGAGCAGCTTGAGCAGCAGCGTCGCGAAGAAAAGCGCCGCCGCGAAGAAGAGGCCGAGCGCCGCCGCCAGGAAGACGAAAAGGCGCGTCAGGAGGCCGAGCGTGAGCGTCGTCGCCTTGAGCAGCAGCGGCGCGAGCGCGAGGAGGCCCGCCAGCGCGAGCTCGAAGAACTGCGGCGGCAGCGCGAAGAGGCTCAGCGCCAGCGCGAGGAACAGGAGCGTCGCCTGCAGGCGCTGGCCGACGAGCGCGAGCGTGAACGCCAGCAGGAACAAGCCGAGGAGGAGGCCGAGCGCCTCCGCCTGGCCGATGAGCGGGCCGCCGCCGATGCCCGGCGCGCCACGCTCAGAGAGGAATACGTGGGTACCATTCGTGAATTGGTGCGGCGCAACTGGATTCGACCGCCAACGGCCAATCCGGGCGTAGAATGCTCGGTTCGAGTCGTTCAGATTCCCGGCGGTGAAATCATTGATGCAAGCATTGTTTCTCCCTGCAACGCCGACCAGGCCACGCGCCGCTCGATCACCGCGGCGGTGATGCGGGTCGGCCAACTGCCCTACCAAGGATATGAAGATGTATTCGAGCGCCAGATCACATTTGTTTTTGTTTACGACGGTTAAGGGCTTTCTGAGAGGAATCCCCGGCATCGTGCTGCTGCTGTTGCTGGCCAGTTCGCCGGCGGCAGCGGATTTGCGCATCGAGATCGTCGACGGCGTCGAGGGTGCCATGCCGATTGCGGTCGCGCCGTTTGCCTGGAACGCCGAGATGCCCGAGCCCGAAGACGGCGTGGCCGCCATCGTCAGCGCCGACCTTCATCGTTCGGGGCTGTTCGACCCGATGGACGAGGCGGAAATGGTCAACCGCCCCTCCCGACCCACGGAAGTGCGGTTTGGCACCTGGCGCCTGCTCAAGGTCGATCATCTGGTGGTCGGTTCGGTGCGCGAGACCCACGACGGCATGGGCTATGAGATCGAATACCACCTGCTTGACGTGCACAGCGGCAGCGTCCTGTTTTCCAGGGCCATGACCGTGGGCCTGGGTGATTTGCGCTTTGGCGCCCACCGCGTGGCCGATGCCGTCTACGAAGCCCTGCTGGGCGTGCCCGGCGCCTTTGCCACGCGCATTGCCTACGTTGCCGTGCGCGAGGACGATGCCGGCAGCGAGTTGTTCGAGCTGGTCGTTGCCGATGCGGACGGCCACAGCCCCCAGACGGTGGTACGCAACAGCGAACCGATCCTGTCGCCGACCTGGTCACCGGACGCACGCAAGCTCGCCTATGTTTCTTTTGCCACGGGGCGCTCGCAGATCGTCGTGCAGGATCTTTATACCGGACAAAATCGAGTGGTCAGCGCCGATCGCGGCATCAACGGTGCGCCGGCATTCTCCCCCGATGGCCGCAAGCTGGCGGTCAGCCTGTCGCGCACCGGCAGCCCGGAAATCTGGGTGATCGACCTGGAAACCGGCCGCAGCGAGCAGATGACGCATCATTGGTCGATCAATACCGAGCCGGTCTGGTCGCCTGACGGCCAGCGTATCTATTTCACCTCCGACCGTGCTGGCCGCCCGCAGATCTATGCCATGGATGCCGCCGGCGGTGACCCCGAGCGGGTGACCTGGGAAGGGCGCTACAACGCCCACGCCAGCATCGGGCTGGAGGAACGCTACCTGGCGGTTATCTACAGCGAGGGTAACAATGACTACCGCATCGCAATCCATGATCGCGAAACGGAGCGTTTGCGTGTATTATCTGATGGTCGGCTGGACGAGTCGCCGAGTTTTGCGCCGAACGGCAGCATGGTTCTGTATTCTGCCCGCCGAAACGGCAGAAACGAACTGGCCGCCGTTTCGGCCGATGGTCGGGTTCGTCAGAGGCTGGTTCTGAGCGAGGGTGATGATGTTCGAGAGCCGGCCTGGTCGCCAATGATTCAATAAAAAGACTGAAGTTTGCCCCAACAAAATGCCTGTTTGATCCCCCAGGAGGTAGCATGAAGACTGCACTGCGTTTTATCGCCCTTGTCATGCTGGCTGCCATTTTGGCCGCCTGCGCGAGGGAAACGGTGGAAGAACCCGAAACCCCCGAACCGCCGCCGCCGGCCGAGCCAGCGCCCGAGCCGGAAACCCAGCGCCTTGATCCGCGTGACTTTTCCGACCCGCGCAACCTCGACAATGCCGACAGCTTGTTGAGCCAGCGCGTTGTCTATTTCGAGTTTGACCGCTCCAACGTGCGCTCGCAGTTTCGCCCCATCATCGAAGCACACGCTGAGTACCTGCGTTCCAACTCTTCGGCGCGGGTGATTCTCGAAGGCCATGCCGACGAGCGCGGCTCACGCGAGTACAACCTTGGCCTGGGCGAGCGCCGCGGCAATTCCGTACAGGATCTGCTGCGTGCCAACAACGTCTCTTCAAGCCAGATCGAGGTTGTTAGCTACGGTGAAGAGCGCCCGGTCTGCCGCGAAAGCAGTGAAGATTGCTGGCAGCGCAACCGCCGGGTGGAGATCGTCTACACGGCCCGGTAATGGCGTTGAAGACCTTCACCACAGCAGCAATGATCGCGGCGGTCGGCCTGGTGCCGACCGCCGTCACCGCGCCGGCCCAGGCGCAGGATGCCAGCGACACGGTCTATCAGGTTCAGGAGCTGCTCGAGGAAGTGCGTGAGCTCCGGGGCCAGACCGAGTCTCAGCAGCGCGAAATCGAGAACCTTCGACGCCGCCAGCGCGATCAGTATCTGGACCTCGACCGTCGTCTGCAGGCGCTGGAAAAGGGGGACAGGGCGCCTGCCCGCGACGACCGCAGCGAGCGCCCGGCAGACGAGTCCGGCAGCGCTTCCAGAGCGCCGGTGGCACCGGCCAGCGAGTCCGTGCCGCCGCAGCGGCCGGCCCGTGATGAGCCCGAGGTGCGGGCACCGATTGACGCTCAGCCCGAGGTCACCCCGCTGGCGAAGCCGTCATCCGGCCCGTCCCGCGATCTCGCTTCGGTGAGCGCAGAAGAAAAGAGCGCTTACGATCGCGCCTTCCGCGCCCTGCGCGAAACGCGTTACGCTGATGCTGCCGAAGGTTTTTCGAGCTTCCTCGACCGCTATCCCGACTCGTCCTACGCGCCCAACGCGCTGTACTGGCTGGCCGAGACCTACTACGTCACGCGCGATTTCCAGACCGCGCTGAGCTATTTCGAAGAGCTGCTGGAGCAATTTCCTGACAGCGGCAAGCAGGGCGATGCGCTGCTCAAGATCGGCTTCAGCCATTACGAGCTCGAACGCTGGAACGAGGCCCGCGCCGCGCTCGAGCAGGTGCGCAGCCAGCACCCCGGCACAACGCTCTCACGGCTGGCCGAAGGCCGCCTGCGCGACATGCGCCTGGCCGGACATTACTGATCGGCGGTTGGCGCGTTAGTTGACTGGTTAGCTGGTTCGGTATCTGCCGATGCTTGCGGAGTAGCTTCACCGCGATGCCATCCGAGCGGCTCCAGCGTTGCGGCCTGGTGAGGTTGATGCTGCCGGGCGCCAGGGTGGCCTCGACAAGTCAAAGGCGTTCCGCCCGGCTTGCTTCGCAAGCACTTTGGGCGGGTACCTTTTTTCCAGCGCGAAAAAAGGCACGAAAAAGCGCGCTTGAAGGTCAATATCCCACGCTCGGTTATCTCAGAAGATTGATGACTGCGGGGGCTGGCCCCTTCGGTGGGCGGGCTTCGCGAATACCCGGCTGGTCGCGCGTTGGCCTGGATGGCTTCCGAAAGTGGCCATGGGAGAAATCATGGGCTTACGCCCGAAATCAGTTACATCGCGCGCACAGCGCGCGCCATCTGCGGGGAGCCGAGGCAGTAGAGCTGGAAGCTTGCCGCAGATCGCGAAGCGGACGTCCTCGAAACCAGCAAGCCAAGCGCGACCGCCGTGCAATCCAATGTCAAGGGATCGAAGCCGGGCCGTTTTGATGTCGGCATCGCCCCATTCCTGCTAGCGCCACCAGATCCTCCGACGGAGTATTCGCGAAGGTATCGTCGCGAAGGGGCCAGCCCGCACAGCAGGTAAGTCCTGAAACAATCGAACGTGGGACGTTGACTTTGAAGAGCAATTTTTGGTTACTTTTTTTGCTCTGGAAGAAAGTTACCCGCCATCAGCCTGCGCAGCAGGCGGGCGGAACGCCTTTGACTTGTCGAGGCCACCCTAGCGCCCGGCAGCATCAACCTCACCAGACTGCAACGCACAAAGCGCCCGGACGGCATCGCGGCGCAGCCGCCCCGCCAACCCGTACGCGCCGAACCAGCCAACCAGCCAACCAGCCAACCAGCCAACCAGCCAACCAGCCAACCAGTCAGGCAACATTATTGTCCTGCCCCTGATCCGGGATGGGCTACCATGGCCGTTTTGTGGCAACCTGGGGCACATCCACCATGATCGAAACCGTCGTCTTCCCCGTCGCCGGCCTCGGCACGCGGTTTTTGCCCGCCACCAAGGCCATCCCCAAGGAGATGCTGCCGGTGGTGGACAAGCCGCTGATTCAGTACGCGGTAGAGGAAGCCGTGGCGGCCGGCGCCCGCCGGCTGGTGTTTGTCACCGGGCGGACCAAGAGCGCCATCGCCGATCATTTCGATACCGCATTCGAGCTCGAAACCGAGCTTGAGCAGCGCGACAAGCACGAACTGCTGGCTCTGGCGCAGGCCACCGTGCCTGAAGGCGTCGAGTGCCTGTATGTCCGACAGCGCCAGGCGCTGGGTCTGGGCCATGCCGTGCTGTGCGCCCGATCCCTGGTGCCGGGCGCCGCATTCGGGCTGATCCTCCCCGATGATCTGATCGACAACGGCAATGATCCGGTGCTGGCCCAGCTTGTCCGCCACCACGCCGAGACGGGCGCGTCGGTGGTCAGCGTCGAGGAAGTGGAGCGCGAGAAGACCCGCGCCTATGGCGTGGTCGCTACCGAGCCCTTTACCGGCCGCAGCGGCCGCATTCACGGCATGGTGGAAAAGCCCGAGCCGGCGGATGCGCCCTCGAACCTGGCCATTGTCGGGCGTTATGTTCTCCACTCGCGCATTTTCGAGCTGCTGGAGCATACCGCCCCGGATCATCGCGGCGAGATCCAGATCACCGATGCCATTGCCGCGCTGCTTGAAGAGCGGGCAGTCGACGCCTACCAGTTCGAGGGCCGGCACTACGACTGCGGCTCCAAGCTGGGCTTCTTGCAGGCCACCGTCGATCTGGGCCGCAAACACCCCGAGCTTGGAGACAGCTTTTCCGCCTGGCTCGATGACCGTTGAAACGCAAAGCAGCGAAGTGGCAAAGGACGCAAGGAAAGCGCCAAGTTAGAATGGAAAACATCAAAACCACGGAAGACACGGAATCACACGGAACGAGATGGAAAAAAAGGCCGATCCTTATCTGAAGCAGCTCTTTTATTCCGTGCCATCCCTTGTCTTTCGCGGTGAGCGGTCTTTATCTTTTTTCGTCGCGGTCTCTGCTGCTTTGCGTTTTGAAGATTTTGCCCGGGCTTTCCCTGCACTGAATCAAGCGACTATTCGAGAAAATTATGCAACTGAATGAAATGCTGCCTCGCGTGCGCGAGGCCGTGGCCGAAGCCGGCAAGGCGGTCATGGCCGTCTATGACGACCCGGCTGCAATCGAGGTCATCGCCAAGGACGACAAGAGTCCGCTGACCGAAGCCGACCTGGCTGCCAATCGCATCCTCGTCGAGCACTTGCAGAAGATTGCGCCCGATACGCCGATTCTGTCGGAGGAGCTGACTCAGGCGCCATGGTCCGAGCGCCGGCACTGGCAGGAGTTGTGGGTCGTCGATCCGCTCGACGGCACGCGTGAATTCATCAAGCGCAACGGCGAGTTCACCGTCAACGTGGCGCTGGTGCGCAACCATCAGCCGGTGCTCGGTGTTGTCTACGCTCCGGCGCTGGATCGCTGGTACTTCGCGTCCGTTGACGACGGCGCCTGGCGCCAGGACGATGATCGCGAGCCGGTTGCGATCGCGGCCGGGCAGAAACAGTACGACCGCCCCTGGCAGGTTGTGGGCAGTCGTTCGCACAAGACCCGCGAGGTGGAGGACTTCGTTGCCCGCCTGGGCGCCGCCGAGTTCGTGGCCATGGGCAGCTCGCTCAAGCTGTGCCTGGTGGCCGACGGCGCGGCCGACATCTATCCGCGGTTGGGCCCGACCTGCGAATGGGATACCTGTGCTGCCCAGGCGGTGGTCGAAGCCGCCGGCGCGCAGGTGGTCAACGCCGAAACCGGCGAGCCGCTTACCTATAACGCCCGCGAAGAACTGCTCAACCCCTGGTTCATCGTCTGTCGTGAGCCGCGCGAAGAGTGGTTCGCGCCAAGGGCCTGACAGCGACTGCGCGAGCGCCAGGCGGCGTCCGATGGCGCTTGATACCCATGCAAAGCCGGGAAGAGCCGGACATCAGCCTGCGGTTGACTTGACGCTTTTATCCAGCGTGCGGGCCAGGCCGGCGACCACGCCGCCGATATCCGACAGCTCGGCCGGCAGGATCAGCGTGTTGGTTTCTCGCGCCAGGTTGCCGAACTCCTCGACGTATTGTTCGGCGATGCGCAGGCTGACCGCCTCGCTGCCGCCGGGCTGGTTGATCGCCGTGGCGATGCGCTCCAGGCCGGTGGCGGTGGCCTCGGCAATCAGCCGGATCTCCTCTGAGCGCCCCCGGGCTTCGTTGATCTGTTTCTGCATGTCGCCCTCGGAGACGTTGATGGTCTCCTGTTTCATGCCCTGGGAGACGTTGATCTTGGCCTCGCGCGCGCCTTCGGACTCTGCCACCACCGCACGCCGTTCGCGCTCGGCGCGCATCTGCTTTTCCAGTGCGTCGCGGATGGTTTCGGGCAGGGTGATGTCGGCTACCTCATAGCGCAACACCTTGATACCCCAGGGCTCGGAGGCTTCAGACAGTACCTCGACCACCTTTTCATTGATGATCACGCGCTCCTCGAAGCTCTTGTCGAGTTCGGTCTGTCCGATCACCGAGCGCAGCGTGGTCTGCGCAAGCTGGATGGCGGCATAGCGGTAATCCTCGATGCCGTAGGAGGCCAGGCGCGGGTCGATCACCTGCATGTAGACCACGCCGTCGACGTGGATCTGGATGTTGTCGCGGGTCACGCAGGCCTGCTGCGGCACGTCGATCGCCTCTTCCTTGAGCGTGTGCTTGTAGGCGACCTTGTCGATGAATGGAATCATCAGATGAAAGCCGGCATCGAGCACGCTGTGGAAGCGGCCCAGGCGTTCGACCACGTAGGCCGAGCGTTGTGGCACGATCTGGGCGGTCTTGACCACCGCGATGATGACGATCAGCAGTATGATCAGGGAAAGAACGGTGGCGAAGTCCATTGTGGGTCCCTCTGCAATGGGGTTTGCGGGAAGCCGATCAGCTCGCTGTCTGATCGTGTGGATATTCAGGGCGGCTGGCCGATACCAGCAGCGTGATGCCGCGATGGCCGATGATCCAGGCGGTGTCTCCCTCCTGCAACTGGCCGTCCTCGCATTCAGCCTTCCAGTCGGCGCCGCTGAGCCGAACCCGGCCCACGCCGTTGGCAAAGCTTCGCGTGACCGTGACGCGCTCGCCGCGCGATGCGATCAGGTCCTGGTCGCCGTCCCAGCGATCGGACACGTTGCCGCGAAACCACACCTTGATGCGCTCGCGGGCAAACAGCAGGCTGCCCACCGACAGCACCGCGAAAGTAATCACCTGCTCGGGCAGGCTGGCGAGCAGGCCCAGGGCCGTGGCGATGCCGACAAGCATGGCGCCGGCGCCGAAAAAGATGGCGACAATGCCGGTCATGAAGAATTCGGACAGGACCAGCAGGGCCCCCAGAATCAGCCAGAACCAGGACTGCTCGATCATGTGGTGCTCCCTCTCGCCGGTAACGCCCGCCCCGGGGCGACACCGGATTATAGCCTGAACTCCGATCACAGGCCCCGACGCGCCTGTTCTGTGGCCGCCGGGATTATCCGCTCACGCAGCGGCGCGGATATTCCTTACAATCATTGTTTCCCTTGATGCTTGGGCCGCCAGGCCCGATCCCCCATGCCCCTGATTTCAATCCGCAAGCTCGATTTCAGCATCGGTGGCCCGCTGCTGCTGGAAAATGTGGCGTTCGATATCGAACCGAACGAGCGCATCGCTCTGGTGGGCCGCAACGGCGCGGGAAAATCCACGCTGCTCAAGCTGATTGCCGGCACCATCGAGCCCGATGACGGCGAGGTCATCGTCGCCGATGGCGCGCGCGTGGCAGCCTTGCAGCAGGATGTGCCCGATCAAGCCGAAGGCAGCGTCTTCGACCAGGTGGCCCAGGGGCTCGGGGATATCGGCGATCTGCTGGCCGAATTCCACCGTATCAGCCGCGGCGATTTCAACCCGGACGCGCTGGCGCGCGTGCAGGCGCGGCTCGATGCCACCGGGGGCTGGGACATGGACGGGCGGGTCGAGCGCGTGCTGGACCAGCTCGGGCTCGATGGCGGGGCTGCATTTGCACAGCTGTCGGGCGGCATGAAGCGTCGTGTGCTGCTGGGCCGTGCGCTGGTGCAGCGGCCCGACGTGCTGTTGCTCGACGAGCCCACCAACCATCTCGATATCGAATCGATCGAGTGGCTGGAAACGTTTCTGAGGGAATTCCCCGGCAGCGTGGTCTTCGTCACCCATGATCGCCGCTTCCTGCAGACGCTGGCTACTCGCATCGTGGAAATCGATCGCGGTCAGGTCACCTCGTGGCCGGGCGACTGGCGGAATTACCTGCGACGGGCGGACGAGCGCGCTCATGCCGAAGCGCTGGAAAACCAGCGCTTCGACAAGAAGCTGGCCGAGGAAGAGGTCTGGATACGTCAGGGCATCAAGGCGCGCCGCACGCGCAACGAGGGCCGCGTGCGCGCGCTGGAAAAGATGCGCCGCGAGCGGTTGCAGCGCCGCGAGCGCCAGGGAAGCATCCAGATGCAGGCCGCCAGCGCGGGCCAGTCCGGGCGCAAGGTCATCGAGGCCAAAGGCGTTTCGTTTGCCTGGGAGGGCCGACCGATGGTTCGCGAGTTTTCGACGACCGTGTTCCGCGGTGATCGCATCGGCCTGATCGGGCCCAACGGCAGCGGCAAGTCGACCCTGCTCAAGCTGCTTCTCGGTCAGCTCGAGCCCCACTCGGGCAGCGTCACCCACGGCACCAATCTGGAAATTGCGTACTTCGATCAGCACCGTTCAGTGCTGCGCGACGACTGGTCGGCGGCCGAAAACGTGGCCGACGGCCGCGAGTTTGTCGAAATCAACGGCCGGCAGAAGCACGTCATCGGGTATCTGCAGGACTTCCTGTTCACGCCCGAGCGGGCGCGCTCGCCGATCAGCAAGCTGTCCGGAGGCGAGCGCAACCGCTTGCTGCTGGCCCGCCTGTTCGCCCGTCCGTCGAATCTGCTGGTCATGGACGAGCCGACCAATGACCTCGACGCCGAGACCCTCGAGCTGCTCGAAGAGCTGGTCGCCGACTATACCGGCACGCTGCTGCTGGTCAGCCATGACCGTGAATTTCTCGACAACGTGGTGACCGCCACTTTCGTGCTGGAAGGCGCCGGCCGGGTGGGCGAGTATGTCGGCGGCTACAGCGACTGGCTCAGACAGCGGCGCCCCGAACCGACAACGACTGCGCAGGACAAGCCAGCCCCGCCGGCCGTAGCCAGGCCGGAGCCGAAAAAGAGCAAGCCGGCCAGGCTCAGCTACAAGCTGGCTCGCGAACTCGAGCACTTGCCGGAGAAGGTCGAATCGCTGGAAGCGCGGATGGCCGACCTGACCGAGCGCATGAATGACCCTGAATTCTATCGCCAGGACGCCGAGGCCATCACTGGCCATACCGCTGAGGTGGAAGCGGTGCAGGCCGAGCTGGATGCCGCCTACAGCCGCTGGGAGGAGCTGGAAAGCCGGGCCGGATAATCTGCGTTACCGGCCCGGATCATGGTGAGCGTCCCGCCGGTTCAGATGCCGAAAATGCCGACGATGCCGATCACGATCAGATAGATTGCCACGATCAGATTGAGCAGCTTGGGCACGATCAGGATGGCAATGCCGGCGACCAGCGACAGGACGGGGATCAGTTCAAGGTGGATGGTCATGGCAGGAAAACCTTTGCTTTGAATTTGTTCACCGAGCCTATCAGAACCGGGCCGGCAATGACGGGCGGCTGCGGGGCACCGCGTTCGCCAGCTCAGCCGCGCAGGGCGCTGACGCGCTGTTCCAGATCGAAGACGTGCTCGTCCTGTTCGCCGAGCTCTCTGAGTGCGTGGGCCAGCTGCAGCAGGTACTCGAGATTGTCGCCGCTGGGGCCGCGCGCGCCGAGGATATGTGCCGCCATCTTTTCCGGCTCGTCGGGGCCGAGAAAAGCCGGGTTGTCATCGGCGGCGACGTAGAGGTTGCCGGCCACTGTTCGCGCGCTGTCGAGCAGGCTGATCTCCACGCGGTGACGCTCGTAGCCGTTCTTCTCGCGATGATCGAGATGCTCGAAGACCCGGTGTTCAACGCGGTAGGCCATGCCGCGGCAGATCTCGCCGGCAGCCGGCACCAGAGTTACTACCCGGCCCGGCGCGTCGGGCGTTCCCCGGTGGTCGTGCGAGCCTTGCCAGAAGCGTCGGGTCCATCCCGAGATTTCTGCCGGCTGGCGCTCCAGCCAGGGAAAATCCACCTTGTAGATCAGCGAACCGTAGCCAAAAACCCAGTCCGTCATGGCGAATCTCCGGTCGAGTCCATGCCGTCAGCAGCGATACCCCCAAGCCTGTGCCGGGCGACGGTTCGCGCAGGCGGCTCGAGCATGATTGACGAGTCCATCAATGGTTCGGCAGGGTGTTGATCAGCGTTTGCACCATGCAAGAGTATAGCGGAGAGGTGCGATGCAGTTGCCGTAACCGCTGTGCACACGGCGCTGCAGTGCGCTGCGTTTTGATCGTATGATGGCCTTTTCCACAAAGAAGAACCGTCATCATGCCGTCTTTCGATATCGTCTCCGAGGTTGATCATCACGAGCTGGCCAATGCCGTTGACCAGGCCAACCGTGAAGTTGCCACCCGCTTTGATTTCAAGGGCACGGATTCGGTGTTCGAACTCGACGGCAATCGGGTCACGCTCAAGACCGAGTCCGAGCTGCAGCTTGGCCAGATGCTCGACATGCTCTACGCAAAGCTTTCCAGGCGAGGCATCGATCTGGATGGTGTCGAGGCCGACGAGCCGGAAATCGGTGCGAAGAGTGCGAGCCGTCACGTGACCCTCGTGGAGGGCATCGATACGGCAATGGCAAAGAAGATGGTCAAACTCGTCAAACAGTCGAAGCTCAAGGTGCAAACGAGCATTCAGGGTGACCAGCTTCGCGTGACCGGCAAGAAGCGGGATGATCTGCAGGCGGTGATGACGCTGCTGCGCGAGGCCGAGCTCGGCCTGCCGCTGCAGTTCAAGAACCTGCGCGATTGAGCGTTTGCGCGCTCACTCCTCTTCGTCCCAGCCATAGTCGAAGGTGATCTCTTCATCGGCTTCGATGGTCTTGAGCGCATAGAGCTCATCGCCCCACCAGTCGGCGTTGGGTTCGGCGGCATGGTTGAGAAAGCGCATTTCATTGACGCCGTCGATGCCTTCCCAGTCGTTGCTGTCCTCATTCCAGACCCAGAGCACGTGCATGCCGTTATCGCGGGTGGCTGGGCCGACGTAGGTGCCGATGTATTCGTCTGCGTCGATGCGCCGACGCGCGAACAGCCCGTGACCGTGAATCGGTGAGGGCGCCACATAGGCCAGGCGATTGTTGTCGTAATTGTTGTCGTAATCGTCGTTGTATTCTTTTGTACTCATTCGCTGGCGGGTCGCAGGCGACCGTTCTCCGGGTCGAAGTGGATTTGCTGCTGTTGATCGAAGCGCGGCAGACCGCGTGCTGTCATGTCTTGCCTGATGCGTTCGGCCGCCTGCGGTCGCAGGGGGTAGATGTGCATCATGCGGCCGTCCTCGACCACGGTCCAGGCCAGCAGGCCGATATCGGGGTGCCGGTGGGCGGTGATGCCGTCGGGGTGCTGGCTGGGGCCGGCCGACTCGATCATGCTGGGGCCGTCGGGGTCGAACACCACCGGTGCTTCGGCCATGGCGCGCCAGTCGACGCCATGGGTGTCGAGCAGCGTGGTGAGGGTGCGCAACGAGCGCAGCCACAGGGTGTAGTCGCTGAGCTCGCCGGCGTACTGATCGAAGCTGATGAAGGTGATGTTCACGCTGGCAGATTCCGGCTCCCAGCGGGCTTCGAGTTCGGCCGGCAGCGTGTGGGCCTTTGCCCGGGTGTCGTCGACCAGAATCTGCTCGACCACCGGCCAGAAGCCGCCCAGTCCGACGCTGTCGAGCTGGACATGCTGCAGCGCAATCAGGTCGGCCAGGGTCAGTAGCTGGCCGTGCACGGTTTCCACGCCGCAGGCCTCGCTGAGTAGCGCGCGCGCCGGCGGATCGATGCCGGCGCGCTCGAACAGCTCCGCCTCCAGCGCGTTGCGCAGCTCCTGCGCATCGTCTTCGCTGCAGATCAGGGTCATGGGCAGGACAAGGAGTTGTCCCTGAGGTGGCTGGCCCGGGGGCTGCAGTGCGGTGTGTGGCATCCTGCCCCGATAGGCGCCGATGGCGAGAATACGCGGCTCGAAGCCGCGTTCGCGCAGCGTCGTCGCGGCCAGTTCTTCCAGCGCCTGCCAGACGGGAAAGCCGGGCCGGATCACCTCGAATGGTTCGAACAGGCTGCCGCCGAGCACCAGCATTGCCCGGTCGACGGCGGCGACCACGCTTTGCAGGTCGGCGGCGAGGTGGCCGGCCAGCAGTTCGGCCTGGTGGCGCTCCAGGTATCGCTGCATGCCGCTGCCCGGTTTGATTTCCAGTCCGGCCAGCAGGCGGATATGATGCACGCTTTCACTCATGACGGAATGGCCTCTGGCGATGAATGACGAAATCGTGTGGCGGACCGAAGCCTTTGACGAGCTGGCGCTGAGCCGGATGTATACCATTCTGGCCGCGCGCATGGCGGTTTTCGTGGTCGAGCAGGACTGCCCCTATCAGGACATCGACGGGCTTGACGCGGCCGGTGTACATGTCAGCGCCTGGTCAGGTGACTCGATTCTGGCCTATGCTCGCGTGCTGCCGCCGGGCAAGCCGTTCGCCGAGCCGTCGATCGGGCGTGTTCTGACGATGCTCTCGGCGCGGCGCAGTGGTCTGGGCCGCGACCTGATGCGGCGCTGTCTCGAATTGACCGATCGCCGTTTTCGTGGGCAGGCCGTGCGAATTGCCGCCCAGCACTATCTGGAGGCGTTCTATTCCGGGCTGGGATTCGAAACCGTCAGCGCCCCTTATCTCGAGGACGGCATTCCCCACATTGAAATGCTTCGCCGCCCCGGCTCAGAACAGCGAGAAGGGTGATCTGTGGCCGCCACCGCCGCCACTGCGCCGCCGGCGTCGGCGCATGCGTGCCAGCAGGGCCTGCTCGCGCGCCTGCAGATAGTCGCCGCGATTGAGCTCGTCGGGGTCCATGCCGCGGCGCTCCGACTCGGAGGTTCGATAGGCCACAAAGTCACGGTAGGCGTCGATCTCCGGCTTGAGCTCGCGGGTCATCAGCTCGATCATGATGGCGTCGTCGAGAAAGCCCAGGCCGGGAATGTTGTCGGGAATCAGATCCTTGGGGTTGTTGAAGTAGCTCAGAGCGGCCAGCACGCGCTGGCGGCCCACTTCTTTCATGCCCCAGCCTTCGTCTTCGATCATGTCGATGAGAAGCCGCAGCGTGTCCAGGCGGCTGCGAACGAATTCACTGCTCTGCCCCTGGCTCGAGGCTTCGTCCAGAAGTTGGCGCGCGGCAGCAATGATCTGTTCAGGTTTCGTTGCTCGCGTGTTTTCCACGGCCTTGTTGGCCATATCGCGAAAGCGTTCGAGGTCCTTTTCGGAAAAATCGAGAGTGATTCTGAGGCTCATGGGGGGTCCCTAAGATTCCTTGCGACAGCGGTGGGCCGAACGCCATAGCCTAGAGCGCGCGGTGCTTGCAGTCAATGGCAACCGCGCTTCGGCGGGCTTCAAATTGCGGCAATGAACAGGCCGATGCAGCACAGCATGCCGCCCAGCCACATCAACGAACGCGCCAGGTGGATGTCGGCCAGGTAGCAAATGGCGTAGGCCAGTCGGAATGCGATGAAACCCACCGCCAGCGCATCGATCACCGCCTGGGTGCCATTGGCCAGGTGGGCGATCAGCACCGCGGCGGCAAACAGCGGCAACGCCTCATGCGTATTCTGCTGCGCCCACCAGGCCCGTTTTCTGTAGCCGGTGGTGTTCTGATACCAGTCGCGCGGGCGGCGGTTGTTGAAGGACCGGTCACCGGCCTTGGCGACGCCGGCGAGCACCAGCGGCATCAGGCCGGCAATGAGTACGCACCAGAAGGCTATGGTCATGATCGGGCTCCCGAGATTGTGCTTCAGTCTACATGAACCGCCGTGGCGGTATCGTCGTCGAGGCCGTTGAGGCTGTCGTATTACCGCGTCGAGATTCGCTTGATTCTGTTCGGCCGTTCACGCCACTGCACTCGGGCGGCCATTTGCGGGGTCAGCTCGACGCTGCCGTCGGCCTTGATTCGCATCACCCGATCGATCCCGAGGGCCGCGGCAATTTCGCGCCATTCTCCATTGCCGGCCACCGCCAGCGCGGTGGCCGCCGCATCGGCCAGGCCGCCGTCTTCGGCAATCAGGCTGACCGAACTGACGGCATCGGCCGGGTAACCATCACGCGGATCGATGATATGGCCGTGGCGAATGCCGGCACCCTGGCGGTAGCGGCGATAGTTGCCGGAGGTGAACACGAACTCGCCGTCATGGACTTCCAGCACGGCAGCATGGTGGCCGCTGTGGCCGTCGGGGTGCTGCACCGCCGCTTGCCATGAGCGTCGACCACGTCGCCCGATGACGCCGAGGTCGCCGCCGGCGTTGACGATGGCGTGCTCGAGGCCGGATTCGGCCAGCAGCTTGAGCGCGCGCTCGACGGCGACGCCCTTGATATAGCCGCCGAAATCGAGCTGCACCGCACGATTGTCGCTGCACAGGCGGCCGTCGCGAATGTGCAGCTGGCGCATGCTCGGTGCGCGCGATACCAGGTCGGCAATGTCTGCTTCTGCCGGCGGCGGGCCGCGGGGCAGTTCGCTGGCATGGAACCCCCACAGTTCGAGCAGTCGACCGATTGCCGGGTTGAACAGGCCGCGGGAGCGACGCTCGAGCTCGCCGGCCCGCTTGATCACCGCGGCGACGTCTTCGGGCAGGTCGGCGCAGCGGCCCGCGGCAATGGCCTGATTGATCTGCACGAGCTGCCCGGGCTCCCAGGCGTGCCAGTCGCGATGCATGCGCTGTAGCTCACGATCCACACGGGCGACGGCCGGCCCGGAGTCCTGATCTGCCGGGAGCGTTATGCTGACCTCGGTGCCGAAAACCGCCAGGTGATGCTGCACCAGCTCGGGTGGTCGGCTGCATGCCAGCAGCAGGCCGGCCAACGTCAGCAGGGCAAGAGCGGTGCGCAACGGAGTTACCGGCGCTAGCGGAACCGCCCGGGCTGCCCGGGCACGCGATGCAGCCAGCCTGTCGTCATGGTCTTGTGCTCGCGCGCGTCGACGAAAAACAGTGTGGCTTCCAGCGACCACGGCAGCTGTTGCACTTCGCCGGCGGCCAGCTGCTCGAGCCGCTCCAGGCCGGCTCGGGTGGCGGTCATGGGAAGGTGCAGCACTTCGCGCCCGCGCGCTGAAACGTGCAGAGGGATTTCGTGCCGGCCGCGGGCCAGAGGGTCTTCATCGAGCAGAACCTTCAGCGAGACCGCGCTCAGCTCGAATGATTGGTCGTTGAGGTTGCGGATCGCCAGGTCGAGCGTGAGGCGTTCGGCTTGCAGCTCGAGCCGGCCGAGTGACACCAGCGGCGCTTCGCCCTTGATTTCGCGCACCCCGCCGGTACAGGCGCACACAATCAGGGAAAGCAGTGCCAGCTGCAGGCCGCGTAGATATGGCGTCCTGTGCGGTGCGGGTGCTTGCAATGGTCGGCTCATGGATGTCCCTTAGCGATGATGGTCCCTGGCGTGTCCGCGCAGCCGCTTGTCCGGTCTGTGTCGCTGTTTCGGATCCAGTGTCTGTTCAAACCGGTCGACCAGGCGGTTGACCGACCCGACCAGGAGGAACAGCGCCACTGAGGCGGCAATGAAATTCATGTAATGGCCGGCCAGGATCTCCTGGGAAGCCTCCGCAATCATGATGCCCCAGCTGATGTGATCCTGCAGCCCCAGACCGAGAAAACTGAGTACCACTTCGGCCTTGATGGCGGCAACGAAGACCAGGGACAGCTGCACCAGCAGCAGCGGCGTCAGGTGGGGCAGCACGTGCCGGAACAGTACTCGGGCAGGCCTGAGCCCGCTTGCCCGTGCGGCCAGAACGAATTCGCGCTGCCGCAGTCTGCGGGTTTCGGTGCGCACCAGGCGGGCTGTCAACGTCCAGAAACTCATCACCATGGCCAGATACACGGCGCCGGGCCAGCCTTGCATGGCATGGGCCATGGCGACAACGAACAGGTAGAAGGGCACCGCATCGACGGTGCCGATCAGCCAGGTCACCGCCTCGTCGATCAGGCGGCTGCGGGCGTATCCGGCCAGGCCACCGAGCACCGCACCTGAGGTGACGCTGACGATCGCCACCGAGATACCGACCCGGAATGCGGTCGCTGCACCGGCGAGCAGGCGTTCGAGCAGGTCCTGGCCCAGCCGGTTGGTGCCCAGCCAGTGCTGCGCAGAAGGCGGCTCGTACATGTTGCCGCTGATGGCGGCCCAATTGCCGCCCCACAACCCCAGCCATACGCCGGCAGCAAGCAGCAGGTAGCCGGTGACAATGACGAGAGCAACAGCAACGGCAAGGCGCTCGCCGCTTATTGGGTTGCGCGTCATGCTGCGCACGGCGTTCATGCTGCCCGAACCCTTGGGTCGAGCAGGCCGGTCAGCGTATCGGTGGCTACCAGAGCCAGCACAAACAGAATTGCCGACAGGCTGACCACGGCCATGAGCACTGGCTGGTCACCCGACATCATCGCTTTCCAGGTCAGGCTCCCAAGGCCTGGTATGCCGAAGTGAGTCTCGATGATCAGGCTTCCCGAGATCAGGATCAGGGGCGCGGCGACAAGAATGCGGGTAAGGATCGGTGGGGCGGCGGCCCGCAGCACAAAGCCGCTGAAGATGCGTCGGGCAGGCAGGCCGCAGGCCAGGGCGGTGCGCACCGGAGCCTCGGTCAGGGTCTGCCGGAAGATGGCATGGAAAAAACGCAGGTTGTATCCCAGGCTGGCGGCAATCAGGCTCAGGCTGGGCACAGTGACATGATGGAGATAGCTCAGCGGGCCATGCACACGCCAGCCGCGAACCGGAAACCAGTCCAGCCAGACGCCGAAAATGGCCTGCATGCCTATGACGATGATGACCAGCGACAGGCTCATTCCGGCGGCAGCCAGCAGCGCGCAAAAGCGATCAAGGATGCTGCCGGGGCGCCAGGCGGCCACCAGTGCCAGCAGCAGGGCAAGCACGATGCCGACAACGAATCCCGGCAGCAGCAGCAGGATGGATACCACAGCGGTTCGAAGCAGGAGATGGCCGACCGGTTCGCCACTGGCAAAGCTGTGGCCGAGGTCCAGTCGTGCCAGTCGGCCGAGGTAATCCGCGTAGCGCAACAGGAAAGAGCGATCCTGCCCGAGCTGGTGGCGGACCTGGGCAATCTGTTCAGCGGTGGGGTTGCGCCCCAGCTGCTCCCAGGCCGGGTCTGGTCCGAAATACACGACCAGGGTAAAGCTCAGCAGAGTAACGCCGAGAAGCAGCGTGACGCCGCTGGCCAGCCGCCGCACGAGGGTCCTTCCCGGCGTTTCGGGCGGCATCGTCAATGGTCGACGTCAGCGTCGACATCGACATCGACAAAGCGCAGGAAATAACCGCCCAGGATTTCCCGATCCGGCAGCATCCGCACGTGGCGCTTCCACAGGTGAAGGCGGGTGCGCGAAAGTGACCCGATGATGGCGCAATCGTCGATGATCATGCGGTTCATGCGCCTGTAAAGCGCCCGGCGATCGTCTCCGGCCGGCAGGGTGGCGGCCTTTTCGAACAGGCGGTCGTATTCGGGGTTGTTGTAGTTGCTGCTGTTGGCGCCGGGAGCGGCATTGGGGCCATAGAACAGCTGCAGTGCATATTGCGCATCCGGATAAGCCAGCGTCCAGCCCATCAGGAAAAGATCGAGCTGGCGGCCGCCGATGGCTCGTGCGTACTCGCCAAAGCTGGCGAAGCTCCGTGGTCTGAAATGATTGCCGGGGATGCCGACAGCCTGCATCCAGCCCCGGAACTGTTCGAACATCTGGCGCTGCTGGATGCTTGATTCCAGCCCGTAAACGAACTCCGGCAACGCCTCATCTTGCCAGCCGGACGACTGCAGACGTTTGCGTGCCCGTTCCGGATGGTGGGCCAGAGAGTCACGTCTGGCTACGGGGTCATGCGCAGCCAGCAGCGGCGGAATCACGCCCGGAAAGGTTTCGCCCAGGCCGTGATAGAAGGTTTCATTGCGCGCCGACCAGTCGAAGGCCTCACGCATGGCGCAGCGCAGCTCGCGGTTGCGGCGCTGGCGCTCGGGGTCGGGGTGATAACCGATGGCCGGGTTGCCCAGGTTGAACCCGTAGAACACGAAGCCGGCCTCCGGCGTGGCGCTACTGTAATAGCGCTTGCGCAGATCGGGTCGAAACCGGGGCGGGCTGCGGCTGTCGAGTACACGCTCGGCCATTTCCGGCGGCACCATGACCAGATCCACGCCGCGGCTTGAACGAAAGCTGCTCCAACGGGTTGTCGGCTCGGTAATGAAGTGAATCTCCAGGCGGTCGAGTAGTGGGTAGTCACGGCCATCGATCGCTTCCAGATCATATGCGGCGTGGCGTTCGGGATCATGGCCTTCAGCTGCCAGGTCGACTGCACCGCGGTCAAAGTGCGGGTTGGGCTGCAGCACCGCCATGGATTCATCAAAGCGTTCCAGTTTGAACGGACCCGAGCCCACCGGGTGCGTGCCGAAAGCTTCTCCGTAGTGTTCCACGGCCTCGCGCGGCACGATCGCCGCCAGTGCAGTGGCCAGCGTGTGGGTGAACTGTGGGTAGGGGCGTGTCAGCTCGATGACGACAGTGTGGCGTCCCTCCGTTCGCAGACCGGGCACGAGCTGGTCCGGGCTGCTCAGTGCTCGTTTCCCATCGAGGCCGACAATGCGGTCGCGCCACAGCCAGTCCCCGCGTGAACGCGTGACCGCCAGAAAGTGACGCTTGAGCGAATAGACGACGTCCTCGGCGATCACCGCACGCCCTTGCCCCTGAGGAAAGGCCGGGTCATCAATGAATCGCACATCAGTTCGCAGGTGAATGCGGTAGGTCAGGCCATCAGCGGAGATTTCGGGCAGATCCCGGGCCAGGTTGGGCGTGAGCTGATAGGGCCGCTCGAGATATTTGTAGCGATATAGCGTGTCGAAAAGATTGCTGGCCAGCGTGGCGGCATAGACGTTGTCGGCGTGGGCCGGATCCAGTGAACTCGGCGCGCCGTCGATTGCATGGCGATAGATTTTTGCCGGGGGCTGATCGTCCTGGCCGGCTGGCTGGCAGCCGCCGGCCAGGATGACGGCAAGTAGCAATATGGCCAGACGAATGAATGGCATCGAGCGGTCCTGAGTGGTTTTCCCAAATGGCCTGGTGGCAGCCGCTGCACCCGAACGCCGGGCCGGCTGCGCGCACAACATTAGCGGAGTCACGTCACCGGCCACAAGTGCGGCAGAAATATTTTGCAAAAGGAGTTGCAAATGACGCTGGTTGCCGATATTGTCATTCACCATTAATGGCAAACGACAGAAAAGGGGGAGCCAGTGAATGCGCAAACAGCCCAGGGCGCACTGCCGCAAGCCACTGCCGAATTCTGTACGTTCGCCGCTCACGGCATCCACGCCCTGGGGAGTCTGGATGACGACTTCGGGCAGGCCTTGCCCTGGTACGAGGCCTTGGTCCGGCCGCGCGGGGCCTACCGTGACTGGGCTCCGAGCGACTTCATAGATTTGCTGTATCGCGAGCGCTTGCCGGTGTATACCGACCTCGAGGTGTTCCAGCGCGTGGTGTCCTGGCAGCTGGAGCAGGGGCAGCCGATGCGCGTCAGCATCAATACGCACCCCGAGTCCCTGATCAATTCCCGATTTGTGCAGATGGTGCTGGACTGTCAGGGCCGTGCCCGCCAGCTGGAGCACTCGATCTGTCTGGAGCTGGTCGAGTTCGGGAGCAGCCGGGAAAAAAGCACCCTGGTCGCCAATGCGCAGCGCCTGCGTCAGGCAGGTGTTCTGGTTGCGCTGGATGACTTTGGCTGTCGCATCAACTGTTTTGACCTGTGTGCGGCCGGCATTGTCGATTTGCTCAAGGTTGATCGCGACGTGACCGGAGGCGTGCATCTGGACAGCAATCGCCGCGCCGTGGTCGACAGCATCGCAACCCTGGGCCGTGGCCTGGGGGCGCGAGTCATTGCCGAAGGGGTGGAGACGCCCGCGCAGGTGGAAGCGCTCAAGTCCCTGGGTATGCACTATGGCCAGGGCTATCACTTCCAGAAACCGCAAATACTGGAGATCTGAGATGGGTCAGGTTGTCGAGAAGACCGGCGCAACAGAAGACATCAACTGGCTGATGGAGGCGATGGCGCGGATGGTCAGGCCGGTCATTCGATTTGCCGTCGGCAGAGTCTCGTGTTCCGCGCTGGTCAACCTTGTTCGTGAAGTCTATGTGCAGGAAGCAAGGGCGCACCTCGAGAAGGAGTCGCCTGATCAGAGGGTGACGCGATCAGCCCTGGCCCTGCTTTGCGGTATGGACGGGCGGGCAATCAAGGCATACGAAGAAACACCCGAACGTCAGTACACCCCGCCGGATGTTTGTTCGGAGGCGGCCATTCTTGAAACCTGGGTTACCGACGAGGACTTCCAGAGTGCTGAACTGGGCGAGCCTGCTTCTTTGTTGGTGCATGGGCCGCACGGCACGTTCCAGAGACTGGTCAGCCGTGCCGCCGGCCGAGCCGTGACGCCGCAGACGGCGCTGGAGCGCTTGCTGGACGCAGGCAACGTGGAGCTGAACGAATCGGGAACCCACGTGCGATTGCTCGATCGGTCTTACATGCTGGTTCCACGGTCAAAGAAGTCGGCAATCGAGGCCGGCAGCTTTGCATTCAATCGGCTCGGGAGGGCGGTAGTCCACAACACGTCCGACACGGAAGATGGTCGCGCACCCTGGCTCCAGCAGGACCGATGGTCAATGCGCATCCCGGCCAGCCGTCTGGGGGTTCTGAGGCAGGAAATGCGCGAGCTCCTGCTCAAGCACATTCGCGAGGTGGAGAAACGCCTCGAAAAGGAAGAATCCGACCCGGCTCAGGATATCGATTGTTCCGTCGGCGTGGGTTGGTATTACTGGGAAGATACTGATCGCCGCCCCCTTTGATTGCCATGAATAACACGCTGGGCACGTTGCCCAAAGGAGAGAGTCATGCTGCGTTTGATTCAAAAATCGGGAACGGGAATACAGAAGTCGGGTACAGGCATCGAACAGGATGAAGCCGGCGCATCGCTGATGCCGAAGCTCGCCTTGTTTGCGCTGTTTTTTTTGATGCTCCACGGACTGGCCTTTGCTCAGAGTGATGCGGGCATCACGCTCAGCCAGAGTGACTCCGGCCTTGTGGTATCACTTCACGACAGTAGTGGTGTCTATGTCGGCCAGGCTGAAAGCGTGGCCGACGGCTATTACATGGTCCCGCTGTATCGCGTGGTATCCAACGGGCATTTCGAACGCAACTTCGCAGCCGTGATCGCTGGCGCCGACCGCGCTGTCGCCGGAGAGGCCGGCTGCGGCGGCAACGACCTTGACTACCACGGTTCCGGTAGCGGCAAGGAAAGTCAGGGTGCAGACGCTTGTGAGCCCATTGCCAAGCACTACCATGGCTCGGGAAGCGGTTCGTCCGGTGAGCGTGTCGGTTGCGAATCCGCCAGCCTGCAGTATCACGGCTCGGGCAGCGGGTCCAGCAACAGCGGCCAGAGTGAATGCCAGCCGGTTGCGGGAGAGCCTCTCTATCATGGCTCGGGCAGTGGCTCTGCTGGCGATGCTGCTGCCTGTGCGCGAGCCTCACTGCAGTATCACGGCTCTGGCAGCGGCGGTGCCGGTGAGCAGGTCGGCGCATGCCGCGGCCTATCGCCATGGGGGGTTGCCGAGGTTGCAGTGGATGCCTCGGGCGCCAGCGTTGTCGTCAACCGCCTATCCGCTGCTGGTCTGGAAGAGCATGTTGTGGCGGCCCTGCCCGGTCGGCAAGAGGTGCCAACCGGCTTTTCAGCCAGCGACAGGACGGTATCGGCAGCCAGCGGCGCGATTGTCATCCCTTGACGCCAACAGCGCGGTGCAATCAGCCAAGATCTTCGTTTCCAATGGGCGCTTGAGTCGTCAGTCTTCCCCTTCCCGTTGACGACTCGTGCGTTGTTGGCCTGCCCCGGCTCTGCCGGGGCTTTTTTTGCCTGTTCCGGGCTGACGCGCCGATCAGAAGGGCTTGTACAGAGCCAGTGAAACGATGCCGAGAAACATGCACAGTGCCAGCAGATAAAGTCCGACCGAGCGCGTGTGCTGTCGGGCTCTGAAGGCCAGCACGCCGGTGAAGATGTAGGCGACCACCAGCAACAGCTTGGCGCCCAGCCACGACATCAGCGGCCATCCGACGATCATCCAGATGGTGATGCCGGAGGCCAGCAGTAGCGTATCGACGATGTGCGGCGCAATCTTCCAGACACGCTGTGTCAGCGGGCGGCGCAGCACCAGGCGGATGAAACCGCGCAGGGCAAAGCCGATGCCGCTGGTCAGCGCCAGCAGAATATGGATGTTCTTCAGCAGAGGGTAGTAGCTCATCGATCCGTTCGGGTCAAAAGTGCGCAGAGGATGCATTTTATGCGAATGTGCTCCCCGGTGGGCGCGGGCTATTCTCAATAGCCGGTGCTGCGGCGATAATGCCCGATCGAGCCATCGGTGCCGTCGATGGCGCAGTAGAAATCCCAGACAAGGCGCATCAGCATGAGTCACCGCGGCGCGGCAGGTTACGAAGAGGCGATTGATCGCGTTATCCAGCGCGTCGGCCGGCGGCTTGTCGTTGGCCTGCCGCTGGCGCTGGGCAAACCCAATCGTCTGGTCAATACGCTTTACCGGCGCGCCGTGCGGGACCCGGAGCTCGAGCTTGAAATCGTCACCGCGCTGTCCCTCGACCCGCCGGAGTCATCCCATTGGCTGGAAAAACGGCTGATGGATCCGATCGTGGAGCGTCTGTTCGGCAGTGATTATCCGCGCCTGGACTACGTCCGCGACCAGCGCGCCGGCCGCGTGCCCGAGAACATCCGGATCACGGAATTCTACTTCCAGTCCGGCGCGGCGCTGGGGTATCCAGCGATGCAACGTCACTATATATCCTCCAACTACACTCACGTTGCCCGCGATCTCATCGACCGCGGCATCAATGTGCTGCTGCAGCTGGTAGCCGGCCCGGAAGACGATCGCTACAGCCTGTCGTGCAACCCCGACGTCACGCTGGACGTTGTCAAGCGCCTGCACGACGAGGCCGACTGGCCCTGGATGGCAATAGCGCAGGTCCATCCTGATCTTCCTTTCCTGTACGGCGATGCCGTGGTAGCAGCGGACTATTTTGACGCCATCCTTGACGAGGATCCGCGACAGAGACTGTTCGCCGTGCCCCGCAATCGGGTGTCCCTGCAGGATCATGCCGTGGGAGTGCATGCCTCGCGGCTGCAGGCAGACGGCGGCACGCTGCAGATCGGCATCGGCTCGCTCAGTGACGCGCTGGTCAACGCCATGATTCATCGCCACCGCGACAATGCCGTGTATCGCCAGGTGGTTGCATCTCTCGATGCCCCGGGGGCCGGGTTCGAGCATCTGGACGCCTTCGGCGAGGGGCTTTACGGGGCCAGCGAGATGTTCATGGATGGTTTCATGCACCTCTATCGCGCCGGCATTCTTGCCCGCGAAGTATTCGACGATCTCGAGCTGCAGCAGCGAGTCAACGCCGGCGAGACCGTCGAGCAGGCAGGCAGCGGCGCCATCATGGACGGCGGCTTTTTTCTCGGCAGTGAGGCGTTCTATCGTTTTCTCCAGAATCTCGACGACGACGAGCGGCCGCGATTCCGGATGCACGGCGTCGGTCGCATCAATCAGCTCTATGGCGGATCGGAAGCGCTGGAAGTCGAGCAGCGCCGTCACGCCTGCTTCATCAACACCTGCATGATGGTCACGGCCACCGGGGCGGCGGTTTCCGATGGCCTGTCGGATCATCGGGTGGTTTCTGGCGTTGGCGGCCAGTACAACTTCGTTGCCATGGCGCACGCCATGCGCGACGGGCGCTCGGCGTTGATGGTGCGGGCAACGCGAACCGGCAGCGGCGGGCGCGTCGTGTCCAATATCGTCTGGGAATACCCGCACACCACCATTCCCCGCCACCTTCGCGATCTGGTGGTGACCGAGTACGGGGTGGCCGACTTGCGCGGCAAGACCGACGAGGAGTGCATCAAGCGGATGGTTGGCATCATGGACGCCCGCTTTCAGGATGGATTGGTCGAGCAGGCAAAGCAGGCCGGCAAGCTCGACCCCGACTGGCAGGTGCCGGCGGCGGCGCGCCGGAACACGCCGGGCAAGCTGGCAAGCGCGCTCGCAGACCATGGTCCACTGTTTCCCGATTACCCCTTCGGCAGCGACTTCACCCCGGTCGAGCAGCGCCTGATTCCCGCGCTCAAGCGCCTCAAACGCTTGTCCGGCAGCAAGCCAGCACTGCTGCGAGCGCTGTTGCGCGGGCGGCCCGACGACTACCCCGACGAGCTCGAGCGCCTGGGCCTGGCCGCACCCTCGTCACTGAAGGAGCGAATCCATGCCCGACTCGTTGCCGCAATGCTGGCAGAAAATTAAAGAACTCGGAATTGTGCCTCTGAGAGCCACTCGTTGATCACCCGTGTGGCGGCTTCCGGTCTTTGCATCCACGCGTAGTGGTCCGCTGTTTGTGCGTCCGCGTCGGACTCGATCACCCGCGTGGAGATATCGCATCCGCTGAGCTTGCCGATCAGCCAGTCAAGGGAGCCTTGCGGCACCAGCCAGTCGTCGGCCATGCGTAGCGTCAGCGTTGGCAGCTTCAGCTCGCTGAAGCGCGCCTCCAGGTCGATATCGAGGCCCCGTGGTCGATAGCGCCCGGAGCGGGCACTGCGTCCCCAGTCGGCCATCACGCCGCGCGCCTCGTTGCCGCCAAAGCCCACGCGCTTGCCGGGGTAGTAGCCAAACAGCGCGCCCAGGGCCGGAAAGGCGAACATGGTCGCCGCCATCATTGCCTGATGCCAGCCGGGAAAACTGCGCCAGTAGGGCGAGCCGCCGGCAAGAATGATCAGGCCACGGAGTCCCCGCGAGTCGGCGGCGGCGCTCATGCAGGTTAACTGCGCGCCCAGGCTGTGGCCGCCCAACAGGTAGCTGCCACCAGTGCGCTCGGCGACGGCGCTTCGGGCCAGGGCAATGTCGTTCAGAAGCTCGCGGTAGCCCCAGTCACACTGCCTCGAGGCGCGCATGCTCGACGAGCCGTTGCCGCGCCATTCATGGAGAAACACGGTGATGCCGATATTGGCCAGCGCACGGGCAAAGGGGATGAACAAGCGCGCGCTCAGACCCATTCCGGGCAGGAACAGCAGCGTTTGGCGCGGCTGCTCGGCGGCAACGTGGATCAGTTCGAATTGATGGCCGTCGGGGGTCTCGACGGGTACGACGGGTTGGTTGTGCGGCATAGCGACAAGTTGGGCGGCAGGAACGAGGGCATTGATTCGGCGCGAGCAAGCGGTATGATATTATCATACTTTTGTCGCGTCAGGAGCACCAGCCATGAGCATGCACCGGAAAACCATCACGCTGACCGAGCAACAAGACGACTGGGTGAAAAGCCGGATTGAAAGCGGTCATTTTGGCAATGACAGTGAGTATATCCGCGATCTCATCCGAAGGGATCAGCAGGCCAAGGAACATCTTGCCATGCTCAGGCAGGCCCTCACTGAGGGTGAATCAAGCGGACAACCCAAACCGCTTGATCTATCCGCCATCAAGGCGGCCGGCCGCAAGCGAATGAAGACGGACTGAGTGAGTGCTCAAGCTCAACATCACACCGAAGGCGGAATCGGACCTCATCGGAATATGGATGTATACCTGTCAGGAGTGGGGTGCTGATCAGGCGGATGAATACCTGGATCAGTTGGAGAGGGGAATGAAACATCTTGTCGAACATCCGTCGCTTGGCACGAACTACGAGCACGTCCTCCCCGGATATCGCAGGTTGCAGGTCGAGCATCACGCTGTTTTCTATCAAGTCTTTCAGCCAAGCGTGCTCGCCGTTCGTGTGTTGCACGAGGACATGGATGCGCCTGAAAGGCTTCTGGATTAGAGCCCGCTATCTTTGATGGACCCACTAGCCAAGCGCTTCGATCAATTGCGCTACCTGCCGCTCGCTCGTGGCCCAGGAGCACACCAGGCGTGCCAGATCGTCGTGGCCGGGCCAGATGTGGAACCGGAACCCCCTGTCCTTGAGCGCGGTCAGTTTATCGGGCGCGGCCCGCATGAAGACTTCGTTGGACTCCACCGGCCAGTGGAGTGAGGCGCGTGGACTGGCTTCGATGCCTTGCGCCAGCGCGGCGGCGCGGCCATTGGCGGTGCCGGCCAGCTGCAGCCAGAGATCATCTTCGAGCATGGCCAGCAACTGGGCCGAAACGTAGCGCATTTTCGAGAGCAGATGGCCGGCGCGCTTGCGCCTTCGCTGCATGCCTTCCAGCCATTCTGGATGCCCGAACACGATGATCGCTTCGGCGGCCAAGGCCCCGTTCTTGGTCACGCCGAAGCTGAGTACGTCCACGCCGGCCTTCCAGGTGATTTCGGCCGGATGGCAGCCGAGGTGGTGCACCGCGTTGGCAAAGCGCGCACCATCCATGTGCAGATGCAGCCCGCGCTCATGCGTGGCTGCGGCAATGTCGCGGATGGACTCGGGCCGGTAGACCGTGCCGCATTCCGTCGCCTGGGTGATCGACACCACCGCAGGCTTGACGTTGTGGACGCCGTGAGCGCCGGCGCGGTCAATTGCGGCCGCCACCGCTGCTGGGTTGAGCCTGCCGTTGTCGCCCGGCAGCGGCATCAGTTTGGCGCCGGCCGAGAAGAACTCCGGCGCGCCGTTTTCGTCGTTGTGGATATGCGCGAGCTCATGACACAGCACCGCGCCCCAGGGCGGGCTCAGTTCGGCGATGGCTACGCTGTTGGCCGCTGTGCCGGTGGCAATCGGCAGCACGTGACAATCGATATCGAAAACTTCGGAGAAGCGCTGATCCAGCTGCTGGCTGTAACGATCGTTGGCGTAGGCGGTGGCGAAGCCCTGGTTGGCTTGCGAAATCGCCTCGATCATCGCCGGATGCGCCGGCGCCTCGTTGTCGCTTGTGAAATTCATTGCTCAGTTAGCTGGTTCGCTGGTTGGCTAGTTGGCTAGTTGTGCTCGGATCAGCTCTGCGTCATTTGCATTATGCCAGCCTCACCGCAAAATCATTGCTAACCAGCTAACCAGCTAACCAGCTAACCAGCTAACCAGCTAACCAGCTAACCAGCTAACCAGCTAACCAGCTAACCAGCTAACCAGCTAACCAGCTAACCAGCTAACCAGCAAACCAGCAAACCAGCAAACCAGCAAACCAGCAAACCAGCAAACCAGCAAACCAGCAAACCAGCAAACAAACTCCCCGCCGAATTCCCGACAATATCCCCGATGAGCGAAATCCCTACTTTCGATCCCGAATCCGTCATGCAACGTGATGTCGGCTGGCTCAAGCGCCGGCATCGCCAGCTTGTCCGCTTCCGCGGCCCGGCGGATAAGCGCCAGCGGCTGATCATGGAATACGAGAAGCGTCTGCAGGGCTCTACCGCGCGGCGTGAGCAGCGGGCCGAGGCGCGACCGGATACAGGCGAAGCGCCGGATCTGCCGATCTCGGCCCATGCCGACCGGATCGTGGAGGCGATTCGTGAAAATCAGGTGGTGATCGTTGCCGGCGAGACCGGTTCGGGCAAATCCACCCAGCTGCCCAGGCTGTGTCTGGAGGCCGGTCGCGGCGTGCGCGGGCTGGTGGGCTGTACCCAGCCCCGGCGGATCGCCGCGCGTTCGGTAGCGCGCCGCGTGGCCGAGGAATTGGGCACCGAGCTCGGTCAGGCGGTCGGTTTTCAGGTCCGCTTCACCGATCGGGTCTCCGAGCAGAGCTACATCAAGTTTATGACCGACGGCATTCTGCTGGCCGAGATTCATCACAATCGCCTGCTCGATGCCTACGACACCCTCATCATCGACGAGGCCCACGAGCGCAGCCTCAATATCGACTTCCTGCTCGGCTACCTCAAGCGCCTGACGCGGCGGCGGCCCGACCTCAAGATCATCATCACCTCGGCGACCATCGACACCGAACGCTTCGCCGAGCACTTTGACGATGCGCCGGTGATCACGGTCGAAGGCCGCGGCTACCCGGTCGATATTCAGTATCAGGATGCGGCCGAGGGCGAGAGCCTGCCCCAGCAGGTGCAGCGGGCGGTCCAGACGGTCAGCCGCATCGATTCGCGCGGCGATATTCTGGTGTTTCTGCCCGGCGAGCGTGAAATCTTCCAGGCCGCGCGCGCCCTCAAGCGCGCCAACCTGTCGCATACCGAGGTGCTGCCGCTGTATGCGCGCCTGCCGGCCGGCCAGCAGGATCGCATCTTCAAACGCGGCGCCGGGCGCCGGATCGTGCTCGCTACCAACGTGGCGGAAACCTCGTTGACCGTTCCCGGTATCCGTTTCGTGATCGATTCGGGTCTGGCCCGGATTTCGCGCTATGCGGCTCATTCCAAAGTGCTTCGGTTGCCGGTCGAGCCGGTCTCCCAGGCCTCCTGCAATCAGCGCGCCGGGCGCTGCGGGCGGGTCGCGCCGGGCACCTGCATCCGCCTGTTCGATGAGGCCGACTTTCTCGCCCGACCAGAGTTCACCGAGCCCGAAATCCAGCGCGCCGGCCTGGTCGGCGTGCTGCTTGAGATGCTGGCGCTGGGCCTGGGTGATCCTGAAGACTTTCCGTTCATCGACGCCCCGCCCAGGCGCCTGATTGCCGAAGCGCGTCAGACGCTGCTGGAGCTGGGCGCCGTCGACCAGGATCAAGCTGATCAGATTCAGCGCCTGAGCCAGCTCGGCCACCAGCTTGCTCGCCTGCCGGTGGATGCGCGTCACGGCCGCATGCTGATCGAGGCCGAGCGCCGCGGCGCCCTGGCCGAAGTACTGGTGCTTGTGGCCGGGCTGTCGGTAGCTGACGTGCGCGATCGACCGCTGGACCAGCAGCAGGCCGCCGATCAGGCGCATCAGCAGTTTGTCGTTCAGGGCTCGGACTTTCTTACCCTGCTGAAACTCTGGCAGTGGTGGCAGCAGGCGCGCTCGGAAAACTCTCGCAGCCAGGCCGACAACCTGGCCAGAAAGCACTTTCTGGCGCCGCAGCGTCTGCATGAGTGGGGCCAGCTTCACGGCCAGCTCAGAGAGATCGCGCGTGAGGAGCGCTGGCGGCCTGGCAAGGTCGGCGCCGCCGAGCCGGAGGCGGTGCATCGCAGTTTGCTTGCCGGCCTGCTGGGCCTGGTCGGTCAGCATCAGGAAGCCGGTGAATACCAAGGCGCGCGCGGCCACAAATTCCGCATCTTCCCCGGCTCCGTGCTGGCGAAGCGCAATCCTGGCTGGATCATGGCGGCCGAGCTGGTGGAAACTGCCCGCCCGTATGCCCGCATGGCCGCACCGGTGCAGCCCCGCTGGCTGGAAGAGCAGGGCGCCCATCTGCTCAAGCACCGGGTGTTCGACCCGTATTGGGACAAGCGCTCCGGGCGGGTGATGGGTTATGAACAGGTCAGTCTGCATGGCCTGGTTCTGGTCGAGAAACGGCGCACGCACTATGGCCCGCACGACCCGAAAACGGCGCATGCGGTGTTCATTCGGCACGCCCTGGTGCGTGGTGAAATTCACTCGAAGGCAGAGTTTCTCAAGCGCAACGCGGAGCTTCGGCGCGAGCTGGCCGAGCACGAGCACAAGCGCCGCCGGCGCGACGTGTTGGCCGCCGAGGCTGAGCTGGAGAGCTTTTTCGCCGAGCGGCTGCCGGCCGACATATTCACAACCAAAGCCTTTGCGCGCTGGTACGAGCGGCTCGACGAAAGCCAGCGCCAGCAGCTGCTCTACGATCGCGCCACGCTGTTGCGCGACGAAGCACCGCTGGCCGGGCAGGAGGCCTTCCCCGAGCACCTGCCGATCGGACCGGAGCGCTTTCGCCTGAACTACCACTTTGATCCCGCCAGCGAGCGCGACGGCGTCACGCTGGATTGCCCGCTGCATCTGCTCAATCGGCTTGATGCCGGGCGGCTGCAGTGGCTGGTGCCGGGGCTGCTCGAAGAAAAGGTCACCGCCCTGATCGCCAGCCTGCCCAAGTCGAAGCGGCGCTCGCTGGTGCCGGCAGCCGAATACGCCCGCGCGGCAATCGAGGCCCTGGGTGAGCCCGACGGGCCCTTGCTCGAGCGGCTGGCCGAGCAGCTGGCGCGGATGTCGGGCATGCACGTCGACCCGGGCGAATTCAAGCTCGACAAGCTGCCGAGATACCTGCATTTTCTGGTGCGCGTGCGTGGTGAGGGCGGCAAGGTGCTGGGCGAAAGCCGCGACCTGGGTGAATTGATCGATCGCTTCAGCGATCGGGCCCGGCGCGAGTTCATGGAGCGCCAGGCCGGGCAGTGGCAGCAGGATGGCTTGACGCCGTCGGACTTTCCCGAGCTGCCGGAAATCATCACCACCCGCGGCGGTCACCGCGCCTGGCCGGCGCTGGTCGACCAGGAAACCCGCGCCGGCGTCCGATTGTTTGACAGCGAAGACGAAGCGCAGCTCGCCCACCACGACGGCCTGCTGGTGCTGCTGCGCGAAGCCCTCGCTGACAAATGGAAGTACCTGCAGAAGAACCACGGTCTCTCGCGCGAGGCCCAGCTGGCCTGGACGCGGGTGGAGAGTCCGGGCGACTTCGCCGAAGCGCTGCGAAACCTGGCTCTGCGCAGCTTTCTCGATTACACCGGGTCGGTACGCGACCCGGCGGCCTTTGATCGGCTGGTCGCGGCCGCCCGTCAGGAACTGCTTGGCAAATACGCTGAGCTGGCAAAAACTGCCGATCAGTGTCTTGGGAAGTGGCACGCCCTGTCGATGTGGCTTGGCAGCCTGGAACAGGCCGTGCCGGCTGCAGTGGCCGACATGCGCAGCCAGCTCGACGATTTGATGTACGCCGGATTTCCGGCCGATATCGACGCCGAACGACTGGCCCACTATCCGCGCTACCTGGCGGCGATGGAACAACGCCTGGAAGCGCTGGAGCTCGATCCGGTGCGTGATCGCCAGCGCATGGACCAGGTTGCCCCGTGGTGGCAGCGCTACCTCGAACGGCTGGCCGAAGGCTGGTACACGCCCGCGCTCGATCGCTACCGCTGGCTGGTGGAGGAGTACCGCGTGCAGATTTTCGCACAGGAGTTGGGCACGGCAGAAAGGACCTCAAGCAAGCGCCTGGCCGAGGCCTGGTCGAAATGTAAGGTCGAAGCGAGGTAGGATGCGTGATATGTTTCTCAGAGAATGCCGGAAAAGACTGAATTAACGGAACTTTTATGACCTCGGGATGGTCATTTTGCACTTGAAATCGCTACAATGGTGGCGGACATATGCGTAACAGCGGGAAGACACGGATTGTGACAGCTTTCAAACTACGGAATTACGCGATCAAGGCGGTCGCGATCATCGCCCTCGCAGCCAGTACGTTTACCCTGGCTCAGGCTAATTCGCGCGTCTCCAGCACGATTTCGCTACTCGTCGACGGCGGCCAGAATCTTGCTGTCGTCCCGCTCATCCGAGAGACTGCCCAAGGCAATTTGCTGCTCTATAATTTCATGAACGGAAGGGTTGAGTTCTCCGCCGGTACCGTGTCTTCAGGAGACTACGATGAGCCGCTGTTCTGCTTTGATCTGGGTAGTCCGCAGTCGGCGACATCGGTCCGGACGACTGATCCCAACGGTCACGTGATCATCGACAACTTCGATCTTGGTGTGTCTGCTGACTACGTGCTTTCGGCGTCAACCCTCCGGGTGCAGCCCGCCGCCGATCAGCATTGCTTTTTCCGTTCCGGCAACATCTTTGGACTGCTCGGTATGGAAAGCCCGTTGAACAATGCCGATATCATCAACAAGGACCGCTTCGAGCCTGATCGTGGAGTGAGCCTGAAATTTCAGGACGTGCCTGCTTTCGTTACCCCCGGCGAGCCCATCGATTACAAACTCGTGCTGGAAAATACCGGTTCCGTCAGCCTGCAGCGGGTTGCCTTGCAAGAGTTGTTTCCCGAAAACATGGCCGTCTATGACGCCGGCCTGACTGCCGGAGATTGGGAGTGCAAGTCAACAGGTGATGTTCCAGCTCAGTGCCCGAACCCCGGCACCGGTTCCCTGCGCGTAGAGGAGATGAACACCGGCGGCATCGACATGCCGCCCGACGGCGAGCTGACTTTCAACATCCAGCGCACGGTCGATGCCGCATCGCAGATTGGCGAAGTGATCAAGCTGCACGCCGGTACGGTCTCCAATTCGTTCCTGTCCGACGTGCCGTTCGCCGTCGACATCGCCGAGATGACCGTGATCGGTCAGTCAGCGGGGCTGAGTGTGTCGAACGCTTCAGCGAGTGCCGATTCCTTCGCCACGACGGGCGTGACTTCCGACGATGCGCAAGTCACGGTGACCGTTCTCGATTCCGTCGGTAACCCGGTACCCAACGAGTTGGTTTCACTCGACAACGCGGGTGGCTTGACGGTCACGTCGGCCACCTCTGGAACCAGTGACCCGAACGGAGAAGTGAACTTTACCGCGACTGCCAAGTACACAGGTGATTACACGATTTCGTTCACTTCCGGTAGTTACAGTGCTAGCGGCACTGTTACTATTCTCCCTGGCGATCCAGATACTTTTTACCTTCACGAGGCTATTTCATCCGCAGAGGCTAATGGAGACGCCGAGATTGAGGTTCAGATTCTGGTTCAGGACCAGTATGGAAACGCTGTCGATTCAACTCTGGTTGAAGTCAGCGACGATGACGGTTTGACAGGCCTCCCGCCCAGTGAGTTTACTGATATCGACGGCAAAGCGATCTTCAAGGCGTCGTCTGGCATAGTAGGCGTTTTTGAGCCGGTTTTCTCCGTTGCTGGGGTCGGCACAGCTACCGCTACAGTCGAATTCGAAGCCGGTGAACCCGCTGGTCTGGAATTCACTCTTCCGCCTCCGAACCCCGTCATTGCAGGGGTTCCCTTCGACGTCACGTTGCAAGTGGTAGATACCAGTGGTCATCCGGTCAGTGATGATCAAGGCACATTTGTAACCTTGAATTTCTGGCCAAACGGAGGTCAACCCCAATACATTGCCAGTGTTGGCGTAACAAACGGGGAGGTCACTTTCACCGTGACCCTCGGAACTTCCGATATCGGCGTAGATCACCGCCTCCAGGCGCAGGGTTCCGTAACCGGGTTTTTCGGGAAAACCAGCGACCGGTTTGACGTAGATCCCCAGTAACTGCTTGGTTGTACATCGGCTTGAAGTTTTCGGCCGAAATCGAGCTGCGAGGGCGAAAGCAAGGGATACAGGGGGATTGAAGGGCTCCCCGTATCAGTTTGAATCAGCCAGTTTGGCTTGATTCAGAATAGACTATGCTTTTCTAATCGAATTGCCAGAAGGCCATTCCTCCGTGAGCGGCACTACTCTCATTCAGCGACAGCCTCTCGATCGCTGGATTGACGACCACGCCCTGTCGGCAGATTGGTCGCCCGAGCGCCTGCGCGGGCTGATCGATCACCTGGCTGAAGCGGCTGGCGGCGATGCTGGCCAGGCCCTGGCTCTGGTGCATCGAGCGCTGCGGGCGCTGGAGCGCATCGCGCCCGAACAGGCCGTGGTCGAGGCCACGATCCTGCTGCCCCTGGTGCTCGAGGGCGGCAATGAGGATCCTCGGCTCCCTGCCGATTGCTCTGAAGAAGTCTCCGCTCTTCTCGACCAGCTCCGTACGCTGACCTTCTTCGGCCGCACCTACCTGCCCGACGATCAGACCCGCGCCGAAGGCTTGCGCCAGCTGCTGATGGCGCTGGTGGCCGACGTGCGTGTGGTGGTGATCGCGCTGGCCTGGCAGATTGCGCGATTGCATGCCGCGCGCGCCGCTGACGAGGCCGCGCAGCGGCAAATTGCGCGCGAAACGCAGATGATCCACGCGCCCTTGGCCAATCGCCTGGGGATATGGCAGTTCAAGTGGGAGCTCGAGGACCTGGCCTTCCGCTATCTCGAGCCCGAAGCCTACCGCAGTATCAGCCGCATGGTGGCCGAAAGGCGCGCTGATCGTGAAGCCTTCATCGACGAGTTCATGGAACGCCTGCGTGCGCTGCTCGCGGCCTCGGAGATGGACGGAGAGGTCAGCGGCCGGGTCAAGCACATCTACTCCATCTGGCGCAAGATGCAGCGCAAGGGCCTGGACTTCCATGAGCTGTTCGACGTGCGCGCCGTGCGCGTGCTGGTTGATACCGTAGAGCAGTGCTACGCCGTGCTGGGGCTGGTGCACACGCGCTGGCAGCCCGTGCCGAGCGAGTTCGATGACTACATCACCAACCCCAAGGCCAACCTGTATCAGTCGCTGCACACGGCCGTGAACACCAGCAGCGGCCGGGTCGTGGAAGTGCAGATTCGCACGCACGACATGCATCGCCATGCCGAGCTGGGCGTGGCCGCCCACTGGCGCTACAAGGAAGGCGGTGCGCGTGATGAGGCGATGGAAAGGCGCATCGGCGCGATGCGCCAGCTGCTTGAAGGTCAGGGCAGCGAGGATGATGACGAGGCCCTGCTCGAGGGTTTCAGCAATCTCACCACCGAGGATCGAGTCTACGTTCTGACTCCGGCCGGAGAAGTGCGCGATCTCTCCGCCGGAGCAACGCCGCTGGATTTTGCCTACCTGATCCATACCGAGATCGGGCATCGCTGCCGCGGCGCCAAGGTCAATGGCCGCATCGTGCCGCTGACCTATTGCCTGCGCAACGGCGATCGCGTCGAGATTCTGACCGCGAAAGAGCCGCGCCCTTCCCGCGATTGGCTGATTCCGGACCTGGGCTACATTGGCACGGCGCGGGCGCGCTCCAAGGTTCGCCACTGGTTCCGGCAGGCCAACCAGGAGGAAAACCTGGCGGCCGGACGGCAGGCGCTCGAAAGCGAGTTCCGCCGCCTGGACCTGGAACCCGGCGAAGCGGCTCGCGTGAAAGGCAAATTCAACGCCACCCGTATCGAAGAACTGTATGTCAGCGTTGGTGCCGGCGATGTGACGGCAACCCAGGTTGCCCGGGCAGTCGAGCGTCTCCACGAGCGTGAACGCAGGGAACGCAAGGGCATACCGCTGCAGCGCGAGCCGGTGGCGCGCGGCGATGACGACGATGTGCGTATCGAAGGCGTCGGCAGCCTGATCCACCAGATGGCGCGCTGCTGTCAGCCGGTTCCCGGCGACGATATTGCTGGCTACATCACCCGCGGGCGGGGCGTGAGCATCCACCGGCAGGATTGTCGGCAGTTCCTCACGCTGCAGGGCGAGCAGCCCGAGCGCGTGCTCGAAGTGCAGTGGACCCGCCGGCTGCGCAATCGCTATCCGTCACGGATTGTCGTCCACGCCTGGGATCGTCGTGAACTGATCAAGGACATCGGCACCCTGCTGGCCGCCGAGAAAGTCAACGTCACCGGCATGAACGCCCAGCACGCCGAGACCAGCGACGAAGTGGATATCAGACTGACCGTTCAGGTCGAAGACTTCGACCAGCTCACCACTTTGCTCAACCGCCTGCAGACCATTCCCAGCGTCACCGACGCCCGCCGGCTTCGTTAGTGGGAAAATCCTGTAAACGCCAAGACGCCAAGACGCCAAGACGCGAAGTAAAAACCGTGGTTAACTTTGTTTATTTTTTCCTGGCGTCTTTGCGTTTCAAAGGTTTTTCCGATCCCCGGCGCCCATCAGCTCGACGATTGCCCGCCTGGCGGCATCAAAGCTGAAGTGCTTTTCGACGTTGGCCAGGCCGCCGTCGGAAAGCTTCATCCACAGCGCCTCGTCGTTGTAGGCGCGCACCACGGCTGCGGCAAAAGCCTCGGTGGTGTCGGCAATGAGCACGTCTTCGCCGTGTTCCAGATACATGCCTTCGGCGGCGCAGGTGGTGGCCACCACCGGCAGGCCCCAGGCCATGGCCTGGTTGACCTTGCCTTTCACGCCGGCGCCATAACGTAGCGGCGCGATCGACAGCCGGCTGGTCTCCAGGTAAGGCGTGAGGTCGGCCACGTAACCGTGCATGATCACGCCGTCGCTTCGGCGCTCGCGCAGCCCCTCGGGCATGCGGCTGCCGATGATGTGCAGCCGCGCCTCGGGAATGCTGCGCCGCACCAGGGGCATGATCTCGCCGATCAGCCACTCGGCGGCGTCCAGGTTGGGTGGATGCTGGAAGCCGCCGACGAAGACCAGATCGCGCCGCCGGGCCCAGCCGCGGCGGCGGCCGTGAATGCGGTGAATGTTGGACAGCACCCGGATACGGGCACCAGGCGCCAGCTCCTGAAGCAGGGCCTGCTCGACCGGGCTGACCACCAGCGTGGCGTCGGTCTTTTCGATCAGCGCAAGTTCAGCCTGGCGAGTCCTGCGCGCCGTGCGCGCGGCCTGGTCGTCGCCGGCAATTTCGGCCATGCGCTCCTCGCGCAGAAAATGCAGGTCGACGGTGTCGAAGGCCAGCGCCGCGTTGGGGCAGTGGCGCTTGATGCTTGGCAGCAGAGGGCTGAGCACATAGTGCCGGCTGACGATCACTTGATCCAGGCGTGCGCCGTGCTCGGCCAGCCAGTCGTCGATGCTCGTGGCCCAGGGGTGGTGCAGCACTTCGATGCCGATTATCTGCAGCTCGCGTGTGTAGCGCGCCACCCAGGCGAGATTTTCCGGCATGAAGCTGACCCGGTAGCCCAGGTCGCGCAGGATGGTGAGCATGGCCACCATGCGCATCGATCCGGAATCCTTGTCGGGCTCGGGCGTGGTCGCGTCGATGACCAGAACGTGGCCGCGGTTGCGGTGATGACGCGCCCGATCAACGGCCTCGACCGCTTCGGGGCCAGGGACTGGCGCGGGTTGTTGTTTCAGCTGCGGTCGCCAGCGTTCCAGGAATTTCTCGCGGTTGACCGCCTGATAGCGCTTGGTGCCCGAGGACTCGTCGGTGCCCGAGCTGATGCCTTCGTGATGGACGATGGTGCAGGCAGGCTGGTAGATCACCCGCAGGCCCTCCTCGCGCACACGGAAGCACAGGTCGGTGTCTTCGTAGTACGCCGGCGTGTAGTGTTTGTCGAAGCCGCCCAGTCGTTCGAACAGTTCACGCTCGATACCCAGGCAGGCGCCCGAGACGTAGTCGGCCTCGCAGGCGAAGCTGTATTCGGGGCGTTCGGGCTGGTTGCCGCGGCCGTAGTTCCAGCCCGAGCCGTCGCTGAATATGATGCCGCCGGCTTCCTGCAGGCGCCCGTCGGGGTAGACCAGGCGCGCGCCGACAATGCCGACGTCGGGAAACGCAGAAAAGGTATCTACCAGGGCTTCGAGCCAGCCGGAGGTGACCGTCGTGTCGTTGTTGAGAAATACCAGATACTGCCCGCGAGCGCTCTCGGCACCGGCGTTGCAGCTGGCGATGAAGCCGCTGTTGGTGTCGTTGCGCAGTGCTCTCAGACCGCGGCACTGGGCCAGATAGTCGGCGGTGCCATCGCTGGAGCAGTCGTCCACGACGATCACCTCGCAGGCGTGCCGACCGGCGCGATCGGCCAGTGAATTGAGGCAGGCCGAGGTGTAGTGCACCTTGTTGAAAACCGGCACGATGATGCTGACCAGGGGATCATCTGCCGACTCGAACGAGACCGGATACAGTTCCTCGACCGGTGGTTCGACCGTTTCGATCGCAGTCGGCGGCTGCGCGCCCGGGTGAATGCCCTGTTGCATCAGTTCCAGCGTGCCGCGCGCGCCGTAAAGCCGCAGATTGTGAACCAGCCTCGCCAGCAGGCGCGGCCAGCGCAATGGGTTGTAGACGCGCCGGCGCAGCGCATTGGCAGCTACGCGATTGACCACGCGCATCGGTCGGGTGATGCGCCAGGAGCGGCTGGCGAAGATGGTCTGGAGTTCTCGATCCAGATGGTCGATCCGCGCCTCGGCACTGCTGCGGACCTGCTCCAGTTCGGCTTCGCTGCGTTCGATGGTTTCGGCAACTTGCCGTTTGTGGCTTTCCACCTCACCTTCAAGCTTCCTGGCCCACTGCGTGCGCTCGTTGGCCAGCCGCTCCTGCTTGCGGGCCCAATCGGCCCGGCTCTGCAGCTCATCGTCGAGCGTCTCGACCCGGGCGCGCAGCGCCGTGTGCTCATGCCGGAGATCGGCCAGCTCGGCGGCGCGGGCGGCGGCTTGCATCTCGATGCCGGAGCTGGTGGCCGCAGCCCGCAGCCCGACCTGACGCCGGGGCGCGAGGTCATTGATGGAAATCAGCGCCTTGGTCACCGGGGGCTCTTTCGGCAGGTTTTTGCGCAGTGCGGTCAGCTGCTCGGGGTTTTCTGCCAGCGATCGGATCGTTTGCGTCAGGGCTTGCGCATTCGGCTCGAACAGCAGGCCGTCGACCTCGTGGCTGATCCGTTCGATGAAGCTGCCGGTACGCGTGGCCAGCGGCACCAGGCCAAGGGCACGGGTCTCGCTGAGCACATAGTTCCAGGTTTCGGCTACCGTGGATAAAAACAGCGCGGCCTGAGCGCCGATTCTCGCCAGGTGTACTGGGAGGTCTTCGTGGCGGTAGTCGAGCACGATGTCGACATCGGGGCGGCCGAAAAAGCGCATGCCGTGTCGACCGCAGCCCAGCAGGGTGATGCGGGTATATTGGCGCAGCCCGTCCAGCGCGGCGTCAAGCAGGCCCAGCCCCTTGCCCGGAGAAAGGCGGCCGACGACGACCAGATTGAGTCGGTCGTCGGCTAATCCGCGTGGCTTGATCTGCGGCACCTCGGCGGGCCAGCCGCTGAAACCGTGGGGAATCACGTGGGCGGCAGCCAGCGGATCGTCCAGCAGCCGCCGCCAGCGCTCGAGCACTTGTTCCGTTGGGGCGGCCAGGGACACGTCGTTTTGAGTGACGGCCTTCAGCCATGCCGCCGCCAGGCGTCGCCAGGCATCGGCGTCACGGTCGGCAAACAGGAAGTCGACGCCGGAGTCGGCAATCGCGGCATCAAGGTCGATTGCGCCGTCGGCCCCGAGCCAGGCAAAGGGGTCGTGGTCGAGTGCCGGCCAGGCCGGATAGTAGTCATGCAGCATCTGGATGGTCGGCAGGCCGGTGGCCAGCGCATCCAGGCCATGGCCGATCAGCGAAGACACGACCACGCGGCCGACGCCATAGCGACGGATCACCGCATCGAGTATGTCGCAATATTGCGGGTGCTCGATATCCGTCCCGGTAATGGCTGGCGCCAGGGTCCATTGCCGGATACAACCGCGGCCGGGGCCGGCGGCGTAGAGCTTGAGCCACTGGCCGTGGACGACGCCGTCGGTTCGGCCGCTGGCGGAAAGCACCAGGTGGTGGTGGGTTTCGTCGGCGGCTGCCAGATCGTCGATCCAGCGGGCGACACCACCGCCCCAGTCGTGGCTGATGTGCAGCTCGACCGGGCGCTGATCGAATCCGAGCAGGGGCAGGGAATCGATCGTGTCTTCTTCCCCCAGCCGCTCGAGAGCCGCGCACAGATGGCCCATTGCTGCGCGCCGGTCCGGCGCGTCGATTTCGTCAGCGCTTTCGGCATGCGGATCCTCCAGCCACAAGCCGTCATACAGCCAGCAGTGCCCTTGATTGGCCAATTCGATGGCTGCATCAGCTTGCCCTGGCGCAATCACGGCCAGTCGTTCAGGGTGCAGCCGGATCAGCGAGAAACGCAGCTCGGAGGCGGCGTTGACGAGAGCATCAATGTTGGCTTCGGCTGTGAGCGCAAGGCCAGCCGCCGGGTCGAGCCCGGGCTGGTGGTTGCCCGGCAGGCCAAGAAGCGGCGGGCAGTCTGCTGAGGCCAGGGCGTGGTCGAGGCGGCGAGAAAAATGTTCGGGCAGTATCAGGCCCGGTGCCACCAGAACAATGCCGTGTTCACGGTGCCGGGCCTCGATGCTGTCAAGCCAGTGCCACCACGGCCCCCGGCTGCCGGGCAGGACGCCCAGGCTGTCAGGCACCAACCCGCCTTCGCTGGCGACGATCTCACCAGGAAAATGCCGCTGCAGGTTTGCAAGCCATGCTGGCTCGACCATCCGGCCGGGTTCGGTCAGGACGACAACCAGGGCACGATCGCTGAATGGACTGTTTGCGTCAGTCACCAATTGGCCTTGAGAAATTTTCCAGATGCATAATCGGACGGTATACTGCCCCGAACCGTTTGCGCCGGTCGGGCCCGTTGCGGCAAATGCGTCGCCGCAAACGGGCAATTATCGTTCACCCATGGACTTCTGTCATCTCGCGTATGGCCGGCAAGCCGCGGCGCAGCCGTAAAGCACGTTCCCGCAAGAAGAAAACCGGCAGCCGCCGCTGGCTTCGCTGGCTGCTGCGCCCGATGCTGTTCGTGCTGGGCCTGTCGCTGGGCCTACTCGGACCGTGGGTGTGGTGGCTCGATCGCGAGGTGTCACTGCGTTTTGCCGACCGCCACCTGACCGAGGCCAGCCGCGTTTACGCTCGCCCGCTGGAGCTGCACGACGGGCTTCTGTTTTCGCGTCGGGATTTGCTGGTCGAGCTGGAAGCCGCGGGGTTGCGCTCCGGTGCGGCCGACCGTCCCGGGCGTTTCCGGGTTGACGGTCAGCGCCTCGATCTGCACCTGCCGGCTTTCGACTTCCCCGACGGACGTCAGGCTCCTCAGCGCGCCTCGCTGCGGCTGCAAGGCGGGCGCATTGAGCTGCTCGGTGAGACCACGATCCTGCGGCTGCCGCCCGCCGAGCTGGGGCGCATTCTGCCGCTTGACGACCGCGTGCGCACGCCGCTGGCCATCGAAGAGTACCCGCCCTTGCTGGTCGCAGGAGCGCAGGCGGTCGAAGATCGCCGCTTCAAGCATCATTTCGGGCTTGATGTCTGGGGCCTGGCGCGCGCGATGTGGGCCAATTTCCGCGCCGGCAAGGTGGTGCAGGGTGGCAGCACGATCACTCAGCAGCTGGTCAAGAACCTGTTTCTCTCGCCCGAGCGCAACCTGCTGCGCAAGTTCAACGAGGCGACCATGGCCATCAGCCTGGAGCAGCGGTTTTCCAAGGCCGAGATTCTCGAGGCCTGGCTCAACGAGGTTTACATGGGCCAGGACGGCCGCCGCGGCATTCACGGTTTCGGACGCGCCGCAGAATACTATTTCGGCCAGCCGGTGGAAGCGCTCGATGCCGGCCAGATCGCCTTGCTGGTGGGCATGGCGCGCGGCGCCTCCTGGTATCACCCGCTGCGTAATCCAGAGCGTGCCCGGGCTCGACGCGATCTCGTTCTGACCATGTTTCACGAAACCGGCCTGATCGACGAAAACAACCTGCGCCGCCAGCAGCAGGCCGGGCTGGGGCTGCGCCCGTCGCTGCGCTCCGGCGCCAGTCAATACGGTGCCTTCATGGACCTGGTCGGGCGGCAGCTGCGGGCCGACTACCGCGAGCGTGATCTGCGCGGCAAGGGCTTGCGGGTGTTCACCACGCTGTCGCCCTCGGCACAGCGCCGCGCCGAGGCCGCGCTGGCCAACGGGCTGGCGCGAGTCGAGCGCGAGCCCGATTCGCTGCAGGGCGCCATTGTTCTGCTCGAGCCGGGTGACGGCGAGCTGCGCGCGCTGGTGGGTGATCGTGCATCCGGAAGGCGCGGATTCAACCGTGCGCTGGACGCACGCCGTCCGGTGGGTTCGGTGATCAAGCCGCTGACCTATCTGCTGGCCCTGGCCCGAGCCGACGCATTCACCTTGGTCACGCCGGTCGAAGATGAACCGTTGACGGTCGATATTCCCGGTTCGGAGGCCTGGCAGCCGGTCAATCATGATCACGTCAGCCACGGCACGGTGCCGCTGCTCGAGGCGCTGGCGCGCTCCTACAACCAGGCCAGCGTGCGCATCGGCCTGGCCGTGGGCGTCGATGCCCTGTTTCAGCTGATGCGCCAGCTTGGGGTGGCACCCGGGCGCGAGGCACATCCGGCCGCTTTTCTCGGTGCCGTGAGCCTCACTCCGCTGCAGGTCGCCCAGCTCTACCAGCCCATTGCTTCGGAGGGTTACAGCGCGCCGCTGCGGGCCGTGCGCGAAGTGGTGGACAGCGACGGCGAGACCATCGCGCGCTATCCGCTTCGTCTCAAACCGCTGCCGCAGCGCGAAGCCCTGGCCCTGCTCGACTTTGCCCTGCGACGAGTGGTGACCCATGGCACGGCACGTTCGCTGCCCCGGCTGCTGCGGCATGATCCTGGCGTGCGCGGCAAGACCGGCACCACCAACGACCAGCGCGACGCCTGGTTCGTGGGCTACACCAGCGACTGGCTGGGCGTGGTCTGGGCCGGCCGCGACGACAACCAGCCCGCCGGCGTCGGCGGTGCGAGCACGGCGCTGCCGGTCTGGGCCGCGCTGTTCGACAAACTGCCCACGCGCGAGGTGCGCCCGGGCCGGCCCGACAGCATCGAGTGGTTCTGGATCGACTGGCCCAACGCCCGCCTGGCTGCCGAGCACTGCGAGGGAGCGGTGGCGATCCCGTTCATTGCCGGCAGCCAGCCGACAGCACTTTCCGATTGCGTGGAAAAGCGTGGACGCTGGCCGTTCGGGCGCTGACGCGGGTTTGTGCGGTTCAGAGCCCGGGCGATTCCCTGTACCATTGGTGCGGTGCCCACACGATGCTTGCCACAAGCCGATGACCGCAACAGCATCCCGTATTTCGATTCACGTTGTATCAGCGCCCGGGCTGGTTCTCCTCTCGGCCCTGATTCTGGCCGCCTGTGCGCCCTGGCAGCCGACCCTGGACGACCCGGAAGTGGCCGAGCAGGTGCGCGCACCCGCCGGCGGCGAGGAGTCGCGCGGCCTGCAGGTCTATCCGCTGCGCAATCCGGCCGTGCGCGAGCTTGAACAGGCCGCCGAGGCAGCCCGTTCGGAAGGCGATTTCGAGCGTGCCGAGTCGCTGCTCGAGCGCGCCCTGCGCATCGAGGATCGCGACCCCGAGCTGCTGCAGCGCATGGCCGAGCTGCAGCTCTCGCGCGGCGACTGGGAACAGGCGGAAAATTACGCCACCCGCTCCTGGGAACTGGGGCCGCAGGTCGGCGATATCTGCCGGCGCAACTGGCGCACCATGGCTCTGGCGCGCGAGCGCAGCGGCGCGTTGGTCGCGGCCGCTCAGGCCCGCGAGCGCGTCGAGATCTGCCCGCTCGAACCACCGGAACGCTTCTGATCGTGGCCCGTGCCGCGATGATGACCGCTTGATGAGCGCCTCCCTGGCGACCCTGTTCGCTGCCGACGGCGCCCTGTCGAGGGCACTGCCGGCCTTTCGACCGCGTGCGGGGCAGCTCGGACTGGCCGAGACCATCGATCGCTGCCTTGACAGCGGTCAGGATCTGGTCGCCGAGGCAGCGACCGGCACCGGCAAGACCCTGGCCTATCTGGTGCCCGTGCTGCTGCGCGGGGAGCGCACGATCATTTCCACCGGCACGCTCAACCTGCAGGACCAGCTCTTTCGACGTGATCTGCCGCTGGCCCTCAAGGCGCTCGGCGTGGAGCGCAAGATCGCGCTGCTCAAGGGGCGGGCAAACTACCTGTGCCTGCACCGCCTCGAGCGTCATGTCGCTGAGCCGGAGCTGTTCGAGGATGTCATGCCCGAACTGCACACCGTACAGCGCTGGGCCGGTTACACCAACAGCGGCGAGATCAGCGAGATTGACGATATTCCAGCGTCCTCGCGGGTGTGGCCGCTGGTAACCTCGACTCAAGACAACTGCCTGGGCAGCGACTGCCCGTTTCTGTCCGATTGCCATCTGGTTCACGCCCGGCGCCGCGCCCAGGAGGCCGACGTTGTGGTGGTCAACCATCATCTGCTGTTTGCCGACATGGCGCTCAAGCAGACCGGCTTCGGCGAGGTGTTGCCCGGCGCCGAGACGGTCGTGATCGACGAGGCCCACCAGGTGCCGGACACGGCCATGCGCTTTTTCTCGCGCGGCCTGAGCGCCTGGCAGGTGCGCGAGCTCACCCGCGACACTCTGGCTGCCAGCGCTGGCGCCGCGGGCAGCCTGAAGCTGCTACAGGCGCCCGTGGCCAACCTGCGCGCGGCGCTCGAGCAGGCCGTGAGCGCCAGCGCCGACCTGCCCGCCCGCGGCGAGTATTCGGCGTTGCGCAACCGCCTGAACGAGTTTCAGGCGCTTTCACGCGCGCTCAACGACCTGGCCCGCGCCCTCGACCCGCTGGCCGAGCGCACGCGCGACCTGGGCAACTGCGCGGAGCGTGCGGTGACCCTGCACGACGGTCTGCACGCCTTTCTGGAAGGCAGGGAAGGCTACGTGCGCTGGTTCAGCTCGCGCCGCGGCCGTTTCCAGCTCAACCTCACGCCGCTGGATGTAGCAGCACCCCTGACCGAGCTGCGCGAGCGCGTGCCCGCGACCTGGGTGATGACCTCCGCGACCCTGGCGGTCAACGGCCGCTTCGAGCATTTCACCCGCCGGCTCGGTCTCGAGTCGGCCGAGGAGCTGGTCGTCGACAGTCCCTTCGACTACCCGAACCAGACGCGGCTGTGGATTCCCGAAAACCTGCCCGAGCCGCGCGATCCGGCCCATACCGAGCGGCTGCTCGAAGCCGTCATGCCGCTGCTGCGCGCCGCCGGGGGCAGGGGTTTTCTGCTGTTTACCGCGCATCGCGCCCTCAGGCGCGCCGCGCAGTGGCTGCGAGCGCACAGCGACTTCAACCTGCTGATCCAGGAAGACGCGCCGCGGCACGTCCTGCTCGAGCGTTTTCGCAGCACGCCCAATAGTCTGTTGCTGGGCGCGGCCAGCTTCTGGGAAGGCGTGGACGTGCCGGGCCAGGCACTGAGCATCGTGGTGATCGACAAGCTGCCTTTCGCCGCCCCGGATGATCCGGTACTCGAGGCCACGCTCAAGGCCGTGCGCGAGGGCGGCGAGAATCCGTTCACCACCGTGCAGCTGCCGCAGGCGGTGCTGGCGCTCAAGCAGGGCGCCGGGCGGCTGATTCGCCAGTGGAACGATTTCGGCGCGCTGGTGCTGGGCGATCCGCGCATCACGCAAAAACCCTACGGGCGGCTGTTCCTCAAGAGCCTGCCGCCGATGACCCGGGCCCACAGCGCCGCCGAGGCGGCCGAGTTCCTGCGCGAGAGGTTGGCAGCATGATCCGGCTGGGGATCGAGACGGCAACCGATTTCTGCTCCGTGACCCTGGAGGTCGACGGCGAGATGAGCGTGCGCGAGGAGCTCGCGCCGCGCCGCCACGCCGAGCTGCTGATTCCCTGGATTCGCGAGCTGCTCGCCGGGCGCGGCATCGGCTTCGCTGATCTCGACGCGCTGGCGGTCTCGCGCGGGCCCGGCGGCTTTACCAGCCTGCGCATCGGCCTGGGCGTGGCCCAGGGCATTGCGCTGGGCCACGAGCTGCCGATTCATGCCGTCTCCACCCTGGCCACCCTGGCGCGCGCCGCCGATCCGCAGGCCCGCGCCGGCCACGTCCTCGCCGTGCTCGACGCGCGCATGTCGGAGGTCTACGCCGGGTTCTTCGAAGGACGAAACGGGGAGCACAGGTCGGTTGGCCCGGAAGTGGTCGTGGCCCCGGCCGCACTGACGCTGCCCCATGACGGCCCGTGGCTGGCCGCGGGTTCGGGTCTGTCGAGTTACGCCGATGAGCTCGAGCCGGTGCTGGCCGGAAAGACCGTGGAAAAACAACCGCAGACCTGGCCGGACGCCCGCAGCGTGCTGGCCCTGGCCGACTCGGTCGAGCCGGTTCCCGCCTGGGAGCTGGAACCGAAGTACGTGCGCGATGAAGTGACGGGGTGAGACAGTTTTCAGCACGCGTGGTCAGACCCGCTGACGTTGTCCGTCGGCGATGTAACGCCGACCTACGCCGCTCGTTCGCGTGCGGTTTGACGTGGACCGCTGAAGTGGGTCGCGGTTACATCCGTGACGGACGACATTTCAACCTTGAACACACGTAGCGCATGCGTGGTCAGGCCCGCTGACGTTGTCCGTCGGCGATGTAACGCCGACCTACGCTTCGTTCGCCGGCGGTTTGACGTTGACTGCTGAAGTAGGTCGCGGTTACATCCGCGACGGACGACATTTCAACCTTGAACACACGTAGCGCATGCGTGGTCAGGCCCGCTGACGTCATCCGTCGGCGATGTAACGCCGACCTACGCTTCGTTCGCCGGCGCTTTGACGTTGACTGCTGAAGTAGGTCGCGGTTACATCCGCGACGGACGACATTTCAACCTTGAACACACGTGGCGCATGCGTGGTCAGGCCCGCTGACGTCGTCCGTCGGCGATGTAACGCCGACCTACGCCGCTCGTTCGCGTGCGGTTTGACGTTGACCGCTGAAGTGGGTCGCGGTTACATCCGCGACGGACGACCTTCGCCGTGGTCGGAGCGCTCAATCCGCCAGCTTGCGGAACAGCCGGTCGTAGCGTCCGGCGATTTCCTGCCAGCTCAGCGAGCGCGCCATTGCGTGGCCCGATTCGCTCAGGGCGCGGCGGTGGTCGGTGTTTTCCAGCAGCCCGGCCACGGCTCGGGCAAAATCGTCCCAGTCGTCGCGGATCAACAGTTGCTCGCTGTCGGTGACGGGCAGGCCCTCGCAGCCCTTGCTGGTGCTGATCACGGCCAGGCCGGCGGCGAAGTAGTCGAGGATCTTCATGCGCGTGCCGCCGCCGGAGCTCAGCGGCACCACGGCCAGATCACAGGCCTTGAGCGTCGGCGCCAGCTCGTCGAGGCTGCCGGGCAGGCAGACGTCCGGGTGGTCGATGCCCGGCGGTGCCTCGCGGCCGATGGCCAGAATCTGGACGCGCTGGCCCAGCTGTTCCAGGCGCGGCAGCAGTTCTTCGACCAGCGTGATCAGCGCCTGGCGGTTGGGCGGGTAGGAAAATGTGCCGTGATAAACCAGCACGGGTCGAGTCGGATCAAGGCCGAATATGGCGGCGAGGTCGGCGGGTTGCGCAGTATCGAAAGCAGGCAGGTCGACGCCGTGGGGGATGGTCATCTGTCGGCCCCGGCACAGGCCGTCGGCGATCAGTCGGGCACGGTCGCGGTCGGAAACGCAGACGACCGCGTCCATGCTGTTGGCCAGCTTCACTTCGCTCGCTTTCAGGGTTTCGACGGCGCGCGCCGACAGGTCGGGCAGCTGGTCGGCCAGGCGCTGATACTCCACGTTGTGTTCGGCAAGCACGGCGTGACCGCCGTTGAGCAGGCGGCAGATGCGGGCCGACTGGGCATAGCCGGGAAATTCGGCCAGCGCCAACGAGGCACCAATATGGCGGCCCACCCAGGCGGCGCGCAGGCCGTAGCCGGGATCATAGAGCGGCCAGTAGAGAAAGGCGTTGCTGGCTGGCAGGCCCCGCAGGCGGTGGATGGCGTGGCTGAGAATCTTCGGCATGGCCAGCGCGCGCAGCCACCACGGCAAAGGATGCGCGGTGATGTCATCGGGCGTCACCCGCCAGTATCGACTGCGCTCGGCGGTGACGATGGCGACGGGTCGCTCAAGGCCGGCCAGGCCGCGCGCGGTTTCAATGATCTTGACCGCGGCGCCGTGGTCGGTCGGGAACAGGTCCGGGCGGGTGATCACGACCACGCCGTTGCCTTCCACCATCCGGCGAACGGGGTGTAGCAGCCGCCTTGCGATCAGGCCGGCACGCCCGGGCGCCGGTCGCGATACTGTCGGGCCGGCACCGGCCGCCGGACTGAAGCGCCTCGGCTGCCCGCCGGGTGTTTCGAGCCAGTCGAGGAGCGGACGGCTGCAGGCGCTCGGGCTGAAACGTTCGCGGGCCAGGCGATGGGCGCCGCGGGCCTTGTCGTGCCAGGTCTCGGGGTGCGCCAGCGCCTCGATGACGGCCTCCCGGGCGCCCCGGCGCGAGTCGACCACCCAGCCGGCGTTGTATTCGCGCACCAGCGCGGCGAGCGGCAGGTAGTCGTTGATCAGCAGCGGCAGGCCGGCCTGCAGGAACGAGGCGATTCGAAAGGGCTGCGCCAGCTCGCGCTCGAAGTTGGCCTTGGCCAGCTCGACGCCGATATGTGCCCGCGTGTCGAGAAAGTTCTGCCATTGTCGCCATGAACGCATGCCGTGCCCAATCGCGTCGATGCCGGTCTCAACGCTTCCGAAATGATGCAGCTCGAGCTCGCCGGGCGCCTGCGCCGCTGCCAGGTCGGCCAGCCAGGCCGAGCCGTCGCGCCAGGGCCAGTCCTGGCCGCCGGCGACCAGACGCAGCGGCTTGTGGCGATACTCTCGTGCGTTTTGCGGCGCCTTGACGGCCAGCGGCACTTCGATGATCGGTACATGTCCGCGCAGATCCTCACCGGCAGCCAGCAGCCAGCCGGCCAGCAGGATGCGCTGGCGGGCGTTGCCGACCAGGATCAGATCCGCCCGGGAGAGCGCTTGCACGTAGCGCGCGATCATTGGCCGGGTGGTGAGCGGATCGACAAAGTGCTCTTCCAGCGGACGCGGCGCGATGCAGTCGATCACGACCGCCTGGTCGAGTTTGTCGGGCAGGCGCTCGGCGAGCTGCCAGTAACCGAGCACAAGCACGTCCGGACGTATCTTGTGAATGCACCTTCCGAGGGCCGAGTGTGTCCATTCCGGGTTGTGTCGCTGGATGATCTCGTGGCCGGCGGCGGAAAGCGTTTCGCTGAGCATTGCCGCGCGCAGCTGGTTGCCAGTCGCTACGTGCTCGGGATCCAGCGGCGGCTCCAGGGTCAGGTAGAGAATGCGCATGAAGTCTTATCGAGCCCCGCCGGAATGCCAGAGTGTTTCGAGCAGCTCCGCGCCGCGCTGGCTGCCGTCGGCGAGAAAGCGCTCGACGATCTGTTCGCAGCGATCCGCACTGGCCTCGATCAGGCTCTTCTTGACCGCGGCCACGCGCGCCGGCGGCATGCTGAAGTTGGTCACGCCCAGCCCCAGCAGCAACCGGGCGGCGCGCTCGTCGCCGGCCAGCTCGCCGCAGACGGTCACTTCGAGGTCATGCCGCCGACCCGCTTCGACGATCCGGCCGATCAGCTCGACCAGGGCCGGATGGGCCGGATCGTGAAGGTAGCTGACCAGCTCGTCCTGGCGATCGATGCCCAGCACGTACTGGATCAGGTCGTTGGTGCCGATGGACAGAAAGTCCAGCGCAGTGGCCATGGCATCGACGTTGAGCGCGGCCGCCGGCGTTTCGATCATGCCCCCGACCGGCAGCTCCGGATCGATGGCCAGGCCTTCGGCGCGCAGGGCCTCCCGGCATTCGGCGATCAGCTGGCGGGCCTGGGCGATTTCGTCCACGTTGGTCAGCATCGGCAGCAGGATGCGCACCGGTGAGCCTTCGGTCGAGGCGCGCAGAATGGCGCGCAGCTGCGCTCGGAACAGATCGGTAACCGACAGCGACAGGCGCAAGCCGCGCAGGCCCAGGGCGGGATTGGCGCCCTGGGTGAGCGCCAGCGCGTCGGGCAGCTTGTCGCCCCCGGCGTCGAGCGTGCGGATAGTGACCGGCTTGCCGCCCATGGCTTGGATGGCATCGCGGTAGGCGCGGTACTGCGCCTCCTCATCGGGCATGTGCTCGTCGAGAAAAAGATACTCGGTTCGCATCAGCCCGATACCGGCGACGCCGGTATGCATGCAGCGCTCGAATTCGATCGGCAGTTCGGCGTTGCCGTAAATCTGGAAGGACTTGCCGTCGGCCGTACGCGCGGGTCGGGAGATGAAGCGTTTGAGTTCGCCGCGATGACGCTCGCTGGCCGCCTGTTTGTCGGCATAGTGGCGCTGCAGGCTGTCGTCGGGGTTGACCAGCACGGCGCCGTAATGACCGTCCAGCACCAGGCGCTCGCCCTCGTCGAGCAGCTCGAGGGCGTGGTGCACACCCACGATCATGGGAATTTCCAGGCTGCGAGCGAGGATGGCCGTGTGCGACCAGGGGCCGCCGTGCTCGGTAACCAGGCCGGCGACCCGCCGCTGGCTCAGGATGGTCAGGTCCGCCGGCGTCAGTTCGGTCGAGATCAGAATCGTGTCGCTGAGCTGATGCGGTACCTGGGCGTTGAGGAGTGCCGGGGGCTGCTCGGCCAGTTCGCGCTGGATCAGATTGACGACCTGTTCGAGGTCCTCGCGACGCAGCGCCAGGTATTCGTCGTCAAGGCGCCGGAACTGCTCCTGCAGCTCGTCGGCCTGTCGTGCCAGCGCCCACTCGGCGTTGACGCGATTGTTGCGGATGCGCTCGCAGGCCGACTCGACCAGCATCGGGTCGTGCAGGATCAGGCGATGCGCTTCCAGCAGTTCCCGCGCGGTTTCACCACCGGACTCGCCAATGCGCTCGAGCACGCCTTCGAGAAAGGCGTTGCCGCGTTTGACGGCCCGCCGAATACGGTCAATTTCCGCCTCCACGGCGTCGGCTTCGAGGCGATACTCGGGCAGGGCCAGCTCGCCGGGCGTGAGCCGATGCACTCGGCCCAGTGCAATGCCGGCCGTGACTCCGATGCCGGTCAGCGCCAGGCTCACTCGCCCTCTCCGAAACGATTGGAGACGAGCTGCGCGATGGCGTCAGCGGCGCTGTCCTGATCGGCGCCGTCGACCTCCAGCGTCAGTTGACTGCCACAGGGTGCGGCCAGCAGAAGCACGCCCATGATGGACTTGGCGTTGACGCGCTTGTCGCCATGACTCAGCCAGATCTGGCTGTCGAAACCGGAGGCGGTCTGCACCAGCTTGCTGGCGGCGCGGGCATGCAGGCCAAGCCGGTTGATCAGCTCCAGTTCGACGGTCTTCATGACTGCACGACGCCCTGGGTGCCACCGGCGACCGCCAGTTGAGCAAGTTCGGCCGGGGGATTGTCGGCGTGGTTGGTGACCTTCAGCAGCATGGGCAGATTCAATCCGGAAACCACCGGGTAGCCCATGGCCTGTGCCGCCTGAGTGGCCAGGTTGTGCGGGGTGGCGCCGGGCAGGTCGGTTATTACCAGCAGGCCCTGGGCATCGGCGCTGCGCGCAAAGGTCTCGCGCAGATGCTTGAGCGTGGCTTCGATTTGCGTGCGGTAGCTGACCGCCACGGTGACCACCGGCAGCGCGTAGCCGAGAATGTTCTCCGCCTCGTGACGGACGGCTTCGCCCAAGGCGGCGTGGGTGACCACGACAATGCCGGTCATTGCTCCAGCTCCCGATGGCTGACCAGCACACGCAGTTCGTCCTTGCGCAATTCACGTGCGATGCGCTCGACCGCGTAGACCGAGCGGTGCTGGCCGCCGGTGCAGCCAATGGCCACGGTCACCAGGCTGCGCTGGTCTTCGGCCAGGGCCGGAAACCAGCGCCGGATGAAAGCCAGAAGATCATCGCAGAACTCGTCGACGATGGGATGCGACTCCAGATAGTCACGCACCTGTGATTCCAGCCCGGTGTGCGCGCGCAGGCCCGGTTGCCAGTGTGGATTGGGCAGGCAGCGGGCGTCGAACACCATGTCGACGTCGCGGGGCACGCCCTTTTTGAAGGCGAAGGACTCGAGCACCAGCGATTGCACGGGTTCGTTTCGGGTCACCCCGATAGCGCGCCAGACCTGCCGCCGAAGCTGATGGATGTTGCTTTCGGAGGTGTCGATGATCCAGTCGGCCTTGTCGCGAATGGGGGCCAGCAGCTTGCGTTCGGCTTCGATCGCGGTTTCGACGCCGCCGAGATCGCTCAGCGGATGCCGGCGCCGGGTTTCGCTGAACCGGCGCACCAGCACTTTCTTGTCGGTGTCGAGGTAGAGCAGCTCGAATGGCCGATCGCCGGGCAGCGAATCCAGCAGCTCGGGCAGACGCTCGAGGCCTTCCGGGCCGCTGCGTGCGTCGATGCCCATCGCCACTCTGGGATAGCGCCCGGGCTGGTTGCGCACCTCGCGTGCCAGCTCGGGAAGCAACGCGCCGGGCAGGTTGTCCACACAGTAATAACCCAGGTCTTCGAGCGCTTGCAGGGCAACGGTCTTGCCGCTGCCCGACAAGCCGGAAACGATGATCAATGGACTGTTCATTGCTTGTCAGCCAATAGCCTCCCGTGGCGTTCGACAAACTCGGCGGCGGCATCGAAGCCCTTCATGCGCAGCATGAAGTCGCGTACCGCAGCCTCGGCGATGATTGCCATGTTGCGCCCGGCCAGAACCGGCAGGTTGATCTGCGGGATCTTGAGGTCGAGCACCTGGTGTTGTGAAGCATTGCCCTGCAAGCGGTCGGGTTCGCTGTCGCCGCTTTGCGGCAGGTGCAGGTGAATGATCAGCCGCAGATACTTGCTGGCCTTGACGGCAGTATCTCCGAACATGCGGCGGATATTGAGGATGCCCAGGCCGCGGACTTCCAGGCACTCCTTGAGCACCGGCGGGCAGGAGCCTTCGATGATGTCCGGGGTGAGCTGGGTAAACTCGGGTGCGTCATCGGCAATCAGGCGGTGGCCGCGCGTGAGCAGCTCCAGCGCCAATTCGCTCTTGCCGGTGCCCGATTCGCCGGTAATCAGCACGCCGATGGTAAAGATCTCCATGAACACACCGTGCCGGGTCTCGCGAGCGGCAAGGCGGCGTGAAATCTGGTATTCGAGGAAGTCGACCAGCTCCCAGTCATTCTGGCTGGAGGTCAGCAGCGGTGTGTCGTTCTCTTCTGCAAGCCGGGCCAGATCGTCTGCTACTTCCAGACCGTTGGCCACGATGATTGCCGCCGGCTCGTCGCCCATGATCCGGGCAAGCGTTCGCCAGCGCGCACGCGCGGGCAGGCCATCGAGCCAGTCGAGCTCCTCGCGCCCGATGACCTGGATGCGGGTGGAATGAATCGGGGTCAGAAACCCGACCAGGGAAGGGCGCGAATGAAAGCCGGTGGGTTCGAGTTCGCGCCTGCCGGCTTCCGCCTTGCCGCTGACCCAGCGCAGGTCGAGGCGGTCGGCAAACTGGTCATAGAGTTCGGCCGGGGTGATGCGCTGGGTCATTGCGCCGCGACATCGGCCGGACTGGTGGACAACAGACGCAGCAGCTCGTCGGGGTCGTCGGTGCTTCGCAGCGCGTCGCGCTGTGAAGCGCGGCCGAGTCGTTCTGCCATCTCGGCCAGCAGGCGCAGGTGCGTGTCCGTACATTGCTCGGGCACCGCCAGGGCAAAGAACAGATCGACCTTTTCGTGGTCGGGGGCATCGAAATCGATCGGACTCTTGAGTCGGACCATGGCGCCGGACACGTCGTTCTGGTTATCGACGCGGCCATGCGGTATGGCCACGCCGTGCCCCAACCCGGTCGATCCCAGCCGCTCGCGCTGGCAGAGACTGTCGAAAATATCTCGCGTACTGGCGCTGCCGGGAGCAGCAGCCAGCAGGCGGGCCACCTTCTCCAGCAGACTCTTCTTGCTCGAAGCGGAGATGTCGACTGCAATGCGTTCGGCGGAGAGCACGTCAACAAGCTGCATGAGTTCGAACCCCTTCCTTTGATCAGCGCAGCGCGCTACTCGGCTTCAGCCGGTGGCGAACTGCGGTGTGAGGTGACCTTATCCTTGTGTCGGCGGACCTGGCGGTCGAGCCTGTCCATCAGCAGGTCAATGGCGGCATACATGTCTTCCGATTGCGCCTCCGCGTGCAGCGGATTGGTGCGTCCGCCGACCATGACGGTGCCCTCGGCAATGTGCTCGAGCTTCTCGAGACGCAACACGAAGTGACCCGAGATGAGGTTTTCGAAATGACGCTCGAGACGCTCACTCTTTTCGGTAATGTAGGCTTTCAGGGCCTGGGTGACTTCAATGTTGTGTCCAGTGACTTCGATCTGCATCGACTCGCTCCTTCAGGTTTGCTCAAGTCCTTGTTGCCAAAGCCCATGTTATCAACCCGGCAGTCCGGCAATGATAGTCCATGGCGGCGTTCAATTCGCATGTAGCCGTGCCGTTCGCCGGCGCTGGGCCGAGCCGGGAATGCCCAGCTGCTCACGGTATTTGGCTACCGTTCGCCGCGCCAGTTTGATGCCGTTTCCGGCCAGCTGGTCGGCCAGCGCCTGATCCGACAGTGGCTTGTTCGGGATCTCTTCTCCGATCAGCTTTCTCAGCTGTGCCTTGACCGCGGTGGCGGCCACTTGCTGGCCGTCCTGAGTGTCTATTCCCGTCGAGAAGAAATACTTCAGCTCGAAAGTTCCGCGCGGCGTATGCACGTACTTTTCGGTCGTCGCCCGCGATACGGTGGATTCGTGAACATCGATCGCCTCGGCGACTTCACGCTGCAGCAGGGGTTCGAGCCCGGCCTCGCCCTGGCTGAAGAAGTTATGCTGGCGTTCGGCGATGGCGCCGGCGACGGCCTGCAGGGTCTGATTGCGCATCTCCAGCCCGCTGATCAGCCAGCGCGCCTCTTGAAGCTGATCTCTCAGGTACTCCTTGTCCGCGCCCCGCGCCTGCCGCGCCAGCTTGAGGTACACGCCGTTGAGCCGCAGGCCCGGGTCGTTGTCGGGATTGAGCGTGACCCGCCAGCCGTCTTCGGCAGGGTGAATGTAGACATCGGGGACGATGTAGTTTTCATCCTCGCGACCAAAGCGGGCGCAGGGGTGCGGGTTGCAGCGTCGAATGACCGCCAGTGCGGCCTGAATTTCGCTCTCGGTCATGCCGGTAGCGCGAACCAGGGCGCGAATATCCTGCTTTCCGAGCGCATCCAGATGCCGTTCAACCAGGTGACAGGCCAGGCCAAGCGCCGGGGTGCTCGATGACATGGCTTTAAGCTGCAGCAGCAGGCTTTCGCCCACGCTGCGGCTGGCCACGCCAAGGGGCTCGAAGCGCTGCACACGTTCGAGGACGGCGGCGACCTCCTCGATGCTGACCAGGTACTCGGGTGCCAGCGAGCTTCGCAGGGTGGCCAGATCGTCCTGGAGATAGCCGTCTTCGTCCAGAGCGTAGACGATGGCCCGCGCAATGGCCTCGTCGGTTTCGCTCATGCCCGCCAGATTGACCTGCCACAGCAGGTGCTGCTGCAGCGATTCATCGGCCCGGTCGCTGATGAATTCGTCGTAATCGGGTGCCGGGCCGGCGCCGACGGAATAGCCTTCCGGCAGGTCGTCGAAACCGTAGTCGTCGCCGTAGTCGAGCTCGATTTCGTCGCGTTCTTCGCTGCCGGTCTCCTCGCCGATATCATCATCGTCAAGCGGCTCGTCGGCACGTTCGAGCATGGGGTTGGTGTTGAGCGCCTCGCGGATGGTCTGCCGCAGCTCGACCCGGTTGAGCTGCAGCAACGCGATGGCCTGCCGCAGCTGCGGTGCCAGTTTGAGTTTTTGACCCAGCTTGAGCTGGAGGCCTGCTCCCTGTCTCATGCCTTCGATTCTACGCCACGGGCAAGAATCGGGCCACTTGCTCGGAGCAGCGGCCTGGATGGCCGCTCATGGCGGGTTGCCTCTGCTGCCGGCCTTTGCAGCCGAGCACTGGCGCCAGCCTCTGCAGGAGCGGTTCCGGACCGCGATACGGCACTGATCAAAAGCCGCAGTAAAGCCCGCTCCCCGAAGGAGTCCGCTGCTTCTTGCTGCGAGCTCTGCAATACCGGATCGCGGGATTCCGGCGTTGACTTTCAAGCGCATCCTTTCGTGCCTTTTCGGCTCTCTTGCGCCGGGAGAAATACCTGCTCAAAGCGTTCACACCGCAAGCCGGGCGGAACGCCTTCGGCTTTGATTTCAGGCGGCGTCCGGGGCGTTGCCTGATGGCAGAAAAAAGGCCCCGCCCGATGCCGGGCGGGGCCTTTCTCAGAGCCGTGCAATGCGGCGCCGCCAGGGGCGGTTACTGAACGCTGAGCGTGTATTCGGAAGCCACCCAGCCGGTGCGTCCCTGGCTGTCCTGGATCTGGATCCAGTCGCCGGCGCGTGTCAGCACGTTGGCCATGGCGCCGGAGGTGAGGCTGAACTGCACCGGGCTTTCACCGTTGGGTCCGGAGCGCACGTTGAGCGAATTGGCGGTGATGACTACGCGCTCGCCGGTGCCGCCGCCACCGCTGCCGGTGTTGCTGGCCTGATAGCCGGCCGACTGACTGCCGCCTTCGCGGTAATAGCGCTGCGGCGTGCGGCGCACGATCTCTTCGACCGACTTGCCGATGACCTGGCGCAGCGCCTTTTCGCGCGGCGTGTTTTCCCAGGCGGACAGCGAGCCACCCAGCGAGTGTCGGCCGGTGTAGCCGGCCAGGGCGCCGCCGATATCGAAGTCCTTGGCTTCGCCCTGGACGCTGGTGGCGGCCAGTACACGGCTGGTGGTCGTGTCGATGATGCGCAGGTCGATGGCCATGTGGGCACTGCTTGAACCGCCGGCGATGCTGCCGACGACCTTGCCGATGCGGCTGCCGCCGAAGGAGCCGCTTCTGCCGCTGGCGTTTTCGGAAAACTCGGTCACCGCGGCAACCACCAGCAGCTCGGCGCCTTCAACCTCGCCAATGGCGGCAGCGGTGTCCTGGCGCACGCGCCCGCTGGCGCCGAAGTCCTGCTCGGCCAGAATGTCGTCCACGGCCTGTCGCTCGAGCACGATGAAGCGCCCCGAATTGAACAGCGCGGTGGTCAGCATGTCGGCCATGCCGTCGCCGATGGACTGGTTCCACCAGCGGCCGGAGTTGCTGGCCTTGTTTTCGAAGCGGGCCACGGCAATGCGCGCCTGCGGGCCGTTGTAATCTGCCGCGCGTGCTTCGCCGATGCTGGGCCCGGAGCCGCTGTTACGCACCTGTGTGGTCGTGCCCGCAGCGGGGCAGCCGGTCAGCAAGCCCAGTGCGCACAGGCCGGCAATCAATTTGAATTTCATGGTGTCTCCTCCTGAAATGATCCGTATCTTTTGCCCCGTCATGCAGCTGCACCTGCGGGCAGGATGTATTGAGCGTGTACCCCAATAACGAAATGCCGGTCCGAATCCGGACAGGCTCTGCACGAGTTCGACCGAGCCTTGCATTTTAGTCCGAGGGTGAGGCGTTCGCCAGCGCCAAGCCGGGTGGTACCCTCTTGATATCCCGTCCAGCGCTGGACGGGCCCGACTGCTGGAGAACTGCTGCATGACGACGCTGGAAACCGAGCGCTTGATCATTCGGCCATGGCGCCGCGAGGATCGCCCGGCGCTGGCGCGCATGGCCAGAGACGCCGAAATGATGCGCTACGTCACCCGGGGGCAGACCTGGTCCGATGAGGCCATCGATCAGATGCTGGAGCGCCAGCGCCGCCACCTGACGCAGCACGGCGTGTGTTTTGGCGCCACGGCGCTCAAGGCCAGCGGCGAGGTCATCGGCGTGGTTGGCATGCAGCAGCTCGACAACGGCGATTTCGAGCTTGGCTGGTGGGTCTGGAAGGACTACTGGGGCCGGGGGTTCGCAACCGAAGCGGCCAGCGCTTATGTCGAGTATGCGCGTCATGTCATGGGGCTTTCCAGCCTGGTCGCTGTCATCGATCCACCCAACATTGCCTCCAAGGTCGTGGCCGCAAGGCTGGGCCTGCGCTTCGAGCGCATCATGAATGCACGCCGGACGATTTCGCGCCGCGATAACGAACCGATTGCGCTCTACAGGATCCGGTTTCAATGACCGGCTACAACGATCAGCCTTTCTGCATCGAGGTCATAGGGTTCGCCGTCGTAGTCGCCCCAGTTTGCCTCGATACTGAAGCCGGATGACCGCAGCAGGCTGCCGATTTCGCCCGCCGACCAGACGCGATGCGAGAACTCGTGGCGATGTACGCGATCGCCGTCGATCAGCAGCCACTCGTTTTCCAGCCGCGTCATGTCTTCGACCAGGGCGGGGCGCTCGATCAGAAGGCGCCCGTCGTCGTATTCGGTCAGGTGCACCGGCTGCAGGTTGCGGCAGAGATACTCCAGGCCCACCAGGTCAAGTATCAGCCGGCCGCCCGGCGCCAGGCTGGCGCGAATGCGGTCGAGCACGCGCCGGTGATCGGCTTCGGCGGTGAAATAGCCAAAGCTTGTCCACATCACGACGATCAGGTCGAAGGCCTGCGGGCGCTCGAATTCGCGCATGTCGGCTTCGACGAGCTCGATATCACGCTGCCCGCGGCCGGCGGCAAGCTGTTGCAGCAGCGACGGGCTGGTGTCGACGGCAGTGACTTTCAGGCCGGCATCGGCCAGCGGCAGGGCGTGTCGGCCCGGGCCGCAGCCCAGATCAAGGACGGTTGCGGGCGGATCGCCCAGCAGTTCGAGCAGCTGCTGGACTTCCTGCCGGCCGCGCGCGAAAGTGTCTGCGTTGAACATCAGTGAACCGAAGTTGCGCCAGAAGTTGTCGTCCAGATACCACTCGTCGCTCAAGTTTCTGCTCCTGTTGCTGTGGCTGCCGGGGCTGGCCGGCTGTGCCACGATGGCCTGGTACGGCCAGGCCGCCCGCGGCCAGATCGAGGTTCTGACCAAGCGCGAGGATATCGCACAATTGCTGGCCGATCCGGCCACTCCACCCGCCCTCGCCGAGCGCTTGCGCACGGTACTCGACATACGTGATTTCGCAACGCGCGAGCTGGGGCTGCCAGACAGCGGCAGCTACACCCTTTACGCCGATCTCGGGCGCCGGGCGCCGCTGTGGAACGTGGTGGCGGCGCCGCGCCATTCGGTGCGGCCCCGAACCTGGTGTTATCCACTGGTCGGCTGTGTCGCCTACCGCGGATTCTTTCGCCATCGGCAGGCAGCCGAGCTGGCGGCGCGGCTGGAGGCGGGTGGTTTCGACGTGGCGGTCTACCCGGCCACGGCTTACTCGACGCTGGGCTGGTTTGCCGATCCGGTGCTCGAGAGCATGCTTGCGCTGCCCGACCCGGCCCTGGCCGAGCTGATTTTTCACGAGCTTGCCCATGAGCTGCTTTATGTGCGCGGTGATGCCGCCTTTAGCGAGGCCTTCGCAACTTTTGTCGCCCGTGTGGGCACCCGGCGCTGGCTGGCGCATCGTGGCGCTGACGAGGGTCTGCAGCGATGGCAGACGGATCAGCGGCTGAATCGGCAGCTCAACGAGCTGCTGCTGGCTGCCCGTCAGCGCCTGGCCGATGGCTATGCGGGGACCACTGATCGGGAAAGACTGGCCCGAATCAAGCGGCGTGAGTTCGAGCGACTCGATGCCCGGCTCAGTGAGCTGGTCCGGCGCCACGACAGTGCCCGGATCCGGGCCTGGCAGGCGCGTGACATCAACAATGCACATCTGGCGATGCTGGCCACCTATGAGTCCGGCGTCGCAGCTTTCCAGTCGCATTTTCAAACCGAGTGTTACGCCCACTTGAGCTGCCTGTACGCTCACGCACGTTATCTGGCGCGGGGAGATTCTTCCCGGCGTGCGGAATTTCTTGGCGCAAGCCATTGAACAATGGCCAAGGATGTGCAAACTTAACCGGCTATCTCGCAACGCCGACCCGACTTGTATTCGATTCAACTGCTGTCTGCCGTAATCGCACTGGCGCTGGCCCAGGCTCCCGCGCCCGGGGCGGAGCAGGTCGGCGCGGCCATGGCTTGTCCGCCGCCGGCGCCGCTGCGTATTCCCGAGGTCTCGCAGGATGCGCCGCTCGGGGTCACGGATATTCACGCCGGGCGCCTGGACGCCAGCCGCCAGGAACAGGTGCGCTTCCGCGACAGCGTGCGGCTGCAGCAGGGGCACCAGCAGCTCGAAACCGATGAGCTCATCTATGAACCCGACAGTGGGCGGGTGCGCATACCCGGCTGGCTGCGCTACAGCGATCCGCGGCTCAATGTCGATGCCGAGCGTGCCGTCTATGAAACACGCAGCCGGTCCGGCCGTTTTGAACAAGTTCATTACGCCATTCCCGGAACGACAGCGCACGGCTCGGCCGCCTCGGTCGCCCTGGAGAGCCCGGAAAATGCGCGCCTGGAGAGCTTTGGCTTCACCACATGCCCGCCAGAGCAGCCCGATTGGCGGCTGGAGGCCTCCAGCGTGGACATGGATCTGGAGGCCGGCGTCGGCCGGGCCCGCAACGCCCGCCTGAGCTTCAAGGGCTTTCCGCTGCTGTATACGCCGTGGCTGAGTTTTCCGCTCGATGACAGCCGCAAGAGCGGCTTTCTCTATCCCGGCTTCGGTTACTCGGCCAATGACGGCTTCGATCTGTCCGTGCCCTGGTATTGGAATATTGCCCCCAACCAGGACGCCACCATTACCGGCCGCTGGATTGAAAAACGCGGGCCGATCCTCGGGCTGGAGCATCGTTTTCTCACGCCGAGCCAGGCCGGTGAATTTCGCATGGAGTGGCTGCCCGATGACCGCAGAACCGGGAACAGTCGTTATTATGGCCAGTTCGACTACCGCATCAGGCCCGCGCCGGGCTGGTCGGCACGCGCGGACCTGCAGCGCGCCAGCGACGAAAATTACTTCATCGATCTGGGCAGCAACCTGAACGATTCGGCGATTCAGTTTCTGCGTTCTTCGGTGAGCCTGCGCGGCACCGGGCGCTACTGGGCGCTGGACCTGCTGGCCGATACCTTTCAGGTGCTCGATGAGTCCGTCGGCCCCGGGCGCGAGCCCTACCGGCGCCTGCCGCGGGCGCTGCTCGACGTGGACCGGCCGATGCCCGGCAACCTGCGCTTCTCGCTCGATGCCGAAGCGGTGTACTTCGATCGCGATGTAGGCGTGACCGGAACGCGTGTCGATCTGTTTCCGCGCCTGCACTACGATCTGGTTCGGCCCGGCTGGCACGTGCGCCCGGCCGTGGGGCTGCGCTCCACGGCCTATCAGCTCGACCACGGCATGCAATCCAGCCTCGATCGAACCCTGCCGATCACCACCGTCGATGCCGGGCTGACCTTCGAGCGCAGGCTGGGCAGCGGACGCGTCCAGACCCTGGAGCCGCGGCTGTATTATCTGTACGTGCCGTATCGGGAGCAGGCGCACTATCCGGATTTCGACACCCGTGATCTGACCTTCGGATTCAGCCAGCTGTTTCACTACAACCGCTTCAGCGGCCCTGACCGCCAGGGCGATGCCAATCAGCTCACGCTGGCGCTGACCTCTCGCCTGCTCGATGCCGAAGACGGCTTCAGCCGCCTGGAGGCCAGCGTTGGCCAGATCGTCTATTTTCGCGACCTGCGCGTGCAGCTTGATGACCAGGCCGTCGAAACCCGCGGCCGCTCTGCGACGGTGGCCGAAATGACCTGGCGGCCGGCGCGTCGGCTGGCGCTTCAGGCCGGGCTGCAGTGGGATGACGAAGCCAGTGAAACCGAAGTTGCGCGTTTGGGTCTCAACTGGCAGGGTCGGGATGCGCGGCAATTGGCCCTGGGTTATCGTTTTCGCCGCGACCGGGTCGACCAGGCGGATCTGCGCTTTCGTTACCCGGTAACCGGGCAGTTGAACCTGATTGGCCGTGTGACTTATTCGTTCGAGGAAAATGAGACACTGGAAATGCTCGGCGGGCTGGAATACGACAGCTGCTGCTGGTCGCTGCGACTGACCGCGCGCGAATGGGTGCGCAACCGCGAATCGGACAAGCGCACGGCATTTTTCCTGGAGCTGGAGCTCAAGGGCCTGGGCAGCGTTGGCCGTGCCCCCTACCAGCTGTTTTCCGATGCGCTGTGGCGCTGACCCGATTTTCTTCCAAAGACAACCGGAACCGTAATGAAACAGGCAAAGACTCAAACCCTGACCGTGCTGGCGCTGCTGGCGCTGCTGGTGCCGCTGCCGGCCTTCGCTCAGGATGCAACCGAGAATCAGGGCGGGAGCAAAAGCGAGACCATCGATCGCATCGTGGCGTTGGTTGAAGAAGACGTCATTTTGCAAAGCGAGCTCGACGAGGCGATCGAGACGATCGAGCAACAGGTCAGGGCCCGGGGCGAAAATCTGCCGCCGCGCAGCGTCATGGAAGAGCAGGTGCTCGAGCGCCTGATCGTACAGCGCCTGCAGCTGCAGCGCGCCGAGCAGGGCGGCATTCGCGTCTCCGATGCGGATGTCGATAATGCGCTCAATCGGGTGGCCCAGCAGAACCGGCTTTCCCTCACCGAGCTGCGCGATGCACTGGAGTCCGACGGCATCGACTTTTCCGAGTTTCGCCGTGAAATTCGCAACGAGATCATGGTTTCGCGCATGCAGCAGCGCATTGTCGAGTCGATGGACGAGATCAGCGAGACCGAAGTCGACATCATGCTCGCATCCGAACGCTTCAGCGGGCAGGAATACCTGCTGTCGCAGATCGTCATTACCGTGCCGGAATCGGCCTCGCCCGCCGAGGTGCGTCAGGCCGAGTCGCGAATTGCGCAGATTTATGATCAGCTCGATGAAGGCATGGCCTTCTCCGCGGCTGCCATCAGCTACTCCCAGGCGCCGGACGCACTGGAGGGCGGCGATGTCGGCTGGCGTAGCGCCAGCGCTCTGCCCAGGGTGTTTGCCGAAGCCATCGAGGGCACGCAGCCCGGTCAGGTGACCGAGCCGTTGCGCACGCCGGCAGGCTTTGTCATTCTCAAGATTCGCGATGTGCGCGAGGCCGGCGCCATGATGGTCGAGGAGTATCGTGCGCGCCATTTGCTGATCAGCCCGTCGGAGCTGCTCACGCCCGAGCAGGCGCGCGAGGAAATTCAGGATCTCAGGCAGCGAGTCGAGCAGGGCGAGGACTTTGCCAAGCTGGCGCGGGAGTACTCCGATGACTCGTCGACCGCCAACATCGGCGGCATGATGGAGTGGTTTCCTCCCGGCAGCGAGGGGCGGCATATTCAGCAGGTAGTGGAGACACTCGAGCCCGGTGAATTGAGCGAGCCGTTTCAGAGCGCGCAGGGCTGGCACCTGATCAAGCTGCTTGACGTGCGCCAGACCGACCGCGGTGAAGACATCCGGCGCGCTCAGGCGCGGGAAATGCTCAGAGAGCAGAAATCCCAGGAAGAGCTGGATCGCTTCATGCGCGAGATGCGCAATGAATCGTTCGTCGAGATTCGCCTGTAGTCGCGGCATCGATGGCGCTCGAGCAGCTCATTCTCACGCCGGGTGAGCCCGCCGGGATCGGGCCGGAACTGGCCTGTCGGGTCGCGCTGATGGATCCGGGCCTGGTCCTGGTGGCTGATCCCGATTTGCTGCGCCGGACTGTCGAACGGCTGGGCCTGGACACCGCGGTACACGAGCTGAGCTCGGTCGACTCCGGCGCCACCGGCGGCATTCGCTGTCTGCCCGTTGCGCTCCGGCAACCGGTCCGGCCCGGGCACCCCGACCCGGCCAATGCCCAGTACGTGCTCGAATGCCTGCGAACGGCGGTGCGCCACTGCCAGGCCGGGCGCGTTCACGGCCTGGTGACCGGGCCCGTGCACAAGGGGGTCATCAACGAAGCCGGAGTGGCATTCAGCGGCCATACCGAGTTTCTTGCTGCTGAAGCCGGGGTGGCGCGGGTGGTCATGCTGCTGGTTGCCGGGCGGGTGCGGGTGGCGCTGGCCACCACTCATCTGCCGCTGGCCGACGTGCCTGCGGCGGTTACCAGCGACAGCCTCGGCCAGACGCTCGAGATCCTGCATCAAGGGCTGCGCAACCAGTTCGGTCTGGCCGCTCCCGATATTGCCGTGCTCGGTCTCAATCCGCACGCCGGCGAGGGCGGGCATCTGGGGCGCGAAGAGATCGAAATCATCGAGCCGCTGATGGCGAGACTTGGCCGGCGCATGGCCCTGACCGGACCGCTGCCTGCCGATACCGCCTTCGTGCCCGATCGCCTGCGCACGTTCGACGCCGTGCTGGCGATGTATCACGATCAGGGCCTGCCGGTGCTCAAGCACATCGGTTTTGGCCATGCCGTCAACGTGACCCTGGGGCTGCCGTTCATACGCACCTCGGTCGATCACGGCACGGCCTTTGATCTGGCCGGCACCGGCAGAGCCGACTCCGGCAGCCTGAACGCCGCCATCAGCCAGGCGCGCGGCATGCGGCGGCCGGATGGCCGGACCGCTCGCTGATGGCGCTGCCGTGATCAAGCCGCATCGGCCGCGCAAGCGCTTCGGCCAGCATTTTCTTCACGACCCCGGCGTTATAGCCCGGTTGGTTGCCGCCATCAGGCCCGGCGAGGACGACACCATCATCGAGATCGGCCCGGGTGAAGGCGTGCTTACCCGGCCGCTGCTGGAGGCCGGTGCGCGCGTGACCGCCATCGAGCTTGATCGCGATCTGGCCGCGACACTGCCCGAGCGTCTGGAATTTCCCGAGAGATTGGCGGTCCTTCAGGCCGATGTGCTGCAAGTCGATGCGGCCACTCTCGCGGCGCCAGCGTCAGGATTGCGGGTGGTGGGCAACCTGCCCTACAACATTTCCACGCCGATCATGTTTCACCTGTTCCAGTGGCGCGATTCGATCAGCGACATGCACTTCATGCTGCAAAAGGAAGTGGTCGATCGCCTGGTGGCCGGCCCCGGATCGAAACAATACGGCCGCCTGTCGGTGATGGCGGCTTTTCACTGCCGGACCGAGCGCCTGTTCAACGTGCCGCCGGGCGCATTCCGGCCCCCACCGAAGGTGGATTCGGCCATTGTGCGCCTGGTGCCGAAGCGGCTTGACGCCGAAACCCTTGCCCGGCTGCCGCAGCTCGAAGAAGTTGTCCGCCGCGCCTTCGGCCAGCGTCGCAAGACCCTGCGCAACGCCCTGAAGGGGGGCCTGGACGAGGCGGCGATTGCGGCGGCGGGAGTCGACCCGAAGGCCCGGGCCGAGACGCTCTCGCTGTATCAGTACCTGGCTTTGGCAAACCGGCTGGGCGGCGGCTGAACCCTGCTCACCACTCGGCAATCTTCCAGTAGGCGGGCTTGACCGGTGCCATGTGTTCGTGCCGGCTCTCGAGCTGGCCGTCACCGTCGTCGTCGATCAAATAATAGGAAGGCCCGCCTTCGAGCGGCGTGACCTTGATCATGTAGACCTGGCCGCCGGAGCTGTACTCCTCGACGATGCGGTCGTCTTCGCGGCGAATGACCACCTGCGGCTGGATCTGCTCGTCCGGATCCTGCACCTTGGGCGGCAGCGGCTCGCGAATCGGTGGTGGCGGTGGCGCATCCGACGGCGGTGGCTCGTTCTGAGACAGCGCCGGAATTGGAGCCATCATCAGCGTGATCGCAAAAACAAGCAGAACAGGACGCAGCATGGTGGAGTGCTCCAGAGTGACTGCCTCCCAGTCTAGCAAAGACATGGCTGTGACCCCGTTGATTCAGCACGCGCGCGCTGGCTGCTGCACCGCGAGCGTTATGATGGGCGGCCACGTTTCACGGAATTGCCGAGCATGTCCAAACAAGCTCCAGTGTGTCTGGTTGACGGGTCTTCCTACCTTTACCGCGCTTTCCATGCCCTGCCCAGCCTGACCAGCGCCGACGGGCAGCCTACCGGCGCCGTTTTCGGCGTCGCCAACATGCTGCGGCGCATGCTCGAGCAGTACCAGCCGGGGCAGGTCGCGGTTATTTTCGATGCGCCCGGAAAGACCTTCCGCCACGCCACCTATGCCGAATACAAGGCCAATCGGCCGCCGATGCCCGACGAGCTCAGAAGCCAGATCGAGCCGCTGCACGAGCTGATCGATGCGATGGGCCTGCCGCGGCTGGTGATCGAGGAAGTGGAAGCCGACGACGTGATTGCCACTCTCGCGCGGCAGGCGCGCGAGGACGGGCGTGAGGTGCTGATTTCATCCGGCGACAAGGATCTGGCCCAGCTGGTAACCGACGGGGTGACGCTCGAAGACACCATGCAGGACAAGCGCTACGACCCCGAGGCGGTCGAACAGCGGTTCGGCGTTGGCCCGGCGCTGGTCGGCGACTTGCTGGCGCTGATGGGCGACAGCTCCGACAATATCCCCGGCGTAGACAAGGTCGGCCCGAAGACGGCGGTCAAGTGGCTCAAGCAGTATGGCGATCTCGACGGCGTGATCGAGCATGCCGAAGAGATCGGCGGCAAGGTTGGTGAAAACCTGCGCTCCGGTCTGGAGCAGCTCAGGCTCTCGCGCGAGCTGGTCGAGCTGCGCGATTCCGTCGAGCTCGACGGCGGCCGCGAGATGCTCGAGCGTCGAGAGCCCGACCGCGAGCGGATGGTCGAGCTGCTCAAGCGCTTCGGGTTTTCTTCTTGGCTGAAGCAATACATCGATGGCGAGGCCGAAGGGACGGGCGCCGGCGGTGATCTGGAAGTCGAGACCGTCACCACGCGCAAGCAGCTGCAGGCGCTGGTGGAGGTGCTGGAGGCAGCCGAGCTGATTGCCTTCGACACCGAGACCACCAGCCTGGAGCCGTTGAATGCGGATCTGGTCGGCTTCTCGTTTGCCGTCGAGGTCGGCAAGGCCTGGTATGTGCCGCTGGCGCATGCCGATCAGAGCAACGAGTTCACCGCCGCAGAAGCCATCGAAGCCCTGCGTGGCGTCATCGAGAGTGACGAGCGGCCCAAGGTCGGCCAGCACCTCAAATACGATCTCAACGTGCTCGAGCGCGCCGGAATCCGGCTCGGCGGCATCCGCCACGACACCATGCTGCAATCCTACTGCCTGCATTCGACGGCCACGCGCCACGACATGGATTCTCTGGCTGCCCGCTATCTCGGGCGTCGAACGACGCCGTATGAAGACGTGGCCGGCAAGGGGAAAAAGCAGGTCACCTTCGATCAGGTGCCCGTCGCGACCGCCGCCGGCTACGCCGGTGAGGATGCCGATGTCACCCTGGCGTTGCATCACCACCTCTGGCCCCGGCTTGAAAGTCTGGACGGGCCGGCGCGCATCTATTCCGAGCTGGAGATTCCGCTGATTCCGGTGCTGGCGCGCATGGAGCGCACCGGCGTGGCGCTGGATGCCGACGTGCTGCGCACACAGAGCCGCAAGATCGAACAGCGGCTGGACCAGCTGGCCGAGGCCGCTTTCAACGAGGCCGGTCAGGAGTTCAATCTGGGCTCGCCCAAGCAGCTGCAGGAAATCCTGTTCGAAAAGCTCGGTTTGCCGGTCAAGCGCAAAACGCCCAAGGGTCAGCCGTCGACGGCCGAAGACGTGCTCCAGGAGTTGGCCCACGAGAACCACGAACTGCCCAGGCTGATCCTGGAGCAGCGTGGCCTGGCCAAGCTCAAGAATACCTATACCGACCGCCTGCCCGAGCGCATCCATCCGCGCACCGGCCGGGTGCACACACACTACCACCAGGCTGTGACTGCGACCGGGCGCCTGTCGTCGGCCGATCCCAATCTGCAGAACATCCCGATTCGCACCAGCGAAGGTCGGCGTATCCGCAAGGCCTTTATCGCGCCGCAAGGCAGCGTGCTGCTGGCGGCCGACTATTCTCAGGTCGAGCTGCGCATCATGGCGCATCTGTCGGGTGATGCGCGGCTGCTGAAAGCCTTTGCCGACGGCGAGGACATTCACCGGGCGACCGCCGCCGAGGTCTTCGGACTGGCCATCGACAAGGTCGACGACAGCCAGCGGCGCGCGGCCAAGGCGATCAATTTCGGCCTGATGTACGGCATGAGCGCCTGGGGCTTGTCGCGCCAGCTCGAGCTCACGCGCAACCAGGCTCAGGAATACATCGATCGCTATTTCGACCGCTATCCGGGCGTGCGCACCTTCATGGACGACATTCGCGAGCGCGCGCGCGAGCAGGGCTATGTGGAAACGCTGTTCGGCCGACGCCTGTGGGCCGATGAGATTCGCTCGCGCAACAACCAGCGCCGTCAGGCCGCCGAGCGCGCTGCCATCAACGCCCCCATGCAGGGCACGGCGGCTGACATCATCAAGCGCGCCATGATTGATGTGGATGCCTGGATCCGGGCCGAAAACGTGCCCGCAAGGCTGGTCATGCAGGTGCACGACGAACTGATACTGGAAGTGCACGCCAAAGCCCTCGAGCGCGTGCGTGAAGGCGTGATCGAGCGCATGCAGAATGCAGCCGAACTGGACGTCGAGCTGCTGGTCGAAGCCAACAGCGGATCGAGCTGGGAATCCGCTCATTAGGGGCTCTCAGGCGATTGCCGACGCCCGGAAAAGCCGAAGAACGAAATTATTCATGAATTCAGGTGAATTTCCGGAACTTTTACCCGGATGCCCTGGTCTATTCAGTCACCATGCGCATGGTGGGGTCCGCTTCCCTCCCTAGGCGGACCCATTGGATTCGGTTACAGTCCCCAAACCGGATCCGACTACAGGCCCCGGGTCCTCCCTCGCCCGGGGCCTTTTTTATTCCGGAATCGTCATGCCCTCCGACGATTTCCCGGAATTCTGTGCAGAGGAAAACTTCACCCCTTGGCTCCGGCGGCCACCGGCAGCTACGTGCTCGATCGATTTCTTTCACTGCGGTTTGTCTCGCGCGCGTCCCGAGCCCCGAACCGCGGCGATATACTGGCGGTTTGCTTTGCGATAGAGGGCTTTCCTGATGCTTGAAGTGATCATTCTTGCTGCCGGCGAGGGCAAGCGGATGAATTCGGCCCGTCCCAAGGTGCTGCAGCCGGTAGGCGGGCGGCCGATGTTGCAGCATCTGGTTGACGCCGCCGGCGCGCTCGAGCCCGCTGCGATTCGTGTCGTGGTGGGCGCCGGTGCCGAGCAGGTCAGGGCCGCGCTGGAGGGGCAGGCGCTGGAATGGGTGCTGCAGGCCGAGCGCCGCGGCACCGGGCACGCCGCTTTGCAGGCGCTGCCCGAGATCGATGCGCACGCCCGGGTGCTGATTCTGCCCGGCGACATGCCGTTGATTGGCACCGAGACGCTCGCCGCACTGCTTGCTTCATCGGCCGATCTGGCGGTGCTGAGCTTCATCGCCGACGATCCCGCCGGCTATGGTCGGATTGTCCGTACCGAGGGTCGCGTCACCGCCATTCGGGAAGAAAAAGACGCCAGCGACGAAGAGCGACGCATCAATGAAGTCAACAGTGGCGTGCTTTGTGCCCGCGCCGGCCGGCTGTCTGCCTGGCTCGATCGCATCGGCGACGACAACGCCCAGGGCGAGTACTATCTCACCGATTGTATTGGCGTCGCCGCCCGCGCCGGCTGCAGTGTCGAGGCGATCGTGGCCGCTGACGCCGACGAGCTGCTGGGCGCCAATGACCGCGCCCAGCTGGCAGCGCTCGAGGGCGTGTTCCAGCGCCGCGCCCGCGCAAGCCTGCTGACCGCCGGCGTTACCCTGCTCGACCCCGACAGCGTGCAGCTGCGCGGCACGCTCGAAGCCGGCCGCGATGTGAGTATCGACGTCAACGTGGTGCTCGAAGGCCGCAATCATTTCGGCGACGGGGTGACGATCGGACCCGGCTGCGTGATCCGTGACTGTGACCTGGCCGCCGGCACCCGGGTGGAGCCGATGAGCGTGCTTGAGGGCGTGCGCACCACCGGCGCCTGCTCGATCGGCCCGTTTGCACGGCTGCGGCCCGGTACGGAGCTGGCCGCCGGCGTAAAAGTGGGCAATTTCGTCGAGATCAAGCAAGCCCGGCTGGCCGCTGGCGCGAAGGCCTCGCATCTGAGCTACATCGGCGATGCCGAGATCGGCGCGCAAGCCAACATCGGCGCCGGCACCATCACCTGTAACTACGACGGCGCCAACAAGCACCTCACGGTGATCGGTGAGAGCGCTTTCATCGGCTCCAACTCGGCGCTGGTGGCTCCGGTGAACATCGGTCGTGGTGCGACCATCGGCGCCGGCAGCGTCATCTCCGCAGACGCGCCGGCGCAGCAGCTTACGCTGGCCCGTGCTCAGCAGCGCAGCCTTCCGGAGTGGAAGCGCCCGCAGGCCAAAGACGGGAAATGACGCCATCCAGAGACCGGCATGTCGGGCCTGGCCGGTGCGCAGGCGGGACCGGAAGTGCTAGACTCGAAACATCGAAGCCGGTTCGCGGCGTCAGCCGCGACTGCCGCCAGGCACAGGCTGGACGATTTGAACTTGAAAAGCCGTGAAGGAGTCAGAACAATGACCGAGGAACACTCTCCGGAGGCCGCCCCCGGAGCGCAGGACAAGGAAACCAGTACCTGGGCGATGATCCTGCATCTGTCGGTGCTCTCAGGGCTGATCGTGCCGATGGCCGGTCTGATTGTCCCCATCGTGATCTACATTCTGAAAAAGGACAGCCTGCCGGGCCTGGAGCCGCACGGACACGTGGTATTCAACTGGATGATCAGCGCGGTGATTTATGCCATTGCCAGCATGATTCTGATGATCGTCGGGATTGGTTTTCTGCTGTTGGCAGCCCTGGCGCTGGTGAGCCTGGTCTTTCCCATCATCGGTGGCGTCAAGGCCTCCGAAGGCGAAATCTGGCCCTATCCGCTTTCAATCAAGTTTTTCAAGTAAGGTCGCTTCAAGTAGCGTTATTCAAACGGCTTTGACTCGAGTAATGAACAAGGTGCTGGTCGGACGAACCCCTGCGGTTCTGCTGATGACGGTGCCGGGAAATCAATGACAATGACTGCAAAAAAACCTGCCCTGGTTTACGAAAACCTCGTCTTTTTCATCGCCATCGCCGTGCTGGGTTTCATTGCCGCGCCGGTGTGGCTGGTGCTTCACGGCTTCAGTGGCTGGACCTGGTTGTTCGCCGGCATTTTCTGGGTGCTCAGCGGCCTGTCCATCACCGCCGGCTACCACCGCCTGTGGTCGCACCGCACGTACAAGGCCGCTTGGCCGCTGCGACTGTTCTTTGCCATCTTTGGCGCCCAGTCCCTGCAGAATTCGATTCTTGTCTGGGCGGCGCGCCACCGCGTGCATCATCGTCATGTTGACGATGCCGAGCGTGATCCGTACTCGATCACGGCCGGATTCTGGCACGCACACATGGGCTGGATGCTGCGCAAGTGGCCGACCAGCGAAATCAATTTCGATCAGGTTCGCGACCTCGAGCGCGACCCGATCGTGATGTGGCAGCACCGTTATTATTGGCCGCTGACCTGGTTCATGAACCTCGGTCTGCCGTTGCTGCTGGGCTGGATGGTTGGCGATATCGTCGGCATGGTGCTGCTCGCCGGTGCCTTCCGCGTGGCGTTCTCGCAGCACTGCACCTTTTTCATCAACTCGCTGGCGCACACGCTCGGCAAGCGTGAGCACAACCTCGGCAATACCGCGCGCGACAGCAGTATTGTCGCGTTGCTGACCTGGGGCGAGGGCTACCATAATTTTCACCATGCCTTTCAGGCCGATTACCGCAACGGCATTCGCTGGTGGCAGTTTGACCCGGGCAAGTGGCTGATTGCCGCTTCCTCCTGGGTGGGCCTGGCGCATGAGCTGCGACGCACGCCGCGCTTCAAGATTCGCCGTGCGCGCCTTCAGGTTCAGTTCCAAGAGCTGCAGGAACGCATCGCCGGTGATCCCCGCGCGAGGAGCTGGTCAGAAACCATCGAGCACGAGTACCAGCAGTTCAAGGAGACGATTGCGCAGTGGCAGGCCGTTCAGGCCGAACGCGTCGCCGCGGGCAAGGCCGCGATTCGCGACAAGTGGCGTCGCACCGAACTGTCCACGCGCTATCGTGAGCTTGAATACCGCCTCAAGATGCAGACCCGGCGTCTGGCCACCATCCAGCGCGCCGCGGCGGCGGCGTAGTGATTGGCGTGACTGGCGGTGCGGGGTTCTGCGTGAGGTCGAGGGCGGCTTTGCCGCCCCATCGCCGGGTATTCAGCTCTCCAGGCCGAAAAAGCGTTCCGCAGTAGCCGTCGTTTCCTTCGCCAGTTGATCCGGGCTCACGCCGCGGCAGGCGGCGACGGTGCCGGCAACCCAGGGCAGCCAACGCGGCTCGTTGCGGCGCGTCTTGACGCGTGGGCGCATGTTGCGCGGCTTGAGGTAGGGCGCGTCGGTTTCGATCATCAGGCGATCGGTCGGGACCTCATGTACGAACTCCTTGAGGTGATGGCCACGGCGCTCGTCGCAGATCCAGCCGGTGATGCCGATATGGCAGTCCAGCTCCAGGTATTCGAGCATGGCCTCCCGCGTATCGGTAAAACAGTGCACGACCGCTGCGCTCAGGTGCGGGCGGAATTCACGCAAGATCGCGATGAAGTCATCGTGCGCTTCGCGCTGATGCAGGAAAACCGGCTTGCCGCAGTCGGCGGCCAGCTCGAGCTGTTTTTCGAACGCACGGCGCTGCGCCGGGCGGGGTGAGAAATCACGAAAGTAGTCGAGCCCGCATTCGCCAACGGCCACCACGGCCGCGTGACGGTGCAGCTCGGCGATCACGCTCAGGCTGTCGCGACTGAGCTCGCCGACATAGTGCGGGTGGATGCCGGCAGTGGCGTAGAGCACGCCGGGCCATTCTTCGGCCAGTCGGCAGGCGGCCACGCTGGCCGATTCAGTGGCGCCGGTGACAATCATCCGGCTCACGCCCTCGGCCTGTGCAGCCTCGATGACGGCCTGCCGGTCGGCGTCAAACGACTCGTGAGTCAGGTTGCAGCCAATATCAATGAGTTCCATGGCGAGCGATTGTAGCCGCTTGCCGTCGGCAGCTGTGGCTGACGACCGCGGGTGCGCTCAGTCCAGTCGAATCTTGAGCAGGCTGGCCATCTGCGGGGCGACTTTCGGCGTCACCAGATCAGCCAGAGTGTATTGCCTCAGGGTGTCGAGAAACGCTTGCAGGGCCTCATCGAGCATCCGCGGCAAGCGGCAGGCCGGCGTGATGACACAACGATTGTCCGGGCGGAAGCACTCGACCAGGCCGAAGTCCGGCTCCATGTCGCAGATGACCTCGCCCACATTGATGGCGTCCGGCTTTCGCGCCAGCTGAATGCCGCCGCCGCTGCCCCGGGTGGACTTGACATAGCCATTGAGCGCGAGCTTGTGCACCACCTTCATCAGGTGGTTGCGAGAAATCGAGAAGGCGTCGGAGATTTCCTGAATGGTGACGCGCCGCTCGCCGGTCACGGCCAGATGCATCAACACCCGCAACGACAGGTCGGCATGATGAGTCAGGCGCATGGCAAGGCGCTCAACCGGGCCGCCCGTCGGCGCGCGGGCTTGTGAGAATGGGCAGATAGAGCCAGAGAAACAGTGCGAAGGCGGCGCACCAGGCCGTGGTGGTGACCATGACGCCGCCGCGCCAGGGCAGCCAGCCCAGGGCAGTGGCGAGCCGAACGAGCGCTGCCGTCAGAATCAGAACGTAGGTGGCAACTGCGCCTTTCGGCAGCTCCAGCGGGCGTCCGGTGTGCCCCAGGGCAACGCGTGTCATCACGCCCATGATCATCACCCCCATGGCGCCGGGTCCCAGCGCGTGCATCCACGCGGTGGAGGAGGGCGTGCCGGCACCGAGGCTGAAGGCCATCAGGATTAGGCCCAGCGGAATCCACGCGTAACCGACATGGAGAATCCAGACCAGAGCATCGCTTCTTGCGCGCCAGCCTTGCCAGCCGATCACGCGGACGGCGTTGGCAATGCCCGCCAGGCCGGCGAGCCCGGCCAGCACCAACGCCGGGGCGCCGGCGAGCAGGCTCAGCACCAGCAAGGCCGCCGAAGTGATGCTCGCCGTTTCCACCAGCGGCCAGCTGCGCACCTGCTCGGGCGACATCTGCTGGCGCAGCATCCAGTTGCGCGTGAAAGCCGGAGTGATTCGTCCGCCGATGATGATGATGAGCACAGCGATCAGGCCCACCGTACCGAGCTCGACGCGCCGTACCAGGGCAGGTTCATGCGCCAGCCAGCCGGCATGGAACAGCAGGTTGGCAAGAGCCAGGGCGGAAACCACCGCAACCAGAGGCAGGTTGCGGTAATTGCCCGAGCCGATGATCACGCGCCCGGCGTAAACCGCCACGGCGGCAAAAAAGGCCACGTCGATCAGCGCAACCAGCCCGGCCGGCAGCAGCGCTGACAGCCACAAGGCGACGCGCCCGGCCAGCCACAGGCCGAACAGCAACTGCAGGCCGCGGCCCGACAGTGGCTGCGCCCCGGTCCAGTTGCACATGGCGGTGAGCAAGAATCCGGCGATCGCTGCGCCGACCATGCCGAACAGCATTTCGTGGCTGTGCCACTGCAGCGGCGAGTAGTCGCCGGCCAGCGGCCAGCCCAGCAGCAAGACACCCAGCCAGCCTACGACCGCCAGCATGGCGTAGCCCGAGGCCGCCAGGAAAAAAGGGCGAAAAGGACAGGCCCAGAGGGCCGACTCGATTTTCAGCGTAGCAGTCAGGGTACGGGTTGGCATCTGGTTGCAGTCCGGACGTGGTTGACCCGCGATGGACGGGTCAGTATGAAAGTCAGCACGAAGAGGAACAGAATCATTACGCCGGCCAGCAATGCAGGCCTTGCGCCGAGCAGCCACAGTGAGATGGCGCTTGTTGCCATCAGAGCCCCAGCCAGGCACTTGGCCCGCACCGGTATGACGCCGTGGCGCTGCCAGGCGCGAAGCGTGGCACCGTAGCGCGGGTGCCGGTAGAGACGAAAACGCAGTCGCGGGCTGGCACGCGATCCTGACCACAGGGCAAACAGCAGAAACGGCGTTGTTGGCAGTACCGGCAGCACCGCCCCGGCCGCACCCAGGCCGATCGCGGCCCAGGTCAGCGATAGCCATATCCAGCGTGGTATTGGTCTGCCGAGCCTGATCATGCATCAAGTATACCTTTTTGCCGCTGTGGCTGTCATCGTCGCTTTGCTGGCCGGTGCCTGCCGGTGCTTTCGGCATGCAGCCAGGCCGGGACCTGCCATCCCGAAAGCGCCTTTCGCCGCTTTTTGTTGCCCACCCCGCCGCCGGAACGATTAGAATTGTGCGCTCAACCGTGGTTGACGATTCACCAACCCCTGTTGCCGGCTTAGCTCAGTTGGTAGAGCGGCTGATTTGTAATCAGTAGGTCGGGAGTTCGAATCTCTCAGCCGGCACCATTTCCTTCCAACAGCCCGGACACTTTTCAGGCCTCCTTGCGCTGGCCGGAGTCGTATTCGAACTCCCGACAATCGACAATCGAGTTCGAACCGAGCGGCGCAGCCGCGAGCTCGCTGGAGCGCAGCGACAGCCCGAAGGGCCAGGCCGCGTAGCGGCCGCTGCCATCTCTCAGCCGGCACCATCGCCTTTCGATGGCTTGGGCATTCTGTGTGAAGCAGCGCAATCCGTGGTTCCAACAAGCATTGCCCTGAACGGGCTCAGTTCCGATCATTGCCGGTACCGGGCCGCCAATCAGGATCGCGTCGACGGCGGCGTTCTATGAAGCGTTCGGGGGCAAGTGAGGCGACGACGTGGTGGTCAGTGGCCAGCGGGTGGCCGGAGAGGCGGTCGGCAATGATGTCGGCGCACAGCGGCGTGTGTGTGAGTCCTTTCGAGCCATGGGCGATGTTGAGCCAGACGCTTTCGTCAAGCGTGTGCGGATTGTGCTCGGGCTGCGGTCGCGGGCCGACCAGGGGCAGCGGGTCGGCTGGCTGGCAGCGAAGACCGGCATGTTGACCGACCACCTCGATGTGTTTGCCACCAAGCGCCTGCCAGAGTTCTGGCGCACCGTGCTCCAGCTCGGCCAGGTTGGCCTGATCATCGGCATGGTCGATGAGGGCTTTCTGGCGTTCGCGGTCAAAAGTGGCGCCGATGCAGTGCACGCCATCGAAGGCCGGCGTGAGGTAGCCGGTATGACAGTGGGCCTGTTGCCACTGCATGCTGGCCGCGGTGGCCCGGCAGAAGGTGACCTGCCCGCGCACGGTTCGCAGCGGCAGCCAACCCAGGCCATCGAAGCTCGTGGTCGCGCCGGCGGTGCAGATGACAAGGGCGTCACTTTCGAGCACGCCGCCTGAAGTGAGTGTCACGCGGGCGTTGTCGCCGCTGTCGATGACGGCCACCCGCTCGGCGCTTGTGGCAATGCTCGGATGATCAAGCAAGAAGCGACACCAGGCTTGGGGACGGATGGCGCCTGCCCCTTCGATCCTGACCTGATCTTCGCCGCAGGGTGCCAGCAGCTCGGGAGGCCAGGCGCCGCTGGCCATGGCCTTGCGAGTCTTGTCGGCCAATCGCGGCTCGACCAGGTGCTGGATGAGCCCGTCGAGTCGTCCCTGGTGCTCGTTTTCCGGGAAGCCGTGCCGGTGCAGCCAGCGCTGTGCATGCAGCAATGCACCCAGATGAAAACGGTTCTGGGCGTTGAGGTGATGGCTTGCGGTGGTGTAGAGCACCGCCGCCAGCGGTGAGAGGGTGGCGCCGGCCAGGCTGGCCAGGGAGGGGTCGATTACCTTGACTGACCAGCCGCGTTGCGCCAGCGCTCGGGCGGTGGTGCAGCCCGCGAACCCGGCGCCCACGACCAGAGCCTGTCCGGATGTTTTTCGCTGTGCTCTCCAGCGACCCGGCTGGCGGGCGGTCAGCCGGTGGCGCTTGCCGGCAAAGCCGGCGTGGCGCTCGACCTCGAAGCCCGCCGCCGCCAGGCCGCGTCGAACGTGCCCGGCGGCGGTGAAGGTGGCGACGGTTGCGCCCGGCCGGGAGCGTAAGGCGAGGGCGTCGAACAGATCCTGGTGCCACATGCCGGGGTTGCGCGCGGGCGCGAAGCCGTCCAGAAACCAGGCGTCGACCTGCTGGGGTCCGGCTGACCACAGCGTCAGGGCATCACCGAACATCAGGGTCAGCTCGACGCGCTCATTCAGCTGGATGCGGTGAAATCCCGGGGCCGGTGGCGGCCAGGCCCGCAGCAGCTCTTGCGCCGGAGCGGCCAGCTCCGGCCAGTGCGAAATGGCGCGGCCCAGATCGGCCCTGGAAAGAGGATGGAGCTCGGCGGAGTAATAGTGCAGCCGGGCTGCAGGCGGCGCATGCCGTTCGAAGCAGAGGGTGGTCAGCAAGGCGTTGAGTCCGGTGCCGAAGCCGGTTTCACCGATCAGGAACAGGGCATCATCGGGCAGGCTGGCAAAGCGTTGCGGCAGCATGCTCGCCTCGATGAAAACCGCCCGGCTTTCGGCCACGCCGCGACCGGGCATGAAATAGCTGTCGTCATAGCCGCCTGCAAACGGTGTGTCGTCTTGCCAGTCGATGTTTGCCGTCGCCAGCGGGGGCAGGATGAAGTCGGTCATGATTGCGGCCGGAACAAAACCGACATTCTATGGCCGCGGCTGCGGTAGTAATGCCGTGTAACCCAAGAAAACAAGCTGAGAAAAAGACAAGGCCATCACAAATGTTATATCATATCGTTCGTGTTGCTGGAGCAGTGAGCCATGGCCGTCGTTTTCAAAACAACCGAACGCGCCCCACGCGCCAATCTGCTGGATCGGGCGGGTATTTGCGTGTCAGCCGTCTGTCTGGTGCAGTGCCTGATTCTCAGTCTGGCGATTGTGCTGGCGCCATTCATGTCTCTGGGCATTTTTGGCAGTCATCTATTTCATCGCCTGCTGCTGCTGCCGATCCTGCCGTTGAGCATTGGTGCTTTCTGGCTGGGGTATCGTAGCCACGGCAGCCGGGGGCTGCTGCTGGTGGGCCTGCTGGGCCTCGGCCTGGTGCTGGTCGCGGCCATTCTCGAGGGCGCGGTGCTGTCGCCCCTTGCGGCTTCGGGCCTGACTTCTGCGGGCGGCCTGACGCTGATCATCGGCCACTGGTTCAATCTGCGTCGGCGCCGACGCTTCTGCTTGCGCCCGGCTGTCGCGGGTCATTACCCGCGGGCCCAAGCTGATAGAATCAGGCTGAACTTTCAAGGGACAGATTCATGAGCGATATTCCTTCCGATCTGCGCTATGCAGAAAGCCACGAGTGGGTCAGTCAGGAAGAAGAAGGCGTGGTCAAGGTTGGTATCAGTGACCATGCGCAGGAACAGCTGGGTGACCTGGTCTTCGTCGAGCTGCCCGAAGAGGGCGATACTTTCAGTCGCGGCGACGCCAGCGCGGTCGTCGAATCCGTCAAGGCGGCCTCCGACATATACAGCCCCGTGTCCGGAGAGGTTGTGGTGGTCAATGACTCGCTGGACGATTCACCCGAAATCGTCAACAACGATCCTTATGGCGACGGCTGGCTGTTTTCCATCAGGCTGGATGATCCCGCCGAGCTCGATGAGCTGATGGACGCCGAGGCGTACAAGGAAAGCATCGACGAAGACTGAGCTGTCGCCACAAGAACGCCTGCGCACGCGGCGGGCGACGGCCTGCAGCCGCCCGTCGAATGGATGCCTGTCACCGACCGCTGTTGCGGAATCTGATCGCTTTACGAACGCTTGACCTGCCGGTGCTGGCTGGCAAGGCGGTCGGCGCGTCTGACCGGTTCAGGCAGGCGATAGCGGGGCGTGCAGGCGAGCACCAGGGCAACGGCTGTTTCCAGGCTGATGCGGTGTCCGATGGACACATACAGCGGTCGCACGCCATCGCGCGAGCGCACGACCCGGCCGATCACCTCGCCGTCGTCGAGCAGATCGACGGCGCTGCCTTTCTTCGGGCCCGGGGCTTCATGTTGTCCGCACAGACGGCTCTTGCCGACGCCGATAGTGGCCAGGCCGGCCGTCACGCCCAGATGACAGGCAATGCCGAATCGGCGCGGGTGTGCGCGGCCCTGGCCGTCACACAACACCAGATCGGGCCGGGTGGACAGGCGCTCGAGTGCGCCGAGCACCGCTGGCAGTTCGCGGAACGAAAGCAGGCCCGGGATATAGGGCAGTTCCGTGGGCTGCTCGAAGACCACCTCGTCGATCAGCTCCAGCTCCGGATAACGCATCAGGACGGCCGCCGCCCGCGTTGTGCGGCCGTCATCGGGGAATCCGGCATCCACACCGGCCACCAATCGAGGCGGCAGGCGCAGGTCGTCGCGCGCGATCACCTGCCCCGCCAGCTCGCGCTGACGCGCCATCAGGGCTCGCCCGTCAATACCTGAAGCCATCTATCTTCCCCCCGGAGTCTGGCCAAAATGATCGGCCCAGGCAGCGTCGATGCGCCTGCGGATGTGCTCCTGGTCGACGGAGGCAGGTTCGCGCCGCAGCCAGTCCAGATGGCGACGCTCGACCAGCTCTCGCCAGTCGGCGGCCAGAGACCGGGCCAGATCGGCGTCCATCCACTCTGCGTCGGCCAGGGCCTCGAACTGGGAACCGGTGTCGCGCGGTGTCAGCAGGTCAGGGTGCCGGCTGGCCTGCGTGAGCACGCCGAGTTCGGCCAGAAACTGCAGATCGGTCAGAGCCCGTCGCAGGGGCGACTCACGGCGCTGGCGCAGCTGACGCGAGCGCATGTCGGCCAGATCGGCGGCGGTCGAGCGCTGGTCACGCTGTTGCGCAAGTACCTGCGCGCGCGTGGTTTCGAATGCCGTTTGCAGCGCCGGACTGCCGGCGACCCAGCGCGCGCGAACAAGCGCCTGATGCTCCCAGGTCCAGGCCTTGTTGCGCTGGTAATCGGCAAAGCTCTCCAGGGTCGACACCAGCAGGCCGGCGCGGCCGTTGGGCCGCAGGCGAGTATCGATTGCGAAAAGCTTGCCGCCGGGCAGAGGCATCTGCAAAGCGCTGACCAGCCGCTGTACCACGCGTCGCGGCGCCTCGCCGGCGCGGTGCAGGAAGACCAGATCGAGATCGGATTCGAAGTGCAGTTGAGCGGCCCCCAGATTGCCGTAGCCGATGACCGCAAGGTCGTCGGACTGGCCGCGGCCGCACAATTTCAGGGTTTGCTCAATGATGACGGCGGCCATGCGGCTCAACTGGCGCCCGCCATCAACGCCGTTCAGGCGCCCGTCCAGCTCGGCCAGGGCGGTGCGCAGAAAGCCTGCCTGCCGCCAGCGCGACAGCGCCCAGAGACTGGCTTCGCGATCATCGGGATCGGGCGTGGGTGCGGCCGGCAGCTCGAAGCCGTTGATGGGATCGAGCAGATCATCGATAAGCTGTGGCGCGGCGATGATCCACTCCGCGATTCGCTGGCTGAGATGGAAGACCCGCACCAGCCGCTCGAGCGTTTCCGGACGCTCGCGCAGCAGAGCCAGATAGGCTGACCGGCGCGAGATCTGATCGATCAGGCGCAGCAGGTCAGGCAGGCTGGTGTCGGGGGGCTGCTGATGCGCAACCGCCTCGATCAGGTTCGGCATCAGCCGCTCCAGTCGCTGGCGGCCTTCGGCACTCAGTGGCTGTCGCTGCAGGCGGGCATGACAGCGGTGCAGGAGCTCGGCGGCATCGTCGGGCCGCCGGAAGCCGGCGGCGCTCAGGCGCTTGCCGGTGTCGGCATCCGGCGGCCAGCGCCCATCGGCCTCGTCCGCGCCGGCATCAGGATCGCGGAAGCGCTCGCTGAAGTGATGATTGACGAGCTTGCGACAGGCCTCCAGCTCCGGTCGCAGGCGGTCCCAGTGCGTCAAGCCCATCAGTTCGGCGAGCTTCAGCCGCTCGCGCTCCTGTGCGGGCAGTTCATGGCCCTGGCGAGCAGTCATGGCCTGCAGTCGGTTTTCAAGAATGCGCAGGAACCCATAAGCCTGACGCAGCGCGCGGCCATCATCGGCGGGCATCAAGCCCAGGCCGATGCAGGCATCCAGGGCGGGCAGAAAACCGGTAGGGCGCAGCCGGCGTTCGCGACCGCCGCGCAGAATCTGCAGGCTCTGGACCAGAAACTCCAGCTCGCGGATGCCGCCGCGTCCACGCTTGATGTCCTGACGACCACGATGCTTGCGGGCGCTGGCGCCGATGCGTCGGTGCAGGTCACGCAGATTCTCGAAGATACCGTAGTCGAGATAGCGTCGGTAGATGAACGGCTGCAGGGCCTCGATCAAGGCGCGTCCAGCGGCAAGATCGCCCCCCGCCGGCGCGGCCTTCATCCATGCATAGCGCTCCCAGGCGCGACCTTCGCTGACAAAGTACTGTTCCATGGCGGACACTGACCACACCAGCGCACCGGATTCGCCAAACGGTCGCAGGCGGGTGTCGACAATCCAGGCCCGACCGTTGGCGTCGACGCGATCGAGCAGCCCGATGAGCTCGCGTGCCACGCGTTGCATCCACTGAGCAGCATCGAGTCGGCGGGGGCCGCTGCTGCGGCCACGTGCGGCATGTGCAAACACCAGGTCGACGTCAGAGTTGAAGTTGAGCTCGTCGCCGCCGAGCTTGCCGAGCCCGAAAACGATCAGTCGCTCACGCTCGCCTTGTGCATTTTCGAGCCAGCCGTGGCGATCGGCGATGCGAGCCTCGGCCGCGGACAGGGCTCCTTCGATGCACTCGCGTGCCAGCGCGGACAGAGCACGGCCGGTCTCCGCGATATCGGCTTCGCCGGTGAGGTCGCGCCAGAGGATATGGATCGACTGCAACTGCCTGTAACGGCGCAGGGCGGCGGCGGGGTCGGCGGCCAGCGCGCCGGCGTCCGGGCGCATTGCGGGGCGCTCGGGATGCGGCGCATCGGCAAAGCGCCGCCAGGCCTCGGCCGCAAAGCGGCAGTGCGAGCGCAGCGTGTCGATATCGATGGATTGCAGGGGTCTGTGCATGGGAGATCGACTGGTTGGACCGTCTGCGCCCGCAGCCGGCAAGGCGCGCAGGCGCAGGCGCCACTTTACTCCGATCTGCCCGGCCTGCAAATATCGACTCGGCATCAAAGCAGGTTGCATTCAGCCGCGCTGTGCCTGTCGACAAACCGCGTTATCGGAACTTGCTGCAGGCTCACTACAGCGGCGTTGTCGCTCTTGGAAAGGGAATGACCCTTCCCGGCGAGCGACGCCTTGATTCGGGCCATTCCTGGAGCCCTGAATGCAACCTGCTTTGAGGCCGGACCAACAAAAAGCCCCGGCGCGGAGGCCGGGGCTTTTCGAACAGGCTGCTGGCTACAGGCAGCCATGGGCTTTTGAGCGGGCGTGCTTACATCATGCCGCCCATACCGCCCATGCCACCCATACCGCCCATGCCACCCATGTCCGGGGCACCGCCTTCATCCTTCTGCGGGATTTCGGCAACGGCCGCTTCGGTGGTGATCATCAGGCCGGCGACCGAGGCAGCGTTCTGCAGGGCAGAGCGCGTCACCTTGGTCGGGTCGAGAATGCCGGCGTCGATCATGTCGACGAACTCGCCGCTGGCGGCGTTGTAGCCGTAGTTGCCTTCGCCGTCGGAGACCTGAGCCAGAATGACCGAGGGCTCGCCGCCGGAGTTGGAAACGATCTTGCGCAGCGGCTCTTCCATGGCGCGCAGGGCGATCTTGATGCCGACGCGCTGATCTGCGTTGTCGCCGGTGAGTTCGGCAATGGCGTTGCGGGCACGCACCAGGGCGGTACCGCCGCCGGGAACGACACCTTCTTCAACAGCCGCACGGGTCGCGTGCAGTGCGTCTTCGACGCGCGCCTTCTTCTCCTTCATCTCGACTTCGGTAGCGGCACCAACCTTGATCACGGCGACACCGCCGGCCAGCTTGGCTACGCGTTCCTGCAGCTTTTCGCGATCGTAGTCGGAGCTGGCGTCCTCGATCTGGGCACGGATCTGGCCGACCCGGCTTTCGATCGCTGCGGCATCGCCGGCACCGTCAATCACGGTGGTGTTGTCCTTGTCGATCTGGACCTTCTTGGCCGAACCGAGCTGGTCGATGGTGGTCTTCTCGAGGCTCATGCCGACGTCCTCGGAAATCACCTGGCCGCCGGTCAGCACCGCCATGTCTTCGAGCATGGCCTTGCGGCGATCGCCGAAGCCGGGCGCCTTGACGGCAGCAACCTTGACCGTGCCGCGCAGGTTGTTGACCACCAGGGTGGCCAGCGCTTCGCCTTCGATGTCTTCGGCGCAGATCAACAGGCTGCGTGACTGCTTGGCCGCGCCTTCGAGGATCGGCAGCAGATCGCGCACGTTGGAGATCTTCTTGTCGTGCAGCAGGATGTAGGGGTTTTCCAGCTCGACCTGCATGGCCTGCTGGTCGGTGACGAAGTACGGCGACAGGTAGCCGCGGTCGAACTGCATGCCTTCGACAACCGACAGTTCGTTGTCCAGCGACTGGCCTTCTTCGACCGTGATCACGCCTTCCTTGCCGACCTTGCCCATGGCCTCGGCGATGATCTTGCCGATTTCTTCATCGCTGTTGGCCGAAATGGTGCCGACCTGGGCGATGGATTTGTCGGTGTCGCAGGGGGTGGACAGCTTGGCCAGCTCGTCGACGGCGGCACGCACGGCCTGATCGATGCCGCGCTTGAGGTCCATCGGGTTCATGCCGGCGGCAACAGCCTTGTGGCCTTCGCGCAGCATCGAGTGGGCCAGCACGGTGGCCGTGGTGGTGCCGTCACCGGCGGTGTCGGAGGTCTGGGAAGCAACTTCCTTGACCATCTGTGCACCCATGTTCTCGAACTTGTCTTCGAGCTCGATTTCCTTGGCCACGGACACGCCGTCCTTGGTCATGGTCGGGGCACCGAAGCTCTTTTCGAGCACGACGTTGCGGCCCTTCGGACCCAGCGTCACGCTGACTGCGTGAGCCAGCACATCAACGCCGCGCAGGATCTTGTTGCGGGCTTCTTCGGAAAATTTGACTTCTTTGGCGCTCATGATCTTGTTTCCTCTGAATCTTGAGTCTTTGGGATATCAGGTTATGCGGGTGGCGTGGTTCAGGACTCGATCACTGCCATGACGTCGTCTTCACGCATCACCAGCAGCTCGTCTTCGTCGACCTTGACCTCGGTGCCGGAGTACTTGCCGAACAGCACCGTGTCGCCCACCTTCACATCCAGCGCGCGTTTTTCTCCGTTTTCCAGGATCTTGCCGTTGCCGACAGCAAGCACTTCGCCGCGAATCGGTTTTTCGGTGGCGCTGTCGGGAATCACGATTCCGCCGGGGGTGGTGCGCTCTTCTTCAACGCGCTTGACGATGACGCGATCATGCAAAGGACGCAGTTTCATGGGTTTTTCTCCCTTGACTTAAGCGATTGTTAATGGTTGATGGCCTGACTGCCGGGTCGGTCGAGACCTCACCGGCGGACCTGGCCTGACTTGGGGCGCTTGGCAGCAGAAACAAGGTTCTGCCGCGACCGCGCCGACACGTTTGCCAAATGGAGTCCGGCGGTCTGCATTTCAAGGCTCCGAGTCGGATGTGGTCGCACATTTTCTTGGCAATAATGGCAGGCTGTTGGAATGCGGGCTTGCAACCGACTTCAACGCATCAGGAAACCGGATTGATCATGAGCGACGATATCTGCCTCGTACTGACAACATGCCCCGACCGCGAAACGGCTGAACGTCTTTCGGCAATGCTGGTCGAACAGAAGCTGGCCGCCTGTGTTTCGGCCGGATCGGGCGTGACCTCGACCTACCCCTGGCAGGGTCGGATCGAGCGCGCAAGCGAGATTCCACTGACCATCAAGACGACCCGGGCAAGGGTGAGTGCTCTCGAGCAGCAGCTGGTGGCGCATCATCCCTACGATGTGCCCGAGCTGCTGGTCGTGCCGGTCAGTGACGGACTGGAAGGCTATCTGCAATGGATTCGAGACTGGGTGCAATGATCACCGGAATGTCAGGCGTCGGCCGTGCCGGCCTGGCCCTGCTGCTGGTCGGTCTTTGGTCACTGCCGGGCCTGTCTCAGATAAACCCCGATGATCTTCTGCCGGTCGAGGAGGCGTTTGCCCTCGAGGCGAGTGTCGACGGCGACTCCCTGATTCTGCACTGGGATATCGCCAACGACTATTACCTCTATCGCCATGCCTTCGATGTGGCAGCAAGCGGTCAGGGTACCGTCCTCGGCGATCCCTTGATTCCGCCGGGAGCGCCCCAGGTCGACGAGTTCTTCGGCGAGACCGAAACCTACCGCAACGCCGTCACCGTGCGCGTGCCGCTGGAAGACCCGCCTGCCAACGCGATGGTGCAGGCCAGCGTTGCCTTTCAGGGGTGCGCCGATGTGGGGGTCTGCTATCCGCCGCACCGCCAGCAGGTGAACTTGCGCTTGCCGGATCGGCCGGCGGCATCGACATCAGGCGCTGATTTGTCGTCGGCGTTCGGCAGCCAGAGTGGTACCGGCAATGCGCTGGACTCGCTGCTGGGAAAACAGCGCCAGGCGCTGCCCGCCGAGGAGGCTTTCCGGATCGAAGCGATTGCCGGCGGTCCGCATACCGTTCTGGTGCGGGCCACGGCACAACCGGATTACTATCTCTACCGCGAGTCGTTCGCCTTCGAAATCGATGATTCCGAGGTGTCCGTGCGCGCCAGCGAGCTGCCGCCGGGCGAGCCCCAGACGGATGAGTATTTTGGCAACACTCGCGTCTACTTCGGGGACGTCGAAATCCCGCTCGAGCTCTCCCGTGCCGTCGACGGCGAGCGTGAAGTCACCCTGCATGCCAGCTTTCAGGGCTGCCTAGACGAGGGTATCTGCTATCCGCCGATGACCCGCGACATCGCGCTTGTGCTGCCACCGGCGCAAACCACTTCGACGGGCGCGGCGTCAGCCACGGGCAGCGCCCCGGCCGAGGTCAGTGAGGAGGTGGCAGAGGTTGTTCTGCCAAGCTCCGAGCAGGATCGTCTGGCGGCCGCTCTGGACGGGCGGCCGCTCGTTGCCATGGGGCTGTTCCTGATCGCCGGCCTGCTGCTGGCGTTCACGCCCTGCGTCTTCCCCATGGTGCCGATCCTGTCGGGGCTGATCGCCGGCGAGGGCGAGCGCATGACCACGGGCCGGGCCTTCCGCCTGTCGCTGGTCTATGTGTTGGCCATGGCGCTGGTCTATACCCTGTTCGGCGTGGTCGCCGGGTTGTTCGGCCAGAATCTGCAGGCGGTTTTCCAGCACCCGGCCATCCTGATCACATTCGCCGCGTTGTTTGTCGTGCTTGCGCTGGGCATGTTCGGCTTCTATGAACTGCAGCTGCCCTCCAGCCTGCAGACGCGGCTCAACGAGGTATCCAATCGTGCCGAGGGCGGCACCCTGCTCGGGGCGGCGATCATGGGTGCGCTGTCGGCGCTGATTGTCGGGCCCTGCGTTGCGCCGGCACTCATGGGAGCACTGATCTACATCGGCCAGACGGGCGACGCCGTGCTGGGTGGTCTGGCGCTGTTTGCCATGGCCATCGGCATGGGCATTCCGCTGGTGGTGTGGGGTACTTCGGCCGGCAAGCTGCTGCCGCGCGCCGGCGGCTGGATGAACGCGGTCAAGGCAGTGTTCGGCGTCGGCCTGCTGGCGCTGGCCGTCTGGATGCTCGAGCGGGTGTTGCCGGGCGCGGTCATCATGCTGCTGTGGGGTGCGCTGGCCATTGGCTGCGGTGTCTATCTGGGCGCCCTTACGCGCCTGGACCCCAGTGCCGGCGGCTGGCGCAAGCTGTGGCAGGCGCTGGGCGTGATGCTGCTGATCGTCGGTATCGCCCAGTTTGCCGGCGCGCTTTCGGGCGGGCGCGACTGGGTTCGTCCGCTGCATCACCTGGCGGGCTCCGGCGGCGGGGCGGCGGTGGCGCAGACACCGAGCTTTCGCGAGGTCGACTCGCTCGATCAGCTGCAAGCTGCGGTGGCCGCCGCCGATGGCCCGGTCTTTCTGGATTTCTATGCCGACTGGTGCGTTGACTGCGTGCGCATGGAGCGCCGGACCTTTCCCGATCCGGAGGTGGCCGCGCGCCTGAACGATTTCACCTTGCTCAAGGCCGATATCACCGCCTATGACGATGACCACAAGGCGATGCTGCAACACTTCGACTTGTTCGGCCCTCCGGCCTATCTGTTCTTCGCCGACGGTGAGGAGTTGGCCGACTACCGCATGTTCGGCTTTCTTTCGCCGCAGGACTTCCTGCCCCTGCTCGACGAGGTCGCCGGGCGGTCGCGCGCGCGCCGGGGGGGGTCGCAATGACTGGCTGGCGGCTGTGGGCTTCCGTGATCGTGCTGGGCTTTTTGCTGGGCACGGCGCTGGCATGGTGGACCAACCGCGCGCCGGCACCCGCCAGCGGACCCGAATCGGAACTGGCGCTCGGGGAGCCGCATCCCGGCTTCAATCTGCCGGCCCTCGATGGTGAGCGCGTCGCTGCCCAGCGCTTCGCAGGCCGCGCGATGCTGGTCAATTTCTGGGCCACCTGGTGCGCGCCCTGCCGGCGCGAAATGCCCGTGCTTCAGGACGCCAGCCAACGCCATGCCGACGCGCTTGCGGTGGTCGGTATCGCCCTGGACGACCCTGAAGCGGTCGGCCGTTTTGTCGACGAACTCGGCATCGACTACACCATACTGGCCGATCCAGATGAGGTCCTGGACGTGCAAAGCGATTGGGGCAACAGCGTTGGTGCCATGCCCTATACCGTGCTGGTCGACGCCGACGGCATCGTGCGCTGGCGCCACTTCGGCGAGGTGACGGCCGCAGAGCTCGAGGAGGCGCTGGCACCAAACCTGGATTGAAACAACCCGGACAACCCCCACTCCCCACTTCACACTTCACACTCACCCCACCATTCGCCACCGTATCTTCGCCCATCTTCATCGAACGTGTGGACAATTCCTCCACCATGCGGCACACTCGCCATTCTTTAGCACGCTCAGGAGTCGGCATGAGTGCCGTTCTCGTCGTTCACGGACCCAATCTGAACTTGCTCGGGCAGCGCGAGCCCGAGGTCTATGGGACGACGACGCTGACCGCTATCGACGAGAGGCTGATGCGCCTGGCCGCGGATCATGGGGTCGCGCTGCAAACGTTTCAGTCAAACGCCGAGCATGAGCTGGTCGAGCGCATTCAGGCCGCGGCCGCCGACGGCACGGACTGGATACTGATCAACCCGGCCGCATTCACGCATACCTCGGTCGCCATCCGCGATGCGCTGGCAGCCGTGGCGGTGCCGTTCGTCGAGGTTCACCTGAGTAATCCGCACGGCCGCGAACCATTTCGGCATCGCTCTTATTGCAGCGATCTGGCGGAGGGCGTCATCGTCGGGTTTGGCGCCGAATCGTACGTCCTGGCGCTGCAGGCTGTCATCAACAAGATCAAGGCTTCGGAATAGTATATGGACCTGAGAAAAATCAAGAAACTGATCGAGCTGCTCGAGCAATCCGAGCTGGGAGAAATCGAGATTCACGAGGGCGAGGAATCGGTTCGGCTCATTCGCCACCCGGCGCCGCAGCCTGCCCAGCCCGTGCAGCAGATTCCGGTTTCCGCGCCTCAGCCGGCGGCGGCAGCCGTGCCCCAGCCGGCCGCGGCCGACGCCGGCGGCAGCCCGCCCGCCGAGGCGGAGGAAGCCCTGCCTGAAGGCGAGGTGGTGCGCTCGCCGATGGTCGGAACCTTCTACTCTGCACCCAACCCCGAATCCGATCCTTTCGTTCGGACAGGAAGCAAAGTGTCGTCCGGTGACACGCTGTGCCTGATCGAGGCGATGAAGATGTTCAACCAGATCGAAGCCGAGTTCAGCGGCGAGGTGGTTGCCGTACTGGTCGAGGACGGCCAGCCGGTGGAGTTCGATGAACCCCTGTTTGTGATCCGCAAGGCCTGAGGCATCATGGCACCATTCAAGAAGGTACTCATCGCCAACCGCGGCGAAATTGCGCTGCGCATTCTGCGCGCCTGTCACGCCATGGGGATCCGCACGGTGGCCGTTCATTCCACGGTGGATCGCAACCTCAAGCACGTGGGCATGGCCGACGAATCGGTCTGTATCGGTCCGGCGCCTGCCAACCAGAGCTATCTGAACGTGCCGGCGATCATTGCCGCCATGGAAGTCGCCGATGCCGAGGCCGTGCATCCCGGTTACGGCTTCCTGGCGGAGAATCCGGATTTTGCCGAGCGGGTGGAAGAGTCCGGCTTTACGTTTATCGGGCCACGCGCGGAAACGATTCGCCTGATGGGCGACAAGGTGTCGGCCATCAATGCCATGCGTCAGGCCGGCGTTCCCTGCGTGCCTGGCTCCAACGGCCCGCTGGGCAATGATGACCGTCGCACCCGCAAGCTGGCCGACGAGATCGGCTATCCGGTACTGATCAAGGCGGCTGCCGGCGGCGGCGGACGGGGCATGCGCGTGGTCGAACACCCCGACGACCTGATCAAGTCGATCAGCCTCACGCGCCAGGAAGCTCGTCTGGGTTTCGGTGACCCGACGGTCTACATGGAAAAGTTCCTGACCAATCCCCGCCACATCGAGGTGCAGGTGCTGGCCGACAGCCACGGCAATGCCGTGCATCTGGGTGAACGTGACTGCTCGATGCAGCGACGCCACCAGAAGGTCATCGAGGAGGCACCCGCACCGGGAATTACAGCCGAAGAGCGTGAGCGCATCGGTCGGATCTGCACCGACGCCTGCCGACGCATTGGCTACCTTGGCGCAGGTACCTTCGAGTTTCTCTACGAAGACGGCGAGTTCTACTTCATCGAGATGAACACGCGTATTCAGGTCGAACACCCGGTCACCGAGGCCATCACCGGGCTGGATCTGATCCGCGCGCAGATCCTCGCCGCTGTCGGCGAGCCGCTGCCATTCGCGCAGGAAGATGTGTGCATCCAGGGGCATGCGGTCGAATGCCGCATCAACGCCGAAGATCCCGAAAAATTCATTCCCCAGCCGGGCACCATCAGCGCTTTTCATGCTCCGGGCGGGCCCGGCGTGCGTGTCGATTCACACATCTACGACGGCTACAAGGTGCCGCCCAACTACGATTCGATGATCGGCAAGCTGATCACCTTTGGCGAAACCCGCGATGCAGCAATCGAGCGCATGCGCGTGGCCCTGGACGAGATCGTGCTGCGCGGGGTGGTCACCAATATTCCGCTGCATCAGCGACTGATGGAGGATCCCGGCTTTCGCGAAGGCGGGACGAATATCCACTATCTGGAGAAGCTGCTTGAAAGATAGTTTTAAGTGTGAAGTTTTAAGTGTGAAGTGTTAAGTGTTAAGTGAGGGATTTCTTTATCGGGTGGGAAGAGGCTGAATTCCAGACAGCACCCCAACTGATCAGCACTAGGCTACTGCTTTACTTCACACTTCACACTTCACACTTTCAACTCGTGAGCGGTAACGCTCCGAAAGCGGCGTGAGCAACCAGATGGCCCAGGCGGTCGAGATCCGGGATGACTGCGTCGCGGCCTTCAACCTGGGCGTGGCCGGCGACTGCGATCGGATTCGACTCGGTATGCGTTTCTTCGAAGTTGTCTTCGGTGATCGTTACCAGGCTGGGGTGGCCCTGCGTGACGATTGCCATGTAGGGCATGCGGTCGGTATCGATCAGAGTCTTGAGAATACAGATACGCGCGGACTCGAGCGCTTCGCCGTCGGCCGTCTCGATCAGGCGGGAGAAGCTGATGACCGGCACCTGCCAGCCGTGCCACAGGATGGTTCCCAGCACCCAATCGACCGCCTGGGGAATGGGGTCGGGCTCGGTATAACCGACCATTTCGGCGACGGTGGCGTTGGGCAACAGAAGGTCGGCTCCCGTCACCGGGACCATCACGCTGCGTATTTCGATGTCGGACATGTTCGCTTCTATCCTTGCGGCACGGGCATCCGGAGCTGGTCGAAGACTTCTTCGACGAGGTCTGCCTCCCGATAGGGTTTGGTCAGATAGCCGTTGACGCCCAGATCTCGGGCGTGCTGGCGATGTTTCTCGCCGCTTCGCGAGGTGATCATCACCATTGGAAGGTGCTTCAGGCGCGGGTCGTTGCGTACATGGGTGGCCAGCTCGTAACCGTCCATGCGCGGCATTTCGATGTCGAGCAGAATCAGGTCGGGAACGCGCTCGAACATCGCTTCTACCGCATCCAGACCGTCACGGGCGGTCATTACCTCCAGGCCGCGGTGTTCAAGCACGCGGGCGGTCACGCGGCGCATGGTGATGGAGTCATCGACCACCATGACCAGCGGCGTGCGCTTGACTTCCTCGGCGCGCTCGGCGCGCGCATATTCGGCTTCGTGCCCGGGCAGCAGGTTCTTCTCGAAAGCGCGGCGAATGAGCGGCCCCATGTCGAGAATCGGTATGACCTGACCATCGCCGCTGATCGTACCGCCGAGAATGCCGGTAATCGAGCTGATCTGCGGGCCGACGGGCTTGATGACAATTTCGCGATGACCCTGCAGCTCGCTGACGCGCAGGGCAGCGCGGTGTTCGCCGGCCTCGATCATCAGCAGCGACAGGGTGCCTTCGGAAAGCTCTTCGACGTCGAAGCCGAGCTGGGTTTCCAGCTCGATGAGAGGGTACGGGTCGCCGGCGTACTCCTGGTGCGGATCGCTGGAGTGCACCTGGTGCTCCCATTCGGAGCTGAGCATTCGGGTCACGCCGCGCACCGCCTGCAGCGGAATGGCAAACTGGCGATCGGCCACGCGCACGATAATGGCCTGCATGACCGTCAGCGACAGCGGGATGCGGATGGTGAACTGCGCTCCCTGACCCGCGGTTGTCTCGGCGCGAACACTGCCGCCGATCTGACGGACTTCGTTGGCGACCACGTCCATGCCGATGCCGCGCCCGGCCAGTTCGCTGACCTGTTCGGCGGTGCTGAAGCCGGGGCGGAAGATCAGCTGGGCCAGCTCGCGTTCGCCGGTGTTTTCGGCCGCGGCCAGCAGGCCCTGACTGATCCCGCGCTCACGGATGGCGTCCAGATCCAGGCCGGCGCCATCGTCGCTGACGCGCAGTACCAGCTCGGTCGCCTCGCGGCTGACATCGATGTGGATGGTGCCGCTTTCGGGCTTGTCCCTGTCGCGGCGCTCCTGCGGCCGTTCGATGCCGTGCGAGACGGCGTTGCGCAGCAAATGCTCCAGCGGAGCGGTGATCCGATCGAGTACCGAGCGGTCGAGCTCGCCGTCGCCTTCGATATCCACGGCCAGATGCACCTGCTTGTCAAGCTCGCGACCGGCGTTGCGTACCACGCGGCGCAGCCGCGGCAGCAAGGTGTTGAAGGCCACCATGCGCGCCTGCATCAGCCCTTCCTGCAGTTCGGTGTTGACGCGCGACTGCTGCATCAGCAGCGTTTCCGACTGCCGCGTGGCGTCGTCGAGGATGGTCGTCAGGCTGGTAAGGTCGTTGACCGATTCACCCAGGGCGCGAGAGAGCTGCTGAATGGTGGAATAGCGATCGAGCTCGAGCGGATCGAAGGCTTCGTCGGTGGGTCCGTGCTCGCGCTCGTAGCGCGCCAGAATCTGTGCTTCGGTTTCGATTTCAAGCTTGCGCAGCTGGTCCCGGAGTCGAATGACGGTTTCGTCGACTTCCGCCACGTTGTTGCGGAAGACGTTGACCTGCTCTTCCAGACGCGAGCGGAAAATGCTGATTTCGCCGGCAAAGTTGACCAGGTTGTCCACCAGGTTGGCCGGCACGCGCAGCGTCTCCGAGCGTGCGGTCTGGTCTTCTCCGGCCGCATCGCCGGCCTCTGCCACCGGCTCCTGCACGGCTTCGGGCAGGATCTCTACCTCGTCGATCTCGTCGTCCTGTCCCGGCAGCAGCCCGTCGCTGGGGGCAGCCGGCATCGCTTCGCGATTCTTGACCGCCTCGACCATGCCGTGCAGGTGATCACAGCCGGTTTCGAGTGCGTCGATGCGATCCGTTGTCGCTCGGTGCAGGCCGGCGGCAATGCCTTCGAGCAGCTCTTCCATTGCATGGGCGACCGAGCCGATCTGATCGAGCCCGACCATGCGGCCGCTGCCCTTGATGGTGTGGAGATCGCGCTGCAGGCTGGTGACCAGCGCCTTGTCTTCGGGTGCCTCGCGCCATTGCTGCAGGGTTTCGTCGGAGCGCTCGAGAATTTCCTCAGCCTCTTCCATGAACGCTTCGAGCAGGTCCTCGTTGAGATTGGCGTACGGATCCTCGGCCAGCTCTGGCTCGGGCTCGGGCTCTGGCTCTGGCTCTGGCTCTGGCTCTGGCTCTGGCTCTGGCTCTGGCTCTGGCTCTGGCTCGGGCTCGGGCTCGGGCTCGGGCTCGGGCTCGGGCTCGGGCTCGGGCTGTTCCGCAGCGGGCTCGTCCACGAAGCCGGGTTCCTGCGTTTCGTCGGCGTGTTCCGGCCCGTCTTCGCCATCGACTGCTGCAGCCGGCTCCGGGGCGTCGTCGCCGGGTTCGGTTTCGTCGAATGCATCTGGCGCATCGCCGACCGGCTCGGCAAATACGTCTTCCTCGTCTTCGGTGGCGAGCGCCTCGGGCGGCCAGGTCGGTTCCGTCCGGTCGCGATAGGCCAGGCCATGCAGGCGACGCAGCTCGGTCGAGAGCGCTTCGGTATCGAATTCGCTGTCGGCCACCTGTTCGCCCTGAAGGCGGTCCAGGCGCTTCTGAAACAGCGCCTGACAGGCCAGGATCGCAGTGAAGCCGGCCTCGTCGGGGGCTTCGCCGGAATGCGCCAGTTCTTCCAGGTACTGTTCGAAAATCTGGGCGCTGTCGTTTTCATCGCCAATGGGCGCCAGACGCATGGTGCCTTTCATGGTGTGAACGGCACGCACAAGGCTGTCGTCGATGCTGCCCGGTGAGTCGGCCTGTCGGGCTTGTTCGACCCACTGATCCAGGGTTTCGAGATTTTCCGACAGCTCCTTGACCATCAGCTCGATGAGGGTCGGATCCAGGCCTTCGAGCTCGGCGTTTGCGGCCGCAGCCGCCGCGGCACTTGGTGAGACCTCGCCGGAGGCAACCTGCTCGGCGCTTTCGGCCAGCTTGGCGCAGGCGGCTTCGTCATGGATCTGCTCGCCTTCGCCGGAAAGCCGTGCGCGCATGCTTGGCAGCATGTCCATCGCTGCGGCAATGAAATCCATCACTGCCGGTTCGGGCTCGAGCTGGCCGTCGAGCACGCGGTTGAGCAGGCTTTCCATCTGCCAGGAAAACTCGCCGATTTCCTCCGCGCCGGCCATCCGGCCCGAACCCTTGAGAGAGTGGAAGGATCGGCGAATGGTCGTCAGCGTGTCGTTGTCGTCCGGACTCTGGCGCCACTTCGGCAGCATCTGTTCGAGCGTTTCGAGCTCCTGATCGAACTCTTCCAGGAAGATTTCGACAATGTCGAAGTCGTCCATGCCGAAATCGTCGCTGGCGGCCGGGCTTTCCCCGTGCTCTTGCTCGGGTATGTCTTCGGGCTGGGGTGCCGGCGGCGCTGCCTCGGCTGCGTCGTCGATCGGCACCGGCGCGCCCTGTTGGCCGGTTTCGGCGATCAGGTCGGCGGAGAAGTCGAAGTCGCTTTCAACCTGGAAGTCGGCTTCGATGTTGAAGTCCGGCCCGTCATCGACCTGGCCCGGCTCGATCTCGGGGGTCTTCTCGGTATCGTCCGGTTCGCCATCGACCGCCTCGGCGCTTTCAGGCGGTGCCTCTGCCGTGGCTGCAGCTTCCGTATCGAGCGTCTCCTCGCCCCGGTCGGCGGTTTCCGCAGCCGGCGCCGCTTCGGTGACCTCGTCGTGTTCGGCGGCCGGCGCGACGCTGTCAGTGCCGGCGCTGCCGGGCCAGTAACCCAGCTCTTCGAGCTGCTGGCGGGTGTTGGCAAAGTAACGCCGGCCGTTTTCGTCCAGCCGGGTGTGAGCGTCGAAGTAGAACTCCAGGATGGTCAGCGCCTCGGCCAGAATTTCCAGCTGGCCGCTGGCGGGTTCATCGGCTTCGATCAGCTGGGCGGCGATCAGCGCGGTCGCCGCCGCAAGCATGTCGGCGCCGTCTTCGAGTTCGGCCATGTAGAGCACACGCGCAATGCGGTCGAGCATTTCGCCCGCCTCGCCGGCGGCCGAGGGTTCGGCCTTGCCGCGGTTGAGCGCGTCCAGCTGGCTCTTGGCGTGGGAAAGGTCCTCTCCGGCCTCATGAAACATCTGCCGCAGAACCCGGCGCCATTCCGAGGCCGGCAGCAGGGTGCCGGAGAGATCCTGTTCGTCTTCGGCGCTCTCGGCTTCGGTTTCAACCAGGCCAAGGTTTTCTTCAAGCTGGGATTCGACCACCAGCAGTTCGCGCGCGACGTTGAGCAGGGCCGGGTCGTCGGCATCGGATTCCAGCCGGGAGAGGTGTTCGGCCTGTGTGCGGATGCGTCGCGCCAGCCGGTCGAGACCGAGCATGGCCAGGGATTCGCCCACCGAGCCCAGCAGTTCGGTCTGCTTTTCCAGCAGGTCCGGATCGGTGGAGCGCTCGAGCTGGGTGCCCAGGGTGTCCTTGATCTGAGCCAGGTCTTCGCGTGCAGCCTGGGTGACCGCCGCGAACAGGGCGCGATTGCGCCCGGCGAGGAAAGCACGCGCCTGGCTGGCCGCTTCCGGCGCGTGCTCGTCCAGGCTGAAAGCGTTCCACGCTTCGCGCGCCGTGTCATTGGCCGGGCGGTTGATGGCCAGGTTGAACAGGAAGGCGCGACACAGTGCGTCGGCAGCCTCGTCAACATTGTCTGCGCCGTCGGCCAGGCTCTTGAGCAGGGCGTCCAGGCGGGCGTATTGCCGCGCCAGGGTCGGGCTGCTTTCCAGGTCGCCGACCTTGAGCGAGGCCGAGACCGCAGCCGCGGCCCAGCCGGCGCGCCGGGCCGAGGCTGCCAGCCCGGAGTGATCGCGCATGGCCAGGCCAATGCGAGTCAGTTCCTCGAGCGAGTGCTGGTCCTGATTGTTGACCAGAAAGACGCCCAGCGCCTGCTGCAGGCTGCGTCGCAGTTCGCCGGCGGGCGTTGCGTCGCTGCCCGCGGGCAGTTCGACATGATCGACGGCGGGCGTAAAGAACTCGGATTCGTCGAGCGGCCTGGCGCCCACGGTGGTGCGCAGGCTGTTGACCGTTGGCAGCAGCACCAGCGGTGCGTCGCGATGGGTGCTGGCAAGGTAGTCCAGGTAGTCGGGCAGGGTGGCGCAGGCCTCCATCAGGGCGTTCAGCGCTTCTTCTTCACGCCCGAAGTCATCCTTGCGGATGGCCTCGAGCGCTTCGGCCATCGCTTCGCCGAGCAGCTCGCCGCTGTGGAATTCGAGCACCGAGAGGCTGCCGGCAATGCGTCGGGCGGCCTCGATGGCGCCGTCGAGGTCGGAGGGGCTGCGATCCGTGCCGGCCGCGCTCCAGTGCTCCACCGCCTGGAGAATTTCCTGGCCGAGCTCGTCGATCAGCGGACGCGTCCACTGCAGGGACTGGTGGGTGCCAGAGTTGCTCATGTCGGCGAATTGTTCAGCAGGCTGCAACGCATTTGAATCGTACTCCAGGTGCCGCCGCCCGCGCGGGCGCCCGGCGCCCGCGGCAGGAAGCGGTCAATCAGTCTTCGTCTTCGGGCAGCGTGAAGTCGGCCACCGAGTCGCGAAGCTCGCGCACCAGCTCGGCAAGGTTGGCCACCGATCTGGCGGTCTGGCCGGTCCCTTCGGTCGTCTGGATGGAAATGTCTCGAATCGAGTTCATCATCTCGGCGATACGGGTGGCGTTCCGGGACTCCTGCTGCGCCTGTTTGGAGATTTCGTTAATCAGTCCGGCGAGGTCGTTCGACACGTTTTCAATCGACTCGAGCGCCTCACCGGCATCCTCGGCCAGTCGGGCACCCGACACCACCTGAGAAGTGGTCTGCTCCATCGAGGTGACCGCCTCGGAGGTGTCGGCCTGAATGGTCTGCACCAGCGCCTCGATTCGCCGCGTGGCGTTGGTAGCGCGCTCGGCCAGTCGCTGCACTTCGTCGGCAACCACCGCAAAACCGCGACCGGCACCGCCGGCTGATGCGGCCTGAATGGCGGCGTTGAGCGCGAGCACGTTGGTCTGCTCGGAAATGCCGTTGATCAGCTCGACAATGTCGCCAATTTCCTGCGAGGACTCGCCCAGGCGCTTGATTCGCTTCGAGGTTTCCTGAATCTGGTCGCGAATGCTGTCCATGCCCGAAATCGTCTGGCGCACCATGTCGGCGCCGCGGTTGGCGATTTCGACCGAATTCTGCGCCACGTCGGCTGATTGGCTGGAACGCTGGGCCATGTCGTCAAAGGACTGGGCCATTTCGTTGATGGTTTCGGTGGCCGAGCGGATTTCCTGCGCCTGGTGCTCACTGGCCTCGGCCAGCTGAGTGGTGGTGGCCCGCGTTTCCTGCGCCTGGGCCGCCACCTGCTGAGCGGTGGTGTTGACGCCCGAGACCAGGTCGCGCAGGGCCTCCACGGCATAGTTGACCGAGTCGGCGATGGCGCCGGTGACGTCCTCGGTGACGGTGGCCTGTACGGTCAGGTCACCATCGGCGAGCGATGACATTTCGTCGAGCAGGCGGAGGATGGCCTCCTGGTTTCTCTGGTTGACTTCGGCCGTCTGTCGCGCCGCCCGGCGCTGCTGGAAGTAGGCGCTGGCGCCGATCAGGAACAGGATCAGCAGGGCGGCGGCCGCAATCGCCAGCCCGGCCAGCAGTGAGGGCCAGAGGACGCCTTCACCCAGGTTGGCATATTCGTCGGCCAGTTCGCGCGTCTGGTCGGTCAGGACTTCGGCGTCCAGGAAGATTTCGTCGGCGGCGTCGCGCACCTCGAACAGGTCGGTCGAGGCGGTCAGGATGGTATCGACGTCGAGCCGGACCTCATCGAAAATCGGCACCACTTCGGCGAGCGCCTCGAGTACGCGGCTGTTGCGCACGGCCGGCAGTCCGAGATCCTCGTCACCGTTGATCAGCCCCTGCAGCACGCGATTGAACAGGCTGGCGTCGCGGCTGAAGGCATCGGCTGCGGCGATGGCCGACTGCCCGCCGGCAAGAATGGTGTTGACGCGCCGCAACATGCGGTCGGCCAGCGCCAGCTGGCGGCTGGCGACGTAAATCTGAACGGTCGGGGCGCCGGTCTCGATCATGTGGCGGACCACTTCGTCGGACTGCGCCTGCAGGCGCGGAATGTTGCTGTTGAACGTGGTTGCCGCTTCGGCCAGTTCGACCACCAGATCCGAGCGGCCGAGAATCGCCGAGGCGTTGGCGTCGATGCCTGACCAGGTCGCTTCGAGCCTCGACAGCGGCGTGTCAACGCGCGCCGGCGAGGGCGGCAGTTCGGTTTCGGGATTGCCGTTTCGCAGCGTGCTGATCGACTCGTCGATGATGTTGCGCGTGTTGCCGAGCTCATCGAAGGCTTCGAAGTTGCCGACGGCGGCCTCCCCGGCAGCCTTTGCCAGCTGCTGTGCGCGCACCTGAATCTCGGTGGTCAACCCCAGATACTGGGTCTCCTGGGTATTGCGCTGGTTGAGGAGATAAAAGTTGTAGGCGACCAGGCCCAGAAGGGCGACCAGCAGAATGAACAGGAGTGCCTGCGCTGGAGAAAGTCGCTGCTGTGTGGATTGTGTCGCGGCGCTGCTCATGCCTTCACCTCATCTTGTAATACGCTGGGGCATCCGGTGGCCAGGCGATACCGCCGAATGCCGTGTCCATCTGCTGTGGCTCGCGTCAATACCCGGGCGTATCGCCGCGGGCTCGACGGATTGCTGAATGATTCATGCACGTTGGTTCTGTCCCTTTGCTTCACTCTTCCCGGGCGCCGTTGATGAACTCCTGGTTGGCCTGGAGTTCATCGAGCCTGAGCACCCCCCACTTGCGTTCACTGGTTTCGAATTGCTGCGCGACCAGCCCCGCCAGGGCGGTGTCGTCCCACTCGGTCGCGCTTTTGAGATCGTCGGTATGGAAATGTCGCTGGCCGAAGACTTCGTCAACTACCAGGCCGGCCAGGCGACCCTGAATACGAGTAATGATCAGCCGCGTGCGATTGGTCACCGGCGTGCGGCTGCCGAACAGGAACCAGCCGAGATCGGAAACGGGCGCCAGGTTGCCGCGCACGTTGGCCAGGCCCAGCAGCCACTCCTTGGCGCCGGGGATCAGGGTGTAGGACGGGAAGGCGATGATTTCATCGATCTGGTTGATGCGGCAGGTCAGATAGTAATCACCAAGACGAAAGACCACGCCGTCCCAGTTGCTGATCTGTTGCTGGCGCGCGGATTCGCCAACGTCGTGTTCGAGACTGCGACGCTCATAGTCGGCCAGGCGCGCGAACAGGGAAAGGCGGCCTGATTCCGTTTTGGTCGCGAGCTGCTGGTCCCCTTGCATTGTCCCTCTCGAATTCCTCTGGCCGTCGTCGTCAGGCCGCTGCGGCGCGTTCACGCTGCTGGCGCACGGCGGCAAGGAGCTCATCGCGCGTGAACGGTTTGGTCAGATAATGGTCAGAGCCGACAATACGCCCGCGGGCCTTGTCGAACAGCCCGTCCTTGCTGGTCAGCATGACCACCGGCACGTTCTTGAAACGCGCGTTGTTCTTGATGATCGCGCAGGTCTGGTAGCCATCGAGACGGGGCATCATGATGTCGACGAAAATCAGATCCGGCTCGTGCTTGTGGATCAGCGCCAGCGCCTCGAAGCCGTCGTTGGCGGTGATCACCTCGCAGCCTTCCTTGCTGAGCATGGTTTCAGCCGAGCGCCGAATGGTTCGGCTGTCGTCGATCAGCATGATCTTGAGGCCGCTGAGATCGGCTGTCATGTCTTCTCCGCTGTCGCTGTTTTGATCTGCGCTCATGGTCTGCCTGATGCCGCTGACGGATACACCTGTGGATTTTGACGGCTAGGTTAGTCTATCTTCGGCGAATTTGCCAATCCAGTAGAATTGTGTCACAGAAGTCCATGGGATTACAGATGTTTCCCGGTTTCTGAGAGCGACCACCCGGGCCGTCGTGCCGGGCCAGTCTGACGCAACGGAGCATACATGCGCAAGAACCTCGTCGTGGTAATGGACGACATAGCGGCCATCACAGTGGCCAAGGACACATCGCTGGCGATGCTGCTCGAGGGGCAGCGCCGCGGTTATCAACTGTGGTATCTGGGCGTAACGGAGCTGTATCTTGACGGCGCTGAATGTCGTGCGCGAATGCGCGCGGTGCGCGTCGCAGACGATCCCGAGGATTGGTATGCGCTGGGCGAGTCGGTCGATCGACCGCTGGGTCCGGATGACCTGGTACTGATGCGCACCGATCCGCCGGTGGATGACAACTATCTGTTTGCCACCTACCTGCTCGGGCAGGCCGAGGCCGCCGGTGCGCTGGTGGTCAACCGTCCCCAGGCCCTGCGTGATTTCAACGAGAAGCTGGCCATTGCGCGCTTCCCCGAGCTGATTCCGCAAACCCTGGTCAGCGCTGATGCCGCCACGCTGCGCGATTTTGTCGGCCGGACCGGTCGTGCGGTGCTCAAACCGCTTGATGGCATGGGCGGCAAGAGCATTTTTCTGGTCGATCGTGATGAGCGCAATCTCAACGTCGTCATCGAAACCCTGACCGACAATGGCCGGCGGATGGCCATGGCTCAGGAGTTTCTGCCGGCCATTTCCGAAGGCGACAAGCGCGTGCTGATCGTGCACGGCCAGCCCGTGGACAAGCTGCTGGCGCGCATTCCCGGAAAAGGCGATTTTCGCGGCAATCTGGCGCGCGGGGGTCGGGGTGAGGGGCGGCCGCTGGAGCCCGCCGACCGAGCGATTGCCGAGACCGTGGGGCCGGTGCTGCTCGAGCACGGCATTGAATTTGCCGGGCTCGACATCATTGGCGACCGGCTTACCGAGATCAACGTCACTTCACCGACCTGTGTCAGAGAGCTCGATGCCCAGTTCGGAATCAACATCATCGGTGACCTGTTCGATGCAGTCGACCCATGACGGCAGCGCGCTCAGCGCCTCGGGGCAGCGACTCGCTGGCCATTGCTGCAGCCGTGGCGGTGGGCCTGCACGCGGCCATTATCGGGCTGGTGCACTTCGAGTTTCTCGGCAGCAAGCCTGACAGCGTGCCCAGCAGCCTGGATGTCGTGCTGGTGGAATGGGCCACCGAGGAAGCGCCCGACGAAGCCGACTTTCTTGCCGCAGCAAGTCAGCGCGGCGGCGGCACGGCTGAAGAGGTCGATCGGCCTGCCGAGCCGATGGCCACCAGCCGCGAGGAGGAAACAGCGCCGCTGGACCAGGAGGCCAGCGACGCGGCTGCGCAGGCGCAACCCGAGCAGGTCGATGAGGTTGTGCAGGTTGAGCACGAACAGCGGGCCAACCCGATCCGGGAGCAAACCGAGAGCGATCCGGAGGTCGAGGTCTCGACCAGCGAACTCATCGAGCAGTCGCGCTCGATCGCGCGCAGTTCGACCGAGCGCTTCAGTGACGCCGTCGACTATCCCGAGCGACCGCGACGCAAGTTCGTCTCGGCGAATACGCGTGAGCATCTTTATGCCGGCTACATGCGCTCGTGGGTCTCCAAGGTAGAGCGCGTGGGCAACCTCAATTATCCTGCGCGTGCGCGACGCGAGAATCTGGCCGGGGCGCTGGTGCTCAGCGTGGATGTTTTCGAGGACGGCAGCGTTGGCCGGATTCGCGTCCTGCGCTCCTCCGGGCATGATGTGCTCGACGCCGCCGCGGTGCGCATCGTGCGCCTGTCTGCGCCCTTTGCACCGCTGCCGGCGGAAATCCGGGAAGAGGCCGATTTGCTCACCATTACGCGCACTTGGCAGTTTTCCAGTGCCGGCGTGCTGCACGGCGAATGAGCCGCGCAGCGGCGTTTTCGGGTTTTCGCCGCTTTCGTCCCCATATCGGCTGCTGGATCCACTGGTAGAATGAAAGCCGTGAGTTACCTTGAACATCAATTCCTGATTGCCATGCCGGGCATGGAAGACCCCAACTTCATGCGCGGCGTGACGCTGATGTGCCAGCACAATGAAGAAGGCGCGCTGGGCATTACCATCAACCGCGCCTCCGACTATGTGCTCGAAGACGTGCTCGAGCAGCTGGGGCTCAGCTGCGAGGATGCGCAGCTGGCCAATCAGCCGGTCTACGTCGGCGGCCCGGTCCATCCCGAGCGCGGGTTCGTTCTGCACAGCGACGATCGCAGCTGGGAAGCCACCGTCGATGTCGGCGAAGGCATCTGCGTGACCACCTCACGAGACGTGCTTGAGGCCATTTCCGAAGGCGAGGGGCCGGAGAAGTTCCTGGTGGCCCTGGGCTATGCCGGTTGGGAGTCCGGGCAGCTCGAGGAAGAAATGCGCCAGAACGCCTGGCTCAACGTGATGGCGAATGCCGAGGTCATTTTCGACCTGCCGGCCGAGCAGCGCTGGGAAGAAGCCGTGGCGCGGCTGGGCATCGACGTGGCCACGCTGCAACCCGCCGGCGGGCATGCCTGACGCAGCCGCTGCGCTGCTGGGAATCGACTTCGGCCAGCGCACCGTGGGGGTGGCCGTCGGTCATCGCCTGACCGGGTCTGCGCGCCCGCTCGATCCCATTCGCTATCGCAGCAACGACGGGTTGTTGCAGCAGCTCGACGCAGTCATCCGCCAGTGGCGGCCAACACGCATCGTGCTCGGGCTGCCGCTGGCCGGTGACGGCAGCGAGTCGGACATGAGCCGACGGGTGCGGGATTTTGGCGCCGACCTGCAGGCGCAGTATCCGCATGCCGAAATCAGCTTTCAGGACGAGCGCCTGAGTTCACACGCCGCGGCCGAGCGCCACGCCGGCCGCCGACAACAGGGGCGTGCCCGGCGCAGCGACGCCAAACGCCTCGACAGCGTCGCCGCCACCGTGATTCTCGAATCCTGGATGGGGGAGCATCCTTGAGAAACAGGCACTTGCTTGCCATTGATCGTCTGGCCGACGACGATATCGAGCGCATTCTCGAGCGCGCCTGTGCCCTGTCACGCGGCGCTGAGGTGCGGCGGCTTCATGCCACGGTGGCCAACCTGTTCTACGAGCCCAGCACCCGCACTCGCGTCTCGTTCGAATTGGCAGCGCGCCGTCTGGGCATGGGCGCAGTCAACATCGAGCTCGAGCATTCCTCGACCACCAAGGGCGAGACCCTGGAAGATACCGCGGCCACGCTGGCGGCCATGGGGATTGACGCCGTCGTTCTGCGCCACCCCGAAAGCCACCGCGTCGCGCAGCTGGCCGCGACCGCGGCGGGCCTGCATCTGATCAATGCCGGTGACGGCCATCATGCACATCCCAGCCAGGCTCTGCTGGATGCAGCCACGCTGCGTTCCCGCGGCCTTGATCCGGCCGGGCTGAAGTTCGCGATCGTCGGCGACGTTCGTCACTCGCGGGTGGCCGGTTCCGGCATACAGCTGTGGCAGCGTCTGGGCGCGGCCGAAATCCGCCTGGCCGGGCCACGCGCAATGCTGCCCGACAGCCCGCCGGTTGCCGTGGCGAGCCTGCACGACAAGCTCAGCGAAGCCGTGAGCGGTGCCGACGTGATCATGATGCTGCGCGTTCAGCACGAGCGCATGGATCGTGCCGGCTGGCCAGAGCGCGAGGCCTATTTTGCCGACTGGGGCCTGACCGAAGCCCGCCTGGCACAGGCCGCGCCGGGCTGCCTGGTGATGCACCCGGGGCCGATCAACCGCGGCATGGAAATCGATGCCGCGGTGGCTGACGGCCGGCGCTCGCTGATCCTCGAACAGGTGAGGATGGGGGTGTTTGCCCGGATGGCGATTTTCGAGTGGCTGTTCGGCTGACGGCGACTTGGCCGTCGGGTTTGTTTGTGCCGGCGTCATTCGTTCCGCCCGGCCTGCGTCGCGGGCTGATGCGCTGCGCAGCATGTCACGCGGCGCCTTGCGATGGCTGGTGATTCCCGCTTGCAGTGCGGGTTTCGACAAGTCAAAGGCGTTCCGCCCGCCTGCTTCGCAGGCTGATGGTGGGTTACTTTTTCCAGAGCGAAAAAGTAACCAAGAAGCGCTCTTCAAGGTCAACGTCTCACGCTCGATTGTTTTAGGACTGGCTTGCTGTGCGGGCTGGCCCCTTCGCGGCGCTGCCTTCGCCAAAATTCCGTCGGAGGATCCGGTGGCGTTCGCAATATATGGAACGAAGCCGACAGACCGGCGGCCCGCCTTCGATCGGCGGGCCATGGATGGGCGTAGCGACGCGGCGGCTCCGGCCACGCGTTGCTTGCGTTGGTGCCGGTCCGCTACCTCGTCCGTCGCGGACGTAACCGCGACCTGCCGTCTGCGCCCAAGGCATTGCGGGGTTGTGATGGTGGCCTGCATCGATCGGGGCCACGTCCCTGACGGACGACTATTGCCAAGCCCGCCAACAGCCTGCCAATCAGGCGGACGGAACGCCTTTGACTTGTCAGGGCTTGCTCATTGCCCGGTGACGCCCGCCTCATCGACGTCTTCGATGCACGAAGCGTCCCGATAGAAGAGAAACGCCGGTACAGGGCGGCACCCGCCGCAGCCGGGTGACCACAACCGATACCCGGCCCGTCAGCGACGCGAATTCAGTCTAGGAATCGTCCTCGAGTTGTTTCTCGAGCGCCTCGAGCTTCTCTCGCGTCCGTGCCAGCACCTTCTTCTGAATCTCGAATTCCTCGCGCGTGACCAGATCCATGCGGTCGAAGGCGGATTCGAGTACGGCGCGAAACTGCTCTTCCAGTTCGGCGCGGGCGCTGCGCACTTCCCTGGGCACGGCAGCCGCCAGCCGGCGGGTGATTTCGTCAAGGGTCTGAAAGTCGGGGCGCATGAGGCATCCTTGAGTTCTTGAAACTGCAGACTAGCGCAGATTGAAACCGGAATGGGCGGTCCGGGTCGATCGATGCAACCGGTTCACCGCCGCCGGGACCGGATGATTCCGGCGCATGCACGCTGTCGCAATCTGCGTTAATCTCTTGTCATCATGGTTCCCGAAAATCCCAGGCGAAACGATGAAGCTCATTACCGCCATCATCAAGCCCTTCAAGCTCGACGACGTGCGTGACGCACTGGGCGAGGTGGGTGTGACCGGCATGACGGTTTCGGAGGTCAAGGGTTTCGGGCGCCAGAAGGGGCACACCGAGCTTTATCGGGGCGCCGAATACGTGGTCGATTTCCTGCCCAAGCTCAAACTCGAGATTGCCGTGCCGGACGACGCTGCCGAGCGCGTGGTCGAGACCATCGTCGAGACCGCCGCGTCGGGCCGTATCGGCGACGGCAAGATCTTCGTCACCGCGCTGGAGCGCACGGTGCGCATCCGTACCGGTGAAGAGGGTGATGATGCGTTGTAATCATTGCCGCAGCAACCGATAGACCCGTGGACTGATAACGTGCCGAGAGCCGTGGGCAGCCGGCTGTGGCCGGCGGCTCCGAATGGCCGACAGGCACCTGCCAAGTGAGAACAGCCAATATGAAAATGCCCGTATGGACTATTGCGGCCGCCGCGCTGCTGGCGCTTGCGGCCTGTGGTCAGAATGACTCCGATGCGCCGCTCGAGCCCGCTGAACAATGGCAGGTAAAAATCGGAGCCGATCCGCACAGTTTTGCCGAGTACGAGCAGGTGCGTATCGCGCACCTGCGCCTGGACCTGAAGGCCGATATGGAGGCGCACAGCCTGTCGGGGCAGGTCGTGCTCGAGCTCGAGCGCACCGACCCGGAGCATCCGCGCCTGGTGCTCGACACCCGCGGGCTGGAAATCCGCGACGTGACCGCGCCTGCAGGCGGGGGCAACCATCAGCCGCTGACCTGGCGCCTGGCCGACACGGAGACGCGCGGCGATCTGGGTCAGCCCCTGGTCATCCTCCTTCCCGAGGGGGTCGATGAGGTGCGCATCGACTACGCCAGCTCACCCGAGGCCTTCGGGCTGCAGTGGCTCAGCGGCGAACAGACGAGCTCGGGCAAGCCGTTCATGTTCTCCCAGAGCCAGCCGCATTACGCGCGCACCTGGGTTCCGCTGCAGGACACGCCAGCCGTGCGCTACACCTACGATGCCACCATTCGCGTGCCCGAAGAGCTGATGGCCGTCATGGGTGCGGCCGGCAATCCCTCGGAAAAGAACGATCGCGGTGAGTATCAGTTCCACATGCCGCAGCCGGTGCCTTCCTACCTGATGGCCATTGCCATCGGTGATCTCGAATTCGCTGAAACCGGTCCGCGCACCGGCGTCTACGCCGAGCCGCAGCTGCTCGAGGCTGCCAAAGCCGAATTCGACGTGCTCGAGCAAATGGTCGATATCGGTGTCGATCTCTATGGCGAATACCGCTGGGGTCGCTACGACCTGCTGATACTGCCGCCGAGCTTTCCCTTCGGAGGAATGGAAAATCCGCGCCTGAACTTCATCACGCCAACCATCATTGCCGGCGACGGCAGCCTGCTTGGCCTGGTCGCGCATGAGCTGGCGCACTCGTGGTCGGGCAACCTGGTCACCAACGCCGCCTGGCGGGATCTATGGCTCAACGAGGGCTTCACTGTCTATATCGAGTCGCGCATCATGGAGGCGCTCTATGGCAAGGAAGTCGAGCGTCAGCTCGCTGTTCTGGAGTGGGAGGACCTGACCGAAGAGCTTGAGCATACCGATGACAGCATGGGCAGCCTGGTGCTGGATGTTGACGGCAAGGATCCGGAGCAGGCGCTCACCGGTGTGCCTTACGGCAAGGGTCGTTTCTTTCTCGAGTGGATCGAGCAGCGTGTCGGGCGCGCGGCCATCGACAGTTTCCTGCAGGCCTACTTCGACCACTTCGCCTTCCAGTCGATCACGACTGCAACCTTCCGCGGCTACCTGCAGGAAAACCTGGTGGCAAAGCATGCCGATGAGCTGAGCATGGAAGAAGTCGATCAGTGGCTCTACCAGGGCGGGCTGCCCGATTACGCCGTCGCACCGGAGTCGGACGCCTTCGAGCAGGTTGATGACTGGCGCCAGCGCTGGCTCGACCACGAGGTTGCCGCTCAGGACCTGCCGGGCGATGAATGGTCGGTCTACCAGTGGCTGCACTTCCTCACCGGTCTAGAAGACAAGCTCGACGCCGAGCGCATGGCCAGGCTCGATGCCGCCTTCGAGCTGACCGCTGCCGGCAACTACGAAATCCTGTTCCAGTGGCTGATGCGCACCATAGAGACGCAGTACGAACCGGGCATCGAGCGCCTCGAGGCCTTCCTCTTGAACGTCGGGCGCAACAAGTTCACCCGCCCGCTCTACGGCGCTCTGGCTGACAGCGACTGGGGCCGGGAGTGGGCCATTGACGTCTACCAACGTGCCCGGCCCGGCTACCATCCGCTCACGCGCCAGGCCAGCGAGCGCGCGTTGGAGATTGCTCGGGACTGAGCCTGAACATTGAATCCACGGAAGATACGGAAGCACACGGACCGGAAAATCCGAAGCCGTTTGCTTCGGCGGATCGCCGGAAGCTTGCAGCGCTCAAGGCGGCCGATGGGCGAGACCCTGCCGTGTCTTCCGTGGTTTCTCTTCGATTGCCGCTATCTATTGCAAGCCATCCTGAATATCCCGATATAATAGGGACCAAATCAATCCTGTATTGGGTGAGTGATGTTCGGCAATTCCTACACACCGGTAAAATTCGAGCGCGACTGCGAGTTGATCATGGTGCCCGATGGGGTGCCGGTGGACATGCCCGCCGGCACGGTGGGCTATATCACCCAGCAGCTGGGCGGCAGCTTCACCATCTACGTTGACGGCCGGCTGTTCCGGCTGGCCGGCGACGATGCCGACGCCATCGGCAAGGAGCCGCCGCCGCCCCCGCAGGTGCCCGAAAACGCCAAAGACGAGGATTTCGAGGAGCTGGTCATCAGCCAGCTCAAGACCGTCTACGACCCTGAAATTCCCATCAACGTGCTTGATCTGGGCCTGATCTACGAGTGCGACGTCGAAAAGATCGACGATGAGCATCGACACGTGGCCATCGAAATGACCCTGACCGCGCCCGGCTGCGGCATGGGCGAGTTCATCGTCGCCGACGTCGAAGAGCGGCTGAAGCGCATTCCCACCATCGACCAGGTCAACGTCCGCCTGGTCTTCGACCCGCCCTGGAGCCAGCACATGATGAGCGAGGAAGCACGGCTCGAGACCGGGATGTTCTAATAAGCGGGCGGTGTCCCCGCCAGGCTAATCGACCTCGCGCAGCCAGGTTCGGGCCTGGTCGATCTGGTCGTGCCCGAAAACCTTGATCTCGCAGCTCACGACGGCGCCGACGGCACGCGTGAGCGGGCCGATCCAGCCCGAGTCGCTGACGACGGCGCAGTGGCTGATGTTCCTGATGTGCTTGATGTCGAACAGGATGCCCTTGCCGAGCACGGCGGCATCGAAGCCCTTGAAGCTCTCGAGTACCTCGAGCACCTTGATCTTGCCGTGCGCCTCGATGAATGCCTCCAGGCGGCCGGCGACCTGCTCGAAGTCCTGTTCCGTGACCCTGCCTTCGACGACCAGTTCGACGGTTTCGTGGGCCGGATCTTCGGTGTAGCGCATCATGGCGTTCTCCCGCTGTGGTGAGCGATGTTGCTTCGATCTTGCCTGATGGCTTGGACAGGCCGCGCGCCGGATCGTTTAGATCAATCCGCGCCGCTCGCTGATTGTGACCCCCCGTCAAGCGTCCCGCGGCCTTCGTCAAGGGTGGCGCTGCCGGGTTGATAACAATAACCAACGAGCGGGAAGGGATATACATATTCGATATCAGTCTTTTGTCGTTACGGTTCATTGTTTTACAGTCCACCTTCCTTGGTTTTATCCCGTCGCGGGAGGATGCATGAGCCGTTTAGTCATTCAGACGATCGAAACCGCACCACAGAGGTCTGCCCAGCGGCTGGAGGCTGCGCAGAAAGACAGCGGTTTTGTCCCCAACTTGCTGGGTGTGCTCGCAAGCTCGCCAGAGGCAATTGAAACCTACCAGACAGCAGGCAAGATTAACTGCCGCAACAGCTTGTCCGGTGTTGAAAGGGAAGTTGTTCAAATCACCGCTGCCGTGACCAATGAATGCGGGTTCTGCGTGGCGGGACATACAAGAATCGCCCAGAAAGCCCTCGACATGCAGACGCCCTTGCTCGAGGCCCTCCGCAACGCAGATACCTTGCCCGATGAAAAGCTGAATGCGCTGGCCACATTTACGCTGCAGATCATGGCTCAGAGGGGTCAGGTCTCAGATGACGAGCTGGAGGCCTTTTTTGCTGCGGGGTACAACCAGCAGAACGCACTCGACGTTGTTCTCGGGGTGAGTCTGGCCACGCTCTGCAACTACGCCAACAATCTGGCAAGAACGCCGATCAACCCTGAGCTTCAGCCCTTTGCGCTCGATTGAACGGGGCCGATCATGAAAACGAACGCAGCACCTGATCAATGGCTGGGGTCAATCCGGACACTTGCCGGGGCCGAGCTGAAAAAGCTGGCCGGCAAAATTGACCGCGATGGCGTCTACCCACGGGAGTTTCTGCGCTCCCTGGGGGAGCGAGGAGGCTTTGGCTCCAACGCCGGTGAAGACCCCTCCGTAGACCTGGCCCGTCAGTTCCAGGCCATCGCATTGGTGGGCCGGTATTGCGGCGCCACGGCGTTTCTTGCCTGGTGCCAGAGCGCCTGCGCCTGGTACTTGCAGCATGCCCGGGTTGAAGCAACGCGCAGGCGCTATCTTGCCCGCGTTGCCTCCGGCAGGGATCTGTCGGGAACCGGTATGTCCAACACCATAAAGCATCTTGCTGGCATGGAACGTATGCATTTGAAGGCCGAGTCGACACCCAGCGGCTACACCGTGCGCGGAAGGCTGCCCTGGGTCTCCAATATCGACCGCAGCAATCTACTGATTGTAAGCGCAGAGGTCGACACGGGCGGTTACGCGATGTTCCTGGCCGCAGGCGACAGCAAATGTCTCGATCTTCGCCCCTGCCCGGATTTTTCGGGCATGCAGGGTACGGCAACCTGCAGCATTCAATTCCGGGAGCTGGGCATCGAAGCGGATCAGGTCATTGCCCATCCGGACCAGTTCGAGGGTTTCATGCAGCGCATCAAGCCCGGATTCATCATTGGTCAGTGCGGAATCGGGCTGGGTGTAGTGGCTGGCTGCCTGCAGCGGATACATGAAAGCAACGCCATCCACTCAGGGGTTAACCGGTTTCTGAGTGATCAGGAATCGGAAATCCGGGCTGACAGAAATGATCTCTATGATCAGGCCCTGAAACAGGCCGCCCTGGCCGGACAGGGCAATGCCCGGGTGCTGGATGCACTGAGATTGCGCGCGGCCGTCTCTGAGCTGACATTGCGGGCAGCCAACTCCGCTGTACTGCATGCCGGCGCTCGAGGGTATCTCATGCGCGATGCAGCGCAACGCCATCTGCGCGAGGCGGTATTTGTCGGCATCGTAACGCCGGCACTGAAACACCTGCGCAAAGAGATTCACGACATTGAAAATGCACGAGCCTGCGCGTGATTGCCGCCACGGCTTACGGAGTTCCATCATGGCTGTTGCCGCTGCCAATGTTCTCGAGGCCCGAGCCGTCTCACTGAGCTATCGCCACAAGCGCGAGGCCCAGCCCGTGCTGCGTGATTTATCGCTGCGACTGAAAGCCGGTGAAGTACTTGCCGTACTGGGCTCCAGCGGATCCGGAAAGTCATCATTGCTGCGGGTCCTGGCGGGCCTGCGCCGGCCGGATCATGGCCAGGTGATGATGGGCGAAAAGGAATTGAACGGCCCACACCCGCGCATCGGGTTGATGTTTCAGGATCCGTGCCTGCTGCCCTGGCTGAACCTGGAGGCCAATGTGGCATTTGGCCTGAATTTCAAGCGGCAGCAGCGAATCAGCAAGCAGGAAAAGCGTGAGCGGGTCCAGTCTGCCCTGGAAGAAGTCGGCCTTGAACATGCTGCGGCCGCTTACCCGGCGGCTCTGTCTGGCGGCATGGCCCAGCGTGGTGCCCTGGCGCGCTGCCTGGCCCGGCAGCCGGAGGTTCTGCTGCTGGACGAGCCTTTCAGTGCACTGGATGCAGTCACCCGCAGCCAAATGCAGCAGCTACTGCTGAGCGTCACCCAAAACCATGGCACAGCCGCCATTCTGGTAACGCACAACATTGATGAAGCACTGCATGTTGCCGATCGCGTAGTGCTTCTGGGAGGCCAGCCAGTGTGCGTTGCCGGCACATGGGATCTGAGTGGCCACAGCCGGGACGGCAGCAATCCCGTATTGGTCCGCAGCCGCCGCGAGATCGTCACCGCACTGGGCCGCGGGCGCTTCGATCAACAGCACGGCACTCGAGACCGCCTGCAGGCTGTCCCCGGATAACGCACATTTCATGAACATGCCGGATTCCGAACCATGACAGACACCATCTCGCATTCACGCCGGCGGATTCTCAAGCTGTCGGCCCTGTTTACAGCCGCGGGAGCGGCACCGTTGCTGAGCATGCTGAGCTCGGCTCTGGCGGCTGAGCCCTCAGCGCCTGTGCGCGTGGGTTATCTGCCGATTACCGATGCGGCCCCGTTGCTGATCACCCACCAGAATCAACTCTGGCAGGCGCAGGGGCTGAAAGTGGAGCAACCCCGCATGTTCCGCAGCTGGGCGCAGCTTGTGGAGGCCTTTCTGAGTGGTCGGGTAAACGTGGTGCATATGCTTTCTCCGATGAGCGTTTATGCCCGTTACGGCAGCAAATCCCCGTCAAGGGTTGTTGCCTGGAACCACGTGGATGGTTCCTCCCTGGCGGTGGCGGCAGATGGCAACTACAAAGAGATCAAGGATCTTGGTGGCACCACGATTGCGATTCCTTTCTGGTACTCCATCCACAACATCATTCTTCAGTATCTGTTCAAGAAAGAGGGGCTTGAGCCGATCGGCGAAGGCACTCCCGGTGACCAGCAGGTAAAACTTGTGGTGATGGCGCCTTCAGACATGTTGCCCGCCATGGCTACTGGCCGGGTGGCCGGCTATATTGTGGCTGAGCCGTTTGTCGCCCTGAGTGAAGTCCGAAACATCGGCCGGGTGCTGAGATTTACCGGGGACGTATGGAAAGAGCACGCCTGCTGCGTGGTCATGATGCACGAGCATGATCTTGAGGCCCGCAGCAAGTGGTCACAGAAAGTGGTCAACGGCATTGTCGAGGCTCAGGCCTGGGTTCGGGAAAACAGGAAGGAAAGCGCTCGCCTTCTGTCGCGCGCCGGCGCGCAGAGATATATGCCGCATACGGAGGAGGTTCTGGCCAAGGTGCTGGCGCCGTCACCAGAGGACAACGCGTTCCATGCATCCACCGGGGCCATTCGCCACGGGGAGTGGGACTCTCACCGCATTGACTTCCAGCCTTACCCCTATCCCAGCTATACAGAGCGCATGATTGAAATGCTCAAGGAAACCTACGTGGAAGGCAAGCGGGATTTCCTCACGAACTTGGCGCCCGAGTTCGCGGCACAAGACCTTGTCGACGATCGTTTCGTCAAGCATGCGATCGGCCGCGTCGGCGGCATGAAGGTGTTCGACCAGCCGGAGTCGTTTACCCGAACGGAAATCATTGATGCCTGACTCCGTAACAGCCAATGGGCCGGGAAGTGATTCTGCGTTACCGGAGAACAGCCTGAATATTGGTTTGAGCCTGGCGGGCCTGTGTGTTCTGCTCGGGCTCTGGTCGATCGGTGTACGACTGCTCCAGCAAGATCTCCCTCTGGCTGCCATGCTGGCACCCGGTGATGCCCTTGGCAGTCTTTACAGCTTGCTGGCAAGAAATGAACTGACGACCGATATTTGCGCAAGCCTGCGCCGCGTTCTCTTGAGCCTGTTGGCCGCGCTGGCTATTGGAATGCCCATCGGCATTCTGATCGGGCTGTCAAGGGTTGCAGACAGAATGACCGGCAGTGCGTTCCAGTTTCTGCGGATGATTTCGCCGCTGTCGTGGATGCCGATTGCAGTGATGGTATTCGGGATCGGCGACGCGCCTGTGTACTTCCTGCTTACCGCTACTGCGGTATGGCCAATGATCATCAATACAGCGGCCGGTGTGCGCCAGCTCGACCCTCAGTGGCTGATGCTCACCCGCAGCCTGAGCGCCACGCGGTGGGAAGCTCTCGTACGGGTCGTGATGCCGGGTATACGGGGGCACGTACTGACCGGAGTGCGCGTGGCCATCGGCATGACCTGGATCCTGTTGATTCCCTGCGAAATGCTGGGGGTCAGCTCCGGCCTGGGTTACTTCATTCTGGACACCCGGGACCGCATGGCTTACTCGGAACTCATGGCAGTCATTGTTCTGATCGGCGCGCTCGGATTTCTTCTGGACGCCTCCGTACAGCAACTGCATCGCATGTGGACGCACGGTGACGAGGACTGAGCGCTTTGCTCAGCGTTGCCTGACCCGAGTTGTACTCGGCCATCCAAGCGAACCTTTTCCGCAGCGTTCCGGTGCGACAGGTCGTGGGGGTCAGCCGATCGACATGCTGAGCAAGCCTTTGAGCGGCATCATCCGCATCAGCGATGGCTGGTCATCGAACCCAATCGGTTGATCGTTCACCAGGATCGTAGCTCGCCTGGGGTTGTACGATGAGTCGGGTTCTTTTGATGGGGTCTTTAATCGAGGTGCGTGGCGCCTTGCAACCCGCCGAGCTGAGCTCGGCGGGTTCTGTCGTCGCCGGTAGCGAATATGCTAAGGCGTCTGCCAGCGAACGGCCACGAAGGCGGCGCGGCGGGCGGCGTTGTAGCCGGCGATCGGTTCGTACTTCTTGTCGGTCAGGTTCTCGATTCTGCCTTCCAGGCTCAGGCCCGCGCCCAGCGGCCAGCCGGCGCGCAGGTGGACGAGGGTGTGGCTGGGCAGTTCGACGCCGAAGTCCGGGCGCTTGCCGACGTGGACGACTTCGCCGCCGATCCAGCCGCCGTTGGTGAAGGTGCGATCGAGGGTCAGCGAACCCTTGAAGTCGGCGCGCCGGAGCAGGTCGGTGTGCTGAGAGCGGTTGACGGCATCTTGCCAGGTCAGGTTGGATTCTGCCCGCCACTGGCGGGTGGTCCAACGGTAGCCCAGCTCGGCGCCGCGGATGCGTGCCTTTTCGACGTTGACGGCCTCGAAGTCGACGCCGGTGAAGGCAATCAGGTCGTCGATTTCACTCTGGTACAGGCTCAGGCTCAGGCCGTGGCCACCCGGGCCGGACCAGTCCAGGCCGACTTCGCCGCTGAGCGAGGTTTCAGGGTCAAGGTCGGGGTTGCCCGCGTACTGGCCGGCAAATCCGGGCGAGTACAGCTGGCTGAAGGTCGGCGCGCGGAAGGCCCGGCCCAGGCTGGCCGAAAGCCGCAGGCTTTCGGTGAAGCGCCAGCCGCCGGCCAGGTTGCCGGTCAGCGCCGAGCCGAACTGGCTGTCGTGGTCGGCGCGCAGGGCGGCCTCCCATGAAAGCTGTCGGTCGCCGCCGTCCAGGCCGGTCCAGATGCCGACGTTGTCGCGGCTTTCGTCGAATGAGTCGTCGGTGTCGCCATCGACCTGCCAGGCATCGACGCCGAGCAGCCAGGTGCCGCTGCCGACGCCGCGTTCGGCCTGAAAGCCGGCCTGCACACGGCGGGTGACGGCGTCTGCGATGCTGAAGCCGTTATCGGTTTCCATGTTGTCGTGATAGAAGGCGGCCGAGCCTTCCCACGTCCACGGGCCGCGGGTGGCCCGTCGGTAGCTGCCGCTCAGGGCGTAGTTGAGGAAATCGGTTTCGCCCTGATCAAACTCGACGTCACCGCTGGCGGCACGCGCTGACCAGTTGAGCTGGCCGTCACCGAGCGGGTGGTCGCCGCGGGCGCTGAAGCTCAGGTTTTCGAAACCGTCATTGTCGGGGTCATAGGAGGGGCCGGAGGGATTCTGGGCCGAGAAACCGTTGGTGCGACGAGCCGAAGCGTTGAAGCCGATGAATCCGTTGCCGACCTGCGCGGCCAGCTGTCGATCATCATAGCGACCGTAGGCGGCGCGTGCGCCGCCGCCATCGGGCAGGCGGGTGAAGATCTGAATGACGCCCCCGATGGCGTCCGAGCCCCAGCGCGCCGCGCGCGGCCCGCGCACGATTTCGATGCGCTCGATGATGGACGGATCGAGAATCTCCCAGGTGAAGCCGCCTGAACCCGCTGCGCTCACGCGCACGCCGTCGACGAGCACGAGCACGTGGTTGGAGTTGCTCCCGCGCATGAACAGGCTGGTTTGCCCCCCGGGGCCGCCGCTGCGGGCGACGTCGATGCCGGCCTGAAGCCGCAGCAGCTCCAGCAGATCCGGCGCCTGTATGCGCTCGATGTCGTCACGAGTGATCACGGAAACAGCCGCCAGAGAGGCGTCGATCGACTGCTGCGTTCGCGTCGCCGTGACCTGGACGGTATCGCCATCAAAGGTTGAGTCGGCGGCAGAAAGGCCGCTCGAGATCAGCATGCCGGCGCTCGCCAGCACGCTCAAGGTGGTGCGTTGCATGTGTGCTCCTTGCGCTCACCCGCGCATCAAGCCGGGTGGGTGGCAGGGCAGCGCCACCGACAGCGAAGGAAAATGACTGTCGTCGACACCGGTCGCCCGCCGCAACCCGGAAGTTCAGACTGATGCAGCGAGCCCGGTCTCCTGACTTCCGGTGGCCGGCTGTGGCGGGCCCAGGCTGGATCCTTCCCCCATTCCTTTCGGCGGAGTGGATTTATCCAGCAACATCAACGCCTGCGCGTCAATGCCGGTTACAGTTGCGGGGGCAGTTCCGGACTTGCACCGGCTTCCCGAAAACTCACTGCGATTTGGCAAAAAGAAAGCCGGCGGCAGCGCCGACCGGCGATCAGGATTATAACGCAGTGCCGGCACCGGTGTGGGGCCGGTAAGCGGTGACGCGGACTGGCAGGCCTCAGCTGGCGTCGGTTTCGTGCTGGTCGCGGATGGCCTCGCACTTGTCGGTCAGGCCGGCCTGCAGTTCGGCCAGATCGAAGTCGTCGACGCTGATCACTTCGAGGACGCGCTTGCGCAGGTCGGTGAGCACTTCGATCTCCTTGTCGGCAAGCAGCTTCTTGTCGCGAGCCTGTTCGAGCTGCTGCTCGAAGGTGTAGCCCTCGATTTCGCCTGCCCGCAGCGCCTTGGAGAACTTGCGCTCGACCGGTTCGGCTGCGATCACATCCGGCAGCAGTGCTTCGAGCACGCCCAGCCAGTGGCCTTCACGATTGGTCTTGTAGATGCCGCGGGCCAGGCGGTCGCGCGTCTCGGATGGTGACAGCAGCAGCGCGGCGACCTTGTGCCCCAGGCGGTCGTTGGGCGGACGCTCGACACGGCCGAAGGGGAAGATGATCAGGCGCAGAAACGGGCGCGCCCAAGCCATGGGGTAGTTGTCGACCACGCCGTACATGGCCTGTTGAATCTTGAAGATGGCGTCGTGAAAGGCCCAGGCCAGGATCGGCTGATCGGCGGCCGGGCGGCCGTCGTGTTCGAAGCGACGCAGCATGGACGAGCAGATGTAGAGATGGCTCAGGGCGTCGCCCAGCCGTCCGGAGATTTTCTCCTTCATTTTCAGCTTGCCGCCGTAAGTGAGCATGGCGATATCCGCCAGGAAGGCAAAGGCGGCGCTGTAGCGGCTGAGCTTGCGGTAGTACTTGCGGGTGCGCCGGTCGCCGGGGACGACCGCAAAGCGGGCAAAGCTCAGGCCCAGCACGAACGCGCGCACGGCGTTCGAGATCGAATGGCCAACATGGCTGAACAGCAGTTTGTCGAATTCGATCAGGCGCTCGTCTTCGTCTTCGATCTCGAGCGCCTTGAGCTCCTTGAGCACGTAGGGATGGCAGCGGATGGCGCCCTGGCCGAAGATCATCAGCGAGCGCGTGAGGATGTTCGCGCCTTCGACCGTGATCCAGATCGGCGCGCCCTGCCAGGCGCGGCCCAGATAATTCTTCGGGCCCAGAATGATGCCCTTGCCGCCGTGGATGTCCATGGCATCCTTGACAATGTCGCGCCCGTATTCGGTGGCGTGGTATTTGGCAATGGCGCCGGGTACGGACGGGCGCTCGCCATCGTCGATGGCCGAGGCGGTCTGGCGCGACAGCGCGCTGATCGCATAGGTGTGGCCGGCAATGCGGGCCAGCGCCTCCTCGATACCTTCAAAGCGGCCGATGGGCAGGTTGAACTGCTTGCGGATGCGCGCGTAGGCGCCAGTGACCAGCGCCGCGGCCTTGGAGCCGCCGGAGGTTGATGACGGCAGCGAGATGGCGCGACCGACCGACAGCGACTCGATGACCATGCGCCAGCCGTTGCCGGCGTGCTCGACGCCGCCCAGCAGGTGGTCGAGCGGTATGAACACGTCCTTGCCGCGGATCGGGCCGTTGGGGAAGGGCACGTTGAGCGGCATGTGGCGCCGGCCGATGTCAACGCCCTCGGTGTCAGCCGGCAGGAGCGCCACGGAAATGCCGATGTCCTCGCGATCGCCAATCAGGCCGTCGGGATCGTACAAACGGAAGGCCAGGCCGACCACGGTTGCTACTGGGGCGAGCGTGATGTAGCGCTTTTCGAAGTTGAGCTTGATGCCGAGGACTTCCTCACCCTTGTAGTTACCCTTGCAGACCACCCCGTAGTCGGCAATCGAGGTGGCATCTGAACCGGCGACCGTGCTGGTCAGGCCGAAACAGGGAATTTCTTCGCCCGAGGCCAGGCGCGGGAGGTAGTGGTTTTTCTGCTCGTCGCTGCCGTAGTGCAGCAGCAGTTCGGCCGGGCCCAGGGAGTTGGGTACGGCCACGATCGAGCCGACCATCGGCGACACACCGGCCACTTTCTCGAGCACGGCGCGGTGGGCGGTGGCCGAGAAGCCCAGGCCGCCGAACTCCTTCGGAATGATCATGCCGAAGAAGCCGTGCTTGCGCATATGGTCCCAGGCCTGTTCGGATACGCCGGCGCGGTAGTGGGTGTTTTCCCATTCGTCGAGCATGTCGCACAGCTCCTGCACCGGCCCATCGACGAAAGCCTGTTCTTCGGTGCTCAGCTCATGCAGCGGCTTCTTGACAAAGCGGCTCCAGCGCGGATTGCCGGCGAACAATTCGCCTTCGAACCCGACCGTGCCGGCGTCCAGGGCGGCCTGCTCGGTTTCTGAAATCTGCGGGGTCATGGTGCCAAAGGCGTCCATCGCTGCTCGGGTGAGCAGCTCGCGCCGCCAGCCGCGGTTGACGAGCACGGCGGCCACGGGAATGAACAGCACCCAGAAGATGATCAGCGAGATCCAGCCGGGCTCGCCGGCAATGGTGAAGCCCAGGCCCACCAGGCCGGTGACGATGGCCCAGGTGTTGATCGAAGCACGAAAATAGGCGCAGGCCAGCCCCGCAACGAGCAGGGCTAGCAGGAAAAGAAACAGGGTCATATCAGCTTGCTCCCTGGGTGGCCTGCCGCTTGAGGAACGGCGTGACGGCGCCCATGAAATGGTCGTTGCGATCTCCGGCCAGCGTGTGTGAGGCTTCTTCCACGGTGGCCTGCTCGGCGTGCGGTGCCAGCTTGAGAAACTCTTCGATGTGTTCCTGGCCAATGATTTCGCTTTGGCCGCCGGCCACCAGCAGAGTGGGAATCTTGAGTCTGCGCGAAGCCGACTTGAGCCGTGACTGGAGGTTGCTGCTCTTCTCGGCCAGCGCCAGCATGGCCGGATCCCAGTGCCAGTACCAGCGTCCGTCGCGCCCCTGACGCAGGTTGCGCGTCAGCCCGTCGCTGGAACCGTTGCGCTTGCGGTGCGGCAGGAAGCCACCGACGGCCTCGATGGCGTCATCAAGGGTTTCGAAACCCCGGGGATTCTGGCGCATGAACGCCAGCATGGCCTCCACGCCGCTGTCATCCCAGCGCGGCGCGATGTCGACCAGCACCAGCGCGGCCAGATCCACCTTGGGTTTTTCCGAGTGGGCAAGCAGTGCCGTGAGGCCGCCCATCGAGGCGCCGATGACCGCTGGCCGGTTGGGCAGGGATGCGCACACCCGGCGGAAGTCTTCGATGAACTGCTCGAAATCGTACTCGCCACTGGGTGCGCGATCGCTCTCACCGTGACCGCGCGCGTCATAGCTGACCGCCTGCCAGCCGGCAGCGGCCAGCTGGCGTCCGGTACTTTCCCAAGCGTATTGTGTCTGGCCGAAGCCGTGCGCCATGAGCACACAGGGCGCACGGTCGTCGCCATAATAGCGCAGGCTCAGCCGGATGCCGTCATCGGTCCATATCTGGCGGCGGCGAATGTCGTCGTTGAGTTTACGCACAGCTTCCATACGGCAGAGTATGGGTTTACCCTGTTCATTAGTCAATGCAATGTCATATTGGTTCGGTCTGGCCGGCACACAAGAGCTTGCGGTCACTTCCGAACGCTGGAAGGGGTACCATCGCGGATCATCATGGTCAAATCAAGTACAGATCGCAGTACGGGCGACAAATTGCCCCTGACGCCGGCTGACTGGGAGCAGGCGGCATTGGCGCTGATTGCCGAAAAAGGGATGGCCGCACTGCGGGTCGAGCCCCTGGCGCGCCGTCTGGGCATTACCAAGGGAAGCTTCTACTGGCACTTTCCGGGCCGCGACGAGCTGTTGGTGCGGGCGGTCGAGCGCTGGGAGCGGCAGGATCGCCAGCACCTGAAGCTGTCGTTGAGTACCGCCAGTGCGCCGGCCGAACGGTTGGCCGATTTTGTCTGGCGCACCAGTCGGCAGACGCTCACCCACCGGGTGTATGCCGCCCTCTGCGCCAGCCCCGATCATCCCGCCATCGGGCCGGTGCTGCGGCGGGTAACGGAGCGCCGCATCAAGTATCTGGCCGCCGCCCTGGAAGAGCTGGGTCTGGGTGAATGCCCGGCCCGCCACCGCGCCCATCTGATGTATTCCTCTTACGTCGGTTATCTGCAGCTCCAGGCCCAGGGTCTGGTGCCCGACAAGGATGAGCCCGAGTTCGATAGTTATGTGCAGCATGTCATTGAGGCCTTGATCGAAGACTGATGGGTTTGCTGGTTGGCTGGTTCGACGTCTGATGTCGTTGCGGGGCGGCTTCGCCGCGCGAGGATGGTATTGGCGGATATGCTTGCTGAACCAGCTAACCAGCTAACCAGCTAACCAGCTAACCAGCTAACCAGCTAACCAGCTAACCAGCTAACCAGCTAACCAGCCAACCAGCCAACCAGCCAACCAGCCAACCAGCCAACCAGCCAACCAGCCAACCATCACGGTCGGTGTTCCCGTTCCAGATAGTCGTGGCTCTGCATCTCGATCAGGCGTGAGGTGGTGCGCTCGAAGGGGGCGGCGAGCTGCTCGCCGGTGTAGAGCTGTTGTGGCGGCGCTGCAGCGGAGACGATCAGCTTGACCGAGCGGTCGTAGCATTCGTCGACCAGGTGAATGAAACGCCGCGCGGCGTCGTTGTCGCGCTCGACCATGACCGGCACCTCACTGACGAACACGGTGTCGAAGCGCCGCGCCAGGTCGATGTAGTCACCGCTGGAGCGCGCGCCCTCGCACAGGGTCTGAAAGTCGAACCAGACCACCGGCCCGGCGCGGCGCAGCGGTTGAATGGACCGGCCGCGCACCGTGAGCGGGCGGGTCTGGACGCGCTCGCCGCGGGCCAGGGCGGCAAAGCGCTCGCGCATGGCGGCTCTGGCCTCATCGTCGATGGGGTGGTAATAGATCTGTTGGCGCACCAGTTCGCGCAGCCGGTAATCGGTGGCCGCCTGCAGGTGAACGACCTCGCAGTGTCGCTCGATGGCTTCAATGGCGGGAATGAAGCGCCGGCGCTGCAGGCCCTCGGCATACAGCTCGCGCGGGGCGGTGTTGCTGGTTGCCACCAGGCACAGGCCGCGTTCGAACAGGGTCTCGAGCAGGCCGCCCAGCAGCATGGCGTCGGCGATGTCGCTGACATGGAATTCGTCGAAGCACAACACCCGACAGCGTGTGGCGATCTCGCCGGCAATGGCCGGCAAGGGATCGCGCTGGCGATCTCGCTTGCGCAGCGCAGCGTGGACATGATCCATGAAGCGGTGAAAGTGGATGCGCCAGACCGGGACGTCAGTGGCTTTCAGGCTGTCGGCGAAAAGGTCCATCAGCAGCGTCTTGCCGCGGCCGACCCGGCCGTGCAGATAAAGCCCGCGCACCGGCCGATGGCGCCGGCGGCGCCGGTCGATCCAGCGTGCCGGTCGCGCGAGCAACGCCGCATGACGCTGCTCCAGCGCCTGGGCAATGGCTTGCTGCGCGGCGTCGGACTTGAGCTCGCCGCCATCGACGAGCGCCCGATAGCGGGCCAGTGGACCGTCTTGAATCATTGGCTGTTCAGTGTGCCCCGGGGGTGACGCTGATTGCTGCGCTGCCGTCTCGCTCAGGGCAGGTTGGGCCGGACATGGTTCTTGATCAGGCCGCGCAGGTCCATCAGGCGGCGGTGGAAGAAGTGCCCGGTGCCTTCCATGACCACCAGGTTGGCGTCCTGTCCGAGTTTTTCGGCCCAGTCATAGACCGCCTCGGGCGAGACAACCTCGTCTTCGTCGCCCTGCACCACCAGCCACGGGCAGTCGGGGGCCTGCAACTCGGCAAAGCCGTAGCGCTCGACCGGCGGTGCAATTGAAATCAGCTGGCGAACCGGCTGATCCTGGGCGACTTTCAGCGCAATGTAGGAGCCGAACGAAAAGCCGCCCAACCAGAGGTCGTCGTCGGGCCGGGTCGTGCGCAGCCAGTCCAGCACCGCCAACAGGTCGTCGACTTCGCCCTCGCCGTCGTCGAACTCGCCTTCGCTGTCGCCGACGCCACGAAAGTTGAAGCGCACGGTACGCAGCCCCAGCTCGCGCAGGCTGCGCTCCATGATGGTCACCACCTTGTTGCGCAGGGTGCCGCCGTGCTGTGGGTGCGGGTGGCAGAGAATGGCTGTGGCCGGGCGTTCCTCGCCGGCTTCGGGCACATCGGCCAGGCACTCGATCCTGCCGGCCGGGCCGGTGATGAAGAATTCGGCGGATTCGGTCGGAAACTCGCCCGGATTGGTATCCATTGAGGTGTCCTTGACAGTTGCCAGCGCTGTTTGCGGGCCCCACAGCGCCATTTCAGTGATCGGGACGTGCCGCTGAAACTTGCCTGAGTGCCCGCCGCGGGGGCATCATCATAACTCACCCGTCCATTCCGCGTCTGGCATGAATCATCTCGCCCATGTGGTGCTCGCCGGCTCTGATGAAGGCCTGCGCCTGGGAGCGTTTCTGGGCGATCACGTCAAGGGACGCCAGGCCCTGGAAGATCTGCCTCCCAGCTGGGCAGCAGGGGTCGAGCTGCACCGGCGGATCGATTCCTTCAGCGATGCCCATCCCGCAGTCATCGGCCTGCTCGAGCGTCTCGAGCCGCCGTGGCGTCGCTATGGCGGCGTGATCTTCGATGTGCTGTTCGATTACATGCTGAGCCGGCACTGGTCGCGCTTCGGGCCCACCGGGTTGAAACAACTGGCCGCCGAGATCGACGAGCTGCTGGCTCGTCATCAGGCGCAGCTGCCGCCGCGGCTGGTGCGTTTCAGTCATTGGGCACGCGCTCAGCGCCTGTGGCAGCGTTACGGCGAGCGCGCCATGCTGGAAAAAACGTTCTCGCTACTGGCTTACCGCCACGGGCGGCGCTGGCCGCTGGCCGCCGGGGTCCGGTTGCTCGATGCGCACGACCGCGCCATCGAAGCCGCGTTTCTGACGTTGTTTCCCGATCTTCAGGCCCGCGCCCGCGAAGACCGCAAGCAGCTCTACTGCACCTGGTCGAGCATGTAGTCAACCGAGGCGGTGACCTGCTCATCACTGAGATCCGAACGGCCGCCGCGCGCCGGCATGGCGTTGAAGCCCTCGATGGCGTGCGTCAGCAGCGTCTCGCGACCCTTGTCCAGGCGGTCGCTCCAGTCGCCGGCTTCGAGCTTGGGTGCTCCGGCCGCGCCGGTGTCGTGGCAGGTCGAGCAGACCCGGGAGTAGATCATCTGGCCGTCGGTCGAGCCGTCGAAAGCGACTTCGGCCTCGGCACTGGCGGCGGCTTCTTCGGCCGCGGCCTGAGCGGCCGCGCGCCCGGTTTCACCGGCATACACGCCGGCTACGGGTTGCAGGCGCTCATCCACCGCGGCCTGACGCGCGGTGCTCTGGTCGGGCTCGTAGGCGTAGTAGTGAATCACCAGTGCCAGAATGATGATGACCACCATGAAAGCGGTCAGCGCGGCCACCACCACGCTGAACGTTTGGATGAATTGACGATCATGTTGCTCGGACACGCCGGACGGACCTCACGATTGACTGAAAATACAATACGGCCCGCATGACGGACCCCGGGAAAAACGCGATTATACCGTCTGTTTGGCGGTGCTTGCAGGCGCCTGCCTCAGCCGTACGCTGAGGGCGGTTCCGGCCGCTGCGCCGGCCACGGGCAACACGCCGGCCAGCAGGGCCATGGAGTTGCCCGGGCTGATCAGCCCCACCAGCAGTATGGCCGGCAGCGCCAGCAGGACGCCCACGGCCAGCCCCCAGGCTGCCTGCGGTGCGGCTGCTGCCGCCATGGTCCCGCCAGCCAGGCTGCCGACAAGCCAGATCAGCGCCGGTATCGGCAGCAGCGGCCACACCACCGGGGGGACAAAGCCGTCGCCGGCCTGCACATACAGCGTCGATGCCGGCAGCAGCACGGTCAGACCCGCTGATATCGATTCGATCAGAATGACCGCAACGACCAGGCCCGAGGTGACCGCGACTGGAGTGCGCATGAACAAGCTGTTTTCCGGATGCTGACGTGCCGCCAGTGTACCCGACGCCGCGGCGCGCGGCCGTAACGCGACCCGGAGTGAGAAAAATCGCGGTTTTCGGTTACAATAAAGCGCTGCACGCGCCCGTAGCTCAGGTGGATAGAGTGTCGGTTTCCGAAGCCGAAGGCCGCAGGTTCGAATCCTGCCGGGCGCGCCAGTTTTCAATCGAAGCCGTTTCCGCTCAAACAGCCACCGTCCTGCCCACGGCGCATTCGAACCTGCGGCACATGACAAGTCAGGTTCGCATTGTGCGCGCAGCGCACAATCGCTGGAGCGCAGCGACAGCCATCCTGCCGCGCGGCACTGAGCAGCGCACTCTTGGGCATTCTTATCCCGATATCAAGTCGCTATACTCGCGACATGATTTTCAGATTCCTGTTTGTGGCCCTGCCGGTGTTCGGCTTGATGCAGGCCGTTCCGGCCCGCGCCCTGGATTGCGCCGGGGTTCTGGAGCAGGCCGAGTCGATCCGCACCATGCGCGATCATGACGCTGCCGCCGGTGTGGAGCAGGGGCGTGAGCTGCTGCGCCAGATGGATCAGGTCGGGCTGCAATGTCCTGGAGGGCGTGCGCTGGTTCACTCCGCAGTCGCGTCCAATCTGCATATCCTGGGACGAATTGATGCGGCAATCAAGGCCGTGGAGACCGCGCTCGTCCTGAGTGACCGGATCGATGATCCTGTCCAGGTTGCTACGGTGCGCCGCACGGCCGGCGTCATCTACTGGGAAGCCGGTGTCTTCGATCGCGCGCTGGAACATTACCTTGTTGCGCTGGAACAGAGCCAGGCTGCCGGCGACGCCCTGGGCGCCGCCCGGGCAGCGGGCAACATCGGCAACCTGCACAATTCCATGAGCAACTGGGAAGAGGCACGCGAGTATCATCGGCAGGCGTTGACGGGCTTCGAGAAGATCGGCCGGAAGGAAGGCGTGGCCGGCACACTGGTCAACCTCGGTGCCCTGGCGGCGCGTATTGCCGAGGATCACTCCCGGGCCGGTGAACACGAGCGCGCACGGAAAGAGCATCAGGCCAATCTGGAATACAACCGTCGCGCGCTCGGGTTGTTCGAGCGACTCGGCAACCGCCGTGGCATTGCCTATGCCGAAGACAATATCGCGCGGGCCCTGATTCATCTTGATCGTGTCCGGGAGGCTCTGGATCATCACCGCCGATCGCTGAGACTGCGGCGAGAAGTGGGCGATACCAATGGCGTGGTCAAGTCCCTGCTGACCGGCGCCCGGGCCATGACCATGCTCGATCGCCCGGAGAGGGCGCTGGAGATGCTTGACGAGGCTGAGTCAATCATCCCCGGGGGCAGTCTGAGCGCACTTCAATCAATTCTCTGGCAGCGGATCGACGTCTACCAGCATCAGGGTGACTTCGAGTCGGCTTTTCGTACCCAGGAGCGTCTCATTCTGCTCAGCGATGCCCAGGCGAAGGAGGATCTCGCTGCCCGCGTGGAGCAGCTGCAGCAGGCTTTTCGCGCCGAGCAGCTCGAACGTGAGCTGGCGCTGCAGCGAGCGCGCACTGAAGTCTCCGAGCAGCGCGCCCGGCGGCAGCAGCTGATCAGTACTGCCTCGATCATTTTGGTCGTGCTATTACTGCTGATACTGGGCTTGGTGTACAACCGCTATCGTCTCGGCCGTCGAGTATCGCATGCGCTTGACAGGGCCGCCCGAACGGATCCGCTGACCGGCCTTGGCAACCGCCGCGACATGACCGAGCACATCAACCGTGCCATCCACCGACGCAATGAACACAACGAACCGGCGTCATTGATCCTGGCGGATATTGACAGCTTCAAGCGCATAAATGACACGCTGGGACACCAGGCGGGCGACCAGGTGCTTGTGCACGTGGCTGGGGTGGTCCAGCGACACCTGCGTAGCGTCGATCTGGCAGCTCGTTGGGGTGGGGAAGAGTTTTTGCTTCTGCTGACTGGAACGCGCGAAGAGGGTGCGCTTCACGTGTCCGAGAAACTCCGCCGGGCGCTGGGCGATTCTCCGCCGCAGGTCAACGGGGGGCCACTGTTGATGACCCTGACTTTCGGCGTTACCGAAATAGAGCCTGGAGCAAGCCTTGCCGAACTGATCAAACGGGCTGATGATGCGATGTACGCTGGCAAGGCGCGCGGCAAGAACCAGGTGGTGTCGGCAGGAGAAGTCATCGCTTGAGCCGGTCGGGACCGTGAGGCCAGGATCTCTGGCCTTTTGGGGTTTGAGGTGAGAGTGCGTGCTAGCTCTGTACTGTTGTCCAAGCAAGGGGCTCCGCAATGAGCGGGCAAATACCGCCGGAAGATGATCGAACCGTCGTCGAGGGTCAGGCAAGTGCGGCCGTACCCGGCGACGGTATGCCGGAACGTATCGGGCCGTATCGACTGCTCCGGGAGCTCGGCCGTGGTGGCATGGGGACAGTGTATCTGGCCGAGCAGCTCGAGCCGGTACAGCGCAATGTGGCGCTGAAGCTGTTGTGTGCGCGTCGTGCCGGCGGCACGCGGGGTGCGATGTTCGAGGTCGAGCGGCAGATGCTTGCGCGTATGCATCATCCGGCCATTGCCCAGGTTTTTGATGCCGGCACTGCTGATGATGGACGGCCCTGGTTCGCGATGGAGTGGGTTCGCGGTGAACCCATCATCGAGCATGCCGAGCGCCACGGGCTGTCGACGAAGCAGCGGCTGGAATTGTTCGTGCGGGTCTGTGGCGGTGTTCAGCATGCTCACCAGCAGGGCGTGATCCACCGCGATATCAAGCCGGGCAACGTGCTGGTTGTTCGCGTTGACGATGCCTCCATGCCCCGGATCATCGACTTTGGCGTTGCCACGGGCATCGTCGAGCGGGCTGGTCGTTCGCGCTCGGATACCACTGATCGCGCCGGTACGCGCGGCTACATGAGCCCTGAGATGCTCGCAGGGCCCGCCGCGCAAGTTGACACACGTACCGATGTCTATTCGCTTGGCGTTCTTCTGTTCGAACTTCTGACCCGACAGCGCCCGCCGTCGGCCGACCACGCCTCAGCGCTCGCGGCCATCCGCAAGGGGCTGGTTGCTTCGACTGTCAGCGGAAATTCGGCCCGCGACCCTGCCGGGCCGGCTCTGTCCGAGGCCGGCCACCTGCCGCGCGAGCTGCGCTGGATTCTGGCCCGCGCGCTGGCGCCTGACCGTGATGATCGCTACGAATCGGCGGCGGCACTGGCCAGAGATCTGCGGCGCTATCTGGCCAATGAGGTGGTGGAGGCCGTACCGGCCACGCGCGCCTATCGCTGGCGCAAGTTCATGGCCCGCAACGCCCTGGCGGTCTCGGCGGCCTCGCTGGTGTCGCTGGCGCTGGTGGCCGGGCTGGTGGTGGCGATCTGGGGCTTGCTCGAAGCGCGTGCCCAGGCTGATCGGGCCGAGCAGATTGCAGCTTTCACGACGCGCATGCTTTCTTCGATCGAGCCGCAGACTGCTGCCGGTCAGCCGACGCCGGTACTTGATCGCGTGCTCGCCGATGCGGCCGAGCGCGTGCGCAGCGAGCTGGCCGGCCAGCCCCGGATTCGTGCGGAAATCGAGCTGACCATCGGCAAGGTCTACGCCAGCCTCGGTCAGAACAAGCGCGCCCGCGCGCACGTCGAGCGCGTGCTCGAGCTGATCGATCGCCGGCAGGCGCCGACGATCTATCTGGATGCCGCCGCCGAGCTGAGCGTGGTCGACCTCAGCGAGGCCCGGCTCGATCTGGCCGAGGCCCGGCTGGACGACGCCCTGGCCGTTGCGCACCAACAGGACAGCACGGCAGACTGGCTGAACCTGAAAACCATTCAGGGCAGCCTGCGCTACGACCAGGGGCGCTACCGCGAGGCGATCGAAATCTACCGCGAAGTGCTGGCGCAAATCGGCTCTGAACCGGCACCGGAGCTGCAAGCCATTCATGTCGCCGCCTTGTCGCAAATGAGCCAGGCGTGGTCCGAGATGCACGAACTCGACGAGGCCAACCGCTGGCTGGAGGCGGCGCTGGCGGCCGTTCGCGCACGCGATGACCCCGCCGCCCGGGGCCGGCTCAGCGGTCTGCTCAACAGCCGCGGCGTGCTGCTGCTCAGGCAAGAGCGCTATGCCGAGGCCGAACAAGTGTTGCGCGAGAGCCTTGAGGAGGGGCAGCGCCTGTACGGCAAGGACCATCCGCAGATGATCGTTGTCTACGGCAATCTGGCCGGTGCGATCCGCCAGCAGGGCGGGGCTGAACGGGTCGAGGCATCACTGCCTTTTTATGAGCGCGCCCGCGAGCTTGCGATCGAGCGCTACGGGATGAATCATCCGCAGTCGGTTGCCTTTACCTACAACCTGGGCAATGTCTATCGCGAGCTTGGCCGCGTTGAACAGGCGCTGGCCATGCATCGGCTTGCGCTCGACGGCGGCGGCGTTTTTCCGGAGTCGCATCTGTTTCACGGCCTGGTCTATCTGGGCCTGGGCCAGAGCGAGCTGGCTGCCGGCGACATGGTCGCTGCCGGCGAGCACCTGCAGATTGCCGTTGATCGACTCGGCGAGATGATGGGCGAGGACTTTTTCCGGCGCTTGCAGGCCATGGAGTCCCTGGCCGAGGTGCATGCGGCCATGGGTCGGGCCAAGCGTGCTGCCGCGCTCAGGCAGGAACTGGCGCGCTTGCGCGGACAAACGCGCGGCCGGTGAGCTGAATGCGATGACAATGCGCGCAATTCGGGTGGCCTTCGGGTAAGGTAAACGCCACGGAGCAACACCCAACTGCATTCCACGGAGAAGAACGCACGTAATGAACAACGGCCTGACTCTCAGCGGCGACATGGTGCTGGTACTGGTGCTGCTGGGGCTGACCGTTTTCCTGTTTGTCACCGAGCTTGTCCGGCTGGATGTGGCGGCAATCTGCGTGATGGTACTGGTGGGCCTGCTGGGGCTGGTGCCGGGCGAGCAGCTGTTTTCCGGCTTTGCCTCCAACGCGGTGATTGCGATCATTGCGGTCATGATTCTGGGCGCAGGCCTGGATCGAACCGGAGTCATGAACCTGGTCTCGTCGTTTATCGTCAAGCTTGGCGGGCCGAGCGAGTCGCGCATCCGAACGCTGCTTTCGGCAACGGTGGGCGCAACCTCGGGTTTTTTGCAGAATGTCGGGGTCACCGTGCTGTTCATGCCGGTGGTCAGCCGGATTTCTGCGCGCCTGGATCTGCCGCTGTCGCGCCTGCTGATGCCGATGGGCTTTGCCACGATTGTCGGCGGCACGCTGACCATGGTGGGTTCTTCGCCGTTGATTCTGCTAAACGATCTGATCGAGACGTCGAATCGATCGCTGCCGCCGGGCGCGGAGGCGGTCAAGCCTTTCGGGCTGTTTGACGTCACCCTGATCGGGCTGGCACTGATGGTGGCGACACTGCTTTACTTTCTGGTCTTCGGGGCCGCGCTGCTGCCCAGGCCCAGGGAGAAGAAGCCGGCCTCGCCGGCGCGCACCAAGAGCTATTTCAAGGAAGTCTACGGCCTCGAGGGCGACATCTACGAAATGCTCGTGACCGTGGATTCGCCGCTGGTGGGCATGCGCATGGCCGAGGCCGAAACCCTGGACGGTGCCCCGCTGATGCTGGCCATCCAGAATACCGACAGCCCGCGGCTGGCGCCGCCGTCCGATGAAATGATCTGGGTCGGAACCGTGCTCGGTGTGATGGGCACGCGTGAACAGGTGGGCGAATTCGCCCTGGCCAACAACCTGCGGCTGCAGCCACGCCTGCGCACTTTCGGCAACCTGTTCAATCCCACCCGCGCCGGCATTTCGGAAGTGGTGGTGCCGCCGGGCGCCCGCCTGATCGGCCAGACCATCGGTGAGGCGCAGCTGCGCTCGCGCTTCGGTATTTCCGTGCTGGCCATCAACCGCCGCAACGAGATCATTACCGAGGATCTGCGCGAAGAGGTGCTGCAGGTAGGCGACTGTCTGGTCAGCCACTCGACCTGGCGCGACCTGGCCAAGCTGGCGCGGGTCAAGGACTTCATCGTCGCCACCGATATTCCCAAGGAAGAGCAGCGCCCGCAGAAGGTGGTGCATGCGGTCGGCTTTTTTGCCCTGAGCCTGTTCTTGATCCTGTTTACCGGCTTTCAGCTGTCGGTTGCGCTGATGGCCGGGGCCATCGGCATGGTGCTGACAGGCGTGCTGAGCATGGACGAGGCTTATCGGGCGGTGAGCTGGAAAACGGTGTTCCTCATGGCCGGGTTGATTCCGCTGGGTATCGCCATGGAAGTGACCGGCACCGCAGCGTGGCTGGCCCAGCAGGTGCTTGAATTGCTCGGGGACATGCCGCAACTGGTGGTGCAGCTGGTACTGGCGCTCATGGCCACCGTGTTTACCCTGTTCATGTCCAACGTGGGCGCCACGGTGCTTCTGGTGCCGATTGCCATCAATATCGCGCTGGCCACCGGCGCCAGCCCGGCGCTGTATGCCATGCTGATCGCGCTGGCGACCTCCAACGCCTTCATTCTGCCCACGCATCCGGTCAGCGCCCTGCTCATCGGACCGGGGGGTTACAAGGTGAAGGATTTTGTGCGCGTCGGCGGCTGGATGAGTCTCGTGTACCTGGCGGTGATGCTGGCCGGGCTCAACCTGCTGTTCTGAGCGCGCCGGCTTGCATGATGACGGCCGCCGCGAAGCGCGGCTGAAGGCAACCTGCCTTTATGCGGGGTTAATCAAGGTGCCGCGGTGACGAAGATCTTGCCGCCGGTTTCGTCGATGTCGACCGTGCGCAGGGCAGCGTTCTTGCACGGCCCGGCAATGCACTCACCAGTAGCCGGCTCGAAAACCGCGCCGTGATGGGCGCAGACGAGCTGATTGTTCTCGTCGGTCAAAAAACGGTCGGGGGCGAAGTTCAGCGGCCGGCCCTGATGCGGGCAGATGTTGAGCCAGGCACGCGCGGCGCCCTCGCGCCGGGTGACGATCAGCCAGGTTGGCTCGCCGGCCAGCTCGAGCTGGAATTCGCGGTATTGCCCTTCGGCCAGGTCGTCGGCAGGGCACAGGAACACAGATTCATTCACGGGGTCAGACACTGTATGCAAGATCCAAGACAGCGATTCTATCAGCCGCCGGCCAGTCCGCTGGCGCGCTTCGGGCTGGTTCTTCTGGGAATCGGCGTTCTCGCTCTGAGCTTCCTGCTCGGGCTGGTTTTTCTGGCCGTGGCCGTCGGCATGGCGGTGATCGGCTTTGTTGTTCTGACCGTGCGCCGCTGGCTGGGTCGGTCGGGCAGGAAAAAGCGCGATGACAGCCTGATCGACGTCGAGTATCGCGTGGTTCACCGCGAGCGCGGCAACCGCAGGTGAGCCGGGCCGGCGTGGTTCGCCGGCCCGCCGTTGTCTGATCAGGACCCGCTGAAGGTCAGCAGGATGATCGCTGCCAGCAGAACCGCCATCCAGATCGCCATCTGCCCCATCGGGCTGCGGCTGGAGAAGTAGCGGTAGGACTGCACCCGAATCAGGTTGATGGCCCGGCCCCCCACCGACAGTGCCGCTTGGGCCGCTCGCCCACCCACTGTACTGAGCCCGCGGTCGACAGCGCCAATCGCTTTCGGCGCCAGGCGCCGGTAGAGCCAGTCGAAATCGAGCGTGATGGTCAGCGTGCGCTGCATCATCGGCAGCATCACGAAAAACGCCAGGCCGGCAAACAGCAGCAGCTGCAGCTGGCTGAGCACGTGGTCGGCGGTGTAGGGCTGGTAGTCGACCGGGTAGGGCAGCAGGCCGTAGAGCAGGCCCGGAAAGACCCCCAGGCCGATGCAGATGGCCGAGAAGAAGATCATCGCCAGGCGCATGTTCCAGGGCGCCTCGGGCGGACGCAGTCCGGAGTCCTTCTGGAAGAACACGAACCAGGGGAACTTGATGCCGGCGTGCAGGAACACGCCCGCAGAAGCCGCGACCAGCAAATACCAGATCAGCGCCATGTTCTGTTCGGCCGCGCCCGAGGAGATCATCGACTTGGAGATGAAGCCCGAAGTCCAGGGGAAGGCCGAAATCGCCAGCGCACCGATGGTGCCGCAGATGGTCGTCAGCGGCATGGTGCGGAACAGACCACCCAAGCTGGAGCATTTGCTCACTCCGGTCTGGTAAAGCACCGCACCGGCGCTCATGAACAGCAGGCCCTTGTAGATGATGTGGGCAAAGGCATGTGCGGCCGCGCCGTTGAGCGCCAGCTCGGTGCCGATACCGATGCCGACCACCATGAAGCCGACCTGGTTGACGATCGAGTAGCTCAAGATGCGCCGCATGTCGTTTTCCAGCAGCGCCCAGATGATGCCGTAGAAGATCATGATGGTGCCCAGCCACACCAGCAGTTCGGTGCCGGGAAACAGCAGGATCAGCGCGAGCACTGCGGTCTTGGTGGTGAACGCCGACAGGAACACCCCGCCCATCGGGCTGGATTCCGGGTAGGCGTCGGCCAGCCATACGCTCAGTGGCGGTGCGGCCGCGTTGACCAGCACGCCGAGGAACATCATCCAGGTGGCGAAGTCACCCAGCTCGAGCACCCGGATCTCCGTCGATCCGGTCTGCAGGATCAGCCCGATGATGCCGATCTTGAGCAGAATGCCGCCGCTCAGGTGGATGATGGCGTAGCGAATGCCGGCCGCGCGGGCGCTGGGCGTGCCGCCGCACCAGACCACGATGGTCGAGAAGATTGCCATCAGCTCCCAGAACACGAACATCACGATCAAGTCGCCGGCGAAACTGACGCCGATGGCCCCGGCAGCATAGATCAGGGCCGACGACAGCTCCCACCATCTGGACTGGCGGAAGGCGAACAGCACGCCGCCGAAGCCCATGATGGCAAAGACGGTGGCGAACAGCCGCCGCAGGCTGCTGCCCTCGACCAGCTGCGCTTCGTAACCCAGGAAGCTGGCCGTCAACTGAACGCCGTCGCCGACCTGCCAGATGGCAAGCAGCGTGATCAGCGGCGTGGCCAGCGCAATCAGGGCGCGCAGAGTCGACTGCCGGACCAGGGCGATCAGAAACCCGCCGGCGATCATCACAAGGGCAGGAGGCAGGACGAAATCAAACATGCTGGTCGTCCTCCCCGACGTGCTCGGATACCGGCCCGGTGTCGTCAGCGTAGTAATCGTCGGGGCGCTTGAGCACAAAACCGAGCAGTTTGGCGCCCACCACCATGGCCACGCAGGTGACAAAGCCGTAGATCGCGTAGAAGCCGAACCAGCCGTCGACCTTGAAGTATGCGTGGAAGTGAACAAACAGCTGGCCGGCGACCGTCAGCGCCAGGATGGCGCCAAAAATCCACCACATCAGGCGGATTGATCGAGGCCGAACCAGCCAGTGATCGCTGTCGGGCCGTGGCTCGGGGCGTTGCTCGGGTCTGGGCGACCGGCTCATGTGCCAACCTCCAGGATGCGTGATTGGATATCCACGATCGGTCCGTTGAGCAGGAAGAACAGAATGACCAGGGCCGCCGTGAAGGTCAGCGCCGCCACCATTGGCCAGGGCGCTTCACGGTGGTCGATCTTCGGGGTCACGTTCTCGTCGCGGAAGAAGGCGCGGTGAACGATCGGCAAAAAGTAGGCCGCGTTCAGCCCGGTTGAGAGAATCAGAACCGTCAGGGCGAAATAGTTGTCGACCTGGAGTGCCCCGGCGAGCATGTACCACTTGGATACGAACCCGGCCGTGGGCGGCACCCCGATCATCGAGATCGCGCCGATGGCGAAGGCCACCATCGTCCACGGCATGCGTCGGCCGATGCCGTTGAATTCGTCCACCCGGGTTTTCTTCGAGGCGACGTAGATTGCGCCGGCGCAGAAGAACAGGGTGATCTTGCCGAAGGCGTGAGCGACGATATGCACCGCCGCGCCAAGCTCGGAAAGCGGCGCCAGCACCAGGGCCGCCAGCACGATGTAGCTGAGCTGGCTGATGGTCGAGTAGGCCAGCAGGCGCTTGAGCTCGACCTGCTTGAGCGCGATGATCGAGGCGGCGATGACGGTAAAGCCGGCCAGATAGACCAGGTACTGCTCCAGCGGCACGCCGGAAAGGTAATCCAGCCCGAAGATGTAGACCACGACCTTGATGACGGTGAACACGCCGGCCTTGACCACCGCCACGGCGTGTAGCAAAGCCGAGACTGGCGTGGGCGCGACCATCGCTGCCGGCAGCCAGCGGTGCATGGGCATGACCGCAGCCTTGCCGATGCCGAGCACGAACAGCGCCAGCAGGATGGCCGCCTCGACCGGGCCGAGCGTGCCTGACAGGATGCCGCCGGGCACAAATTCGGTGCTGCCGGTCGCCATCCAGACCCAGATGATGGCCGGCAGCAGCAGGCCGATGGAGGTGCCCAGCAGCACGCCCAGGTAAGTGCGGCTGCCGGCGCGCGCGGCAGCGTTGTGCTTGTGCGCTACCAGCGGCCAGGTGCTGATGGTCAGCACCTCGTAGAAAATGAACAGCGTCAGCAGATTGCCGGCGGTGGCTACGCCCATCGCGCCGCTGATGGCGATGGCAAAGAAGACGAAGAACGAGGTGTGCCGTGGCTCATTGGCCCCGCGCATGTAGCCGATGGCGTACACCGAGGTCACGAACCACAGCAGGCTGGCCAGCAGGGCGAAGATCAGGCCCAGTGGCTCCAGGCGAAAGCTGATCGACAGGCCCGGCAGAATATCGATCAGCTGCAGGGCCACGTCCTGGCCGTCGAGCACCGGGCCGATCAACTGCGTGGCCAGGCCGAACAGCGTAGCCGCGGTAACCAGGGTGGCGGTCTCGCGCAGGTTGGGCCAGCGGCCCAGCAGACCAACGGCGAGCGCGCCGATGAGCGGGGTGACGATCAGGGCAATGATCAGCATGGTCGGGCTCATGGTGAAACCCCCAGCAGCACTTCGGCACCGCGGCGCGCGACGTCAGCGGTCAGCCGCGTGTCGATACCGAAATAGAAGTTGGCCGCCACCAGCAGCCACATCGGCACGAGCAGGCTCAAAGGCGCTTCGCGCACGGGCCGCTGGCCCTCCGGCGCAGGCTGCAGCCAGGCTGCTTCGGCGATCTTGCCGATATACAGCACCGCCAGCAGCGAGCCGATCAGCACCACGGCGATGGTAAACCAGGCGTTCTCGGCCATGGCCGCTTCGATCAGGATCCACTTGCTGATGAAGCCGACCGTCAGCGGCACGCCGATGATACTCAGGCCCGCCAGCACGAAGGCCAGCATGGTCAGCGGCATCTGTCGGCCCAGGCCGCGGAAGGCCGAGACCTGCGCCGAGCCGGTCTGATGGATGACGGTGCATACGCACATGAACAGCGCGCCCTTCATCAGGGCATGGTTGAACATGTGAACCAGGCCGGCGCTGATGCCGGCGACCGATACAAAGCTGATTGCCAGCGCCATGTAGCCCACCTGGGCAACGCTGGAGTAGGCCAGCAGGCGCTTGGCGTTGTTCTGCTCGATGGCCCAGATCGAGGTGAACAGAATGCCGAGGATGCCGAGCACGAAGAAGGTCTCGGAAAACGGCATCCGGCCGACGAACTCCGGGCCGAAGACGGTAAAGATCAGGCGCAGCAGCAGATAGACCGCCACCTTGGTCGCGGTCGAGGCGACGAACACCGAGACCAGCGAGGGCGCGTTGGTGTAGGCGCCGGGCAGCCAGCGGTGCAGCGGAAACAGCGCGAGCTTCATGCCGATGCCGACGATGATGAAGGCAAAAGCCGCTTGCACGGCGCGGCTGTCGGCCACGGCCGGCAGACGCTCGGCCAGGTCGACCATGTTGAGCGTGCCGGTCATGATGTAGATCAGGCCAAGGCCGATCAGGTAGAAGGTCGCGCCGAGCGTGCCCATGACCAGATAGCGAAAGGCCGACAGCGGCGCGGCGCGGCTGCGACCCTGGCTGACCAGCACGTAGGTCGACAGCGAGGAGATCTCGAGAAAGACGAAGACGTTGAAGGCGTCGCCGGTCAGCGTGATGCCCATCAGGCCCGAGAAGGCCAGCAGGAAGAGCGCGTAGAACAGGCCCTGGCGCTGCGGGACTTCGCGATTGACCGAAAGCCGGCCCCAGGGCAGGATCACCGCGCCCATCAGGGCGATCAGCAGGCCGATGAAGCCGTTGACCGCATCGACACGGTATTCGATGCCGATCGGCGGCGGCCACTGGCCGAAAAAGTAGCGCATCGGTGCCTGCACCGCTTCGGGCAGCACGAAGGCCATGATCACCGCCGAGGCGGTCACGCTGACGGTGGCCAGCAGCCACGGCAACACACGGCCGGGCAGAAGGGCGCAAATCGGCGCCGCCATCAGCGGCAGCAGCACGCTGAACGGCATCCACTCAATGATGCTCATGTGCCGGGCTCTCCGTCCTCGTCTTCGGTGAGCTGGTCGTCCTGGATGCTGCCGTAGTTTTCACGCACGCGCACCACCAGGCCCACGCCGACAGCGGTGGTGGCCACACCAACGACGATCGCCGTCAGGATCAGCACGTGCGGCAGCGGGTTGGAATAGAGGTCGACCCCCTTTTCAAGCACCGGCGACGACGCGCCAATGATCTTGCCGGCGGAAATGAACAGAATGAACACCGACGTCTGAAAGATGTTCAGGCCGATGATGATCTTGATCATGCTGCCGCGCGCAATGACGGCGTAGAAGCCGGTCATCATCAGAAAGATCACGATCCAGTAGTTGAAGTGGCCGAGCCAGCCCATCAGTCATTCTCCTCCTGCTCCATGTCCGCAACGACGCGCGCGCGGTCGGCAAACAGGGTGTAGACGATCATCATCACGGCGCCCACGGTAATGCCGACGCCCAACTCGACCAGCACGATGCCGGTCTGCTGTGCGGCCTGGGGCGAGCTGGGCACCAGCGGCGCATAGTCGAGAAAGTGGCTGCCCAGCAAGACGCCGAGCAGGCCGGTCGTCGCGTAAAGCATCACGCCGATGCTTGCCAGCGCTTTCTGGGCTCTGGCGGGGATGACCGCCAGCGCTTCGTCAAGGCCGAACACCAGCGCAAACAGAATCCAGGCGGCGGCGAAGATCACGCCCGCCTGGAAGCCGCCGCCCGGCGAGTATTCGCCGTGAAACTGGATGTAGAGCGCAAACAGCATGATCAGCGGAATGAGAAAGCGCGAGACCACGCGCAGGATGCTGTTGTTGTTCATTCCTTGCGCTCCTTCTCGCCGGCCTTGTCCACTGACGGGCGCCGGCGTTTGCGGGTAACGCCGAGCAGCATCATCACGCCGATGCCGGCGGTAAAGATCACGTAGACCTCGCCCAGTGTATCGATGGAGCGGTAGCCGGCCAGTACCGAAGCCACCACGTTGGGAATGCCGATGTCGTCGTAGGACTGCTCCAGGTAGTAGGGCGCGACGTGCTGATGGATGGGGTTATCGGCGGCGCCGAAGGGCGGCAGATCCCAGGTCGCGTAGACCAGGCTGGCCCCGGTGACCAGCACCACCGCCAACGCGGTGAGGTTGCGGCCCGGACGGCGGTCTTCATGGCGCGGCGCAAGCGTCAGCGCCAGCAGCATCAGAATGGTGGAAATGCCGGCGCCGACGGCCGCCTCGGTCAGCGCCACGTCGCCGGCGTCGAGCACGGTAAACAGCGACGCCGAGACCAGCGAATAGATGGTGAACATCATCACCGCAGCGAACAGGTCGCGCATGCGCAGCACGGCAATTGCCACTATCGCCAGAAAGGCCAGCAGCGTGAGATCGATCAATTGTTCGATGACTGCTCTCCCTTGGGTTTGAGGCCGTCGTGCAGCCCGGCGCGGGCCAGCGCATGGGCCGCCGTCGGCGAGGTGAACAGCAGAAACAGCAGGATCAGCGCCAGCTTGACCGCCAGCAGCGTAAAGCCGGCCTGGAGAATCAGCCCGGCGATGATCATCAGGGCGCACAGGGTGTCGGTCATGCCCGCTGCGTGCAGTCGCGAATAGAAATCCGGAAAGCGCAGCAAGCCGATGCCGCCGAGAATGCCGACCAGGCCGCCGCCCAGCAGCAGGATCCAGCTGAATACATCGACGACGATCATGAACTCCCTCCGTCGCGGCCGATCTCGTCGGGATCCTGCAGGCGCACCAGCTTGAGTACCGCGATGATCGTGATGAAATTGATCAGGGCATAGACCAGGGCCACGTCGATGAACAGCTCGTGGCCCAGCACGAAGCTGATCAGCGCGACCAGCAGCACGGTCTTGGTGCCGAAGACGTTGACGGCCACGATACGGTCCCAAACCTGCGGGCCGAGCAGGGCACGGGTCAGGGCCAGGGCCATGGTGGCCAGCATGGTCAGGGCGGCCAGGGTGTAGATCATCGGAGCTTGCCCTCCAGCCAGCAGACGTGGTCGCCCATCTCACCCGACAGCACGCCTTCAGCGCCGGCGCGGGTCAGTGCATGCACGACGATTTCGTCTTTGTCCAGACGCAGGCTGACGGTTCCGGGCGTGAGCGTAATCGAGTTGGCGTAGGTTACCCGCGTGACATTGCGTGACTGGCGGACGGGCACGCGCAGCACGCGCTGATGAATGTGGCCGCGCGGGTCGATCACGGCGCGGGCGACATCGATGTTGGCCAGCACGATCTGCCAGGCCAGCCAGGCCCAGTAGATCGGCAGCCGCCAGGAAAAGAGCCCGGGATTGTGCTGGATGCCGATGACGTCCATGCGCCAGGCCAGCCAGCAGGCCAGGGCGATGGATAGCGCGCCCAGCGCCAGGACAATCGGGTCGAACATGCCCGAAAGTGCCAGCCAGAGCGCGGCCATGATGAGGGCCAGTGAGAGGAGATAGCGCATAAGACGGCGAATCTTACCAAAATCGTGTGACTGAGCGGGGGGGTGATTGACGAAGTCGATGTGAGCAAGGTCAGGGATTGGGGCACGATTCAGGAACGGCTGCACGAACTCGTTTCTGCCGGCGTTCACAGATAGGGGCTGAACAGCCAGCAGGCGGCGTCTCTCAGCCGGGTCGGGAGCCTGCGAGCGTCAACTTCCTCGAGGCTCAGCTCGCGGCCGGCTGCGGCCAGCCGGTCGATATGCGTTGACAGTGTAGCGGCCAGCGCGGCGTCATAGGCTTCGACCTGCAGTTCGAAATTCAGCCGCAGGCTGCGCGGATCCCAGTTGGCCGAGCCGACCAGGCTGTAGAAGTCGTCGACGACAAACAGCTTGCCGTGGTTGAACGGCGGCGGCTGCAGGCTGACCCGCACGCCCCGGAAAAGCAGCTCCCAGATCATGTTGCGCGTTGCCCAGTCGACGTAGGGCAGGTTGCTTTTCTCCGGCAGCACCACGTGCACGTCGATGCCGCGCACGGCCGCGACCTGCAGGGCGCCGATGAGCTCTCGCGGCGGCAGAAAATAGGGCGTCATGACGCGCACGGAGTGCCGGGCGCTGGCGATGGCTGCCGACAGCAGCATGGTCATGCGGTCGAGGTCCTCGTCGGGCCCGTCGGTCAGCGTGCGGCAAATCACCTCGCCACCGTCGGTTTCCACCTTCGGGCGATAGCGCACGACTTCGCCGGTGGCGAATTCCCAGCTGCGGTAGAACTCCAGCGTCAGTTGTCCGACGATGGGGCCGGTCAGCCGGAAGTGCATGTCGGCGGTCGCGTTGGCATTGGCGGGGTCGTCCACGCGGTGGCGGTCGCTGATGTTCATGCCGCCGGTGAAGGCGACCTGGTCGTCGACCACCAGGATCTTGTGGTGGTTGCGCAGGTTGATCGACAGCGACGGCGGCAGCAGGCGCGGCGGCAGGAAAGCGGCGGTACGAACGCCGGCGCGGCGCAGGCGGTGGCCGACCCGCGGCAGCGAATACCACTCGCCGATGCCGTCAATGAGCACGCGCACGTCGACGCCACGGGCCACGGCATCGGCCAGCGCCCGGCAGAACGCCTGCCCGGTGTCGTCACGATCAAGAATGTAGGTGGTCAGGCAGACGCGCTCGCGGGCCTGATCGATGGCTTCGAGCATGGCGGGGTAAGCCTGTTCACCGTTGATCAGCGGCGTGACCCGGTTGCCGCCAACCAGGGCGTGGCGGCTGAGCGCCCCGCCGCTGCGCGCCAGCTCGCTGAAGGTGGCCGGCAGATCACCGGGCAGCGGATGCAGGCGGGCGACGGCCTGGCCGCGCTCGCCCGCACGCAGCGGCGGCATGGCAAAGCGCTGGGCGCGGTTGCGGGTGCGGTTGACGCCAAAGAACAGATACAGCGCCGGCCCGGCGATCGGCGTGACCACGCAGACGGCAATCCAGCCGAAGGCACCGCGGGGCTCGCGCTTGTACAGCAGGGCATGGAGTGCCGTTGCCGGTGCCAGCACGGCGTGAAAAAGCAGAAGCGTGAGCGTTTCCCAGGACATCGTCTTTTTTGTGGCGCCCGCAGGGGCAATACGCCAGTGTTCCCCGTGAAATCGGATGATGCAAGGAAATTCCGGCTGCGTTACACTAATATCTTTCTATCCCGATCAAGAGATAAATCTGCGACATGAGATCTTACCTGTTTACTTCCGAGTCGGTGTCCGAGGGGCATCCGGACAAAATGGCCGACCAGATTTCCGATGCGATTCTCGATGCCATCCTGGTTCAGGATCCGCACGCCCGCGTTGCCTGCGAGACTTTCCTCAAGACCGGAGCGGTGGTTGTCGGCGGCGAGATCACGACCAGTGCCTGGGTCGATCTCGAAGAGCTGATTCGGCAGGTCGTTGTCGATATCGGCTACGACTCTTCGGAAGTGGGCTTTGACGGCCATACCTGCTCGGTCATCAACATGATCGGCAAGCAGTCGCTCGACATTGCCCAGGGCGTCGATCGGGAAATCCCCGAAGACCAGGGTGCGGGCGACCAGGGCCTGATGTTCGGCTACGCCTCCAACGAGACTGACGTTCTCATGCCCGCGCCGATCTACTATGCGCACCGTCTGGTCGAGCAGCACACCCGGTTGCGCAAGCACACCGACAACCCGTTGCCCTGGCTACGCCCCGACGCCAAGAGCCAGGTCACGCTGCGCTACGAGGACGGCCAGCCGGTCGCCATCGACGCGGTGGTGCTGTCAACCCAGCACGACGAGGGTGTGGGTCTGGAAGAACTGCGCGAGGGCGTGAAAAAGCACATCATCGAGCCGGTGATACCGGCCGGCTGGCTGCACGACGATACCCGCTTCCACATCAACCCGACCGGCAAGTTCGTCACCGGCGGGCCGGTGGGCGACGCCGGCCTGACCGGGCGCAAGATCATCGTCGATACCTATGGCGGCATGGCGCGCCACGGCGGCGGCGCGTTTTCGGGCAAGGACCCGTCCAAGGTCGACCGCTCGGCCACCTATGCCGGCCGCTACGTGGCCAAGAACGTGGTTGCCGCCGGCCTGGCCGACAAGTGCGAGGTTCAGGTCAGCTACGCCATTGGCGTGGCCGAGCCGACGTCCGTTTCGGTGACCACGTTCGGAACCAACAAGGTGCCGGAAGAAAAGATCGAGGAACTGATCCGTCAGCATTTCGATCTCAGGCCCTACGGCATTCTCAAGGCCCTGGATCTGCTGCACCCGATGTATCGCCAGACGGCCAGCAACGGCCACTTCGGACGTCAGCCCCAGGAGGCTTCCGCCAAGGTCATCCGCGACGGTCATGAAACGACCGAGCACTTCACGACCTTCAGCTGGGAGAAGACCGACAAGGCCGACGCCCTGCGCAAGGATGCAGGGCTCTAGGGGCCAACCAAGTGTGGAGTGGCAAGTGTGAACAGGGCGAATGCTTTCTCGAAGCCAGCCACTTCACACTTCACACTTCACACTTCACACTCCGTCCAATCGAAGCCGATGAGATCGAGTGAGTCCACGATCTTTCAAGTTTGAACAAACCAAGAGGTAACCACCAAATGAGTGCCAATCCCGAAGACGTAACCAAGGGCGTGCTCTTCGACGAGCAGATCGCCCCGACCGATCAGGATTTCTGTATCGCCGATTCGAGCCTGACCGATTTCGGCCGCAAGGAAATCAAGATCGCCGAAACCGAAATGCCGGGCCTGATGCAGACCCGGGCCGAGTACGCCAAGGATCAGCCGCTCAAGGGCGCGCGGATTGCCGGTTCACTGCACATGACCATCCAGACGGCCGTGCTCATGGAGACCCTGGTCGATCTGGGCGCGGAAGTGCGCTGGGCCTCGTGCAACATCTACTCCACCCAGGACCACGCCGCAGCGGCGATGGCCGACCGCGGCATTCCGGTCTTTGCCTTCAAGGGCGAGACGCTGGACGAGTACTGGGAATTCATCCACCGGATATTCCAGTGGCCCGACGGGCAGACCGCCAACATGATTCTCGACGATGGCGGTGACGCCACGCTGCTGCTCAACCTGGGCGCCAAGGCCGAACAGGACGCCAGCGTGCTCGACAACCCCGGCAGTGAGGAAGAGAAGGCCCTGTTCGCCTCCATCAGGAAGCGGCTCGAGTCCAACCCCGGCTGGTATGCCGAGGCGCTGGCCAACATTCAGGGCGTGACCGAGGAAACCACCACCGGCGTCAATCGCCTCTACCGCATGGAAAAGGAAGGCGCGCTGGACTTTCCGGCCATCAACGTCAACGACTCGGTCACCAAGTCCAAGTTCGACAACCTCTACGGCTGCCGCGAGTCGCTGGTCGACTCGATCAAGCGCGCCACCGACGTGATGGTGGCCGGCAAGACTGCCATTGTCTGCGGCTACGGCGACGTCGGCAAGGGTTCGGCGCAGTCGCTCAGAGCGCTGTCGGCCAACGTCTGGATTACCGAAGTTGACCCGATCTGCGCGCTGCAGGCGGCGATGGAAGGCTACAAGGTGGTCAACCTGGAAGACGAGGGCGTGGTCGAAGAGGCCGATATCTTCGTGACTGCAACCGGCAACTACAACGTCATCGACCACCGCCACATGCAGCGCATGAAGAATCAGGCCATCGTGTGCAACATCGGCCACTTCGACAACGAGATCAACGTTGCCAGCCTTGACGACTACGAGTGGGACGAGATCAAGCCACAGGTCGATCACATCACCTTCCCTGACGGCAAGAAGATCATCCTGCTGGCGCGCGGCCGCCTGGTGAACCTGGGTTGCGCCACGGGTCATCCGAGCTTCGTGATGTCGAACTCGTTCACCAACCAGACGCTGGCGCAGATCGAGCTGTTCAAGCACGGCGAACGCTACGAGAACCAGGTCTACGTGCTGCCCAAGCACCTCGACGAAAAGGTTGCCCGTCTGCACCTGGAGCGCGTGGGCGTGCGCCTGACCGAGCTCGACGCCGAGCAGGCCGACTACATCGGTGTACAGGTCGAAGGACCGTACAAGCCGGAACATTATCGCTACTAGGAGGAAAACAGGTTCCGGGTTCGGGCCTGCGGGTGGCTGCCACCCGCAGGCCGGAGCCTGAACCATGTCAAACATGAGCAAGCCCCAACTGAGTTTCGAGTTCTTTCCGCCCAAGAACGACAAGCAGCAGGAGAGCTTCGAGGCATCCTGCCGCCATCTGGCCGCGCTGGAACCGGAATACATGTCGGTGACCTTCGGCGCCGGCGGATCGACGCGTACGCGCACCTTCGATACCGTGCGCAGCATTATCGACGCCACCGGCGTGCCTACCGCGCCGCATATCTCCTGCATGTCGGAAAACATCGACAGCATTCGCCGATTGCTCGATGACTACCGTGACCACGGCGTCGACCGCCTGGTGGTTCTGCGCGGCGACCGGCCTTCGGGCGGCGGCACCGGCGTGTTCGACTACGCCGTCGATCTGGTGCAGTTCATTCGCCAGGAATACGGCGATCGCTTTCATATCGAGGTGGCCTGCTACCCGGAGCATCATCCGGAGTCGAAGTCACCCGACAGCGACCTCGAGCACTTTCGCGCCAAGGTGGCGGCGGGTGCCGACGGCGCCATCACGCAGTACTTCTTCGGCGCCGAGAGCTACTTCCGGTTTGTCGATGACGCCCGCGCGCTCGGCGTGAACGTGCCGATCGTGCCCGGCATCATGCCGATCACCAACTATTCGGGCCTGGCCCGGTTCTCGCGCATGTGCGGCGCCGAGATTCCGCTGTGGATCGCCAAGCGCATCGAGACCTGGGAAAGGGACGAAAAGATGGAGTCGCTGCGTCAGTTCGGCGAAGAGGTCGTCACCCGCCTTTGTCAGCAGCTGCTCGAGGGCGGCGCCCCGGGCATTCACTTCTATACGCTCAACCGATCAGCGCCGTCGGTAGCCCTGTGCCGCAACCTCGGACTCTGCCGGCTCGATGACGCGGCTCGGCGCAACATCGCCTGAGACCCTCCTGCATCGAGCTCGAGCAACCCGGCCCCGTGCCGGGTTGCTGCTTTCTGGGCTACTGATCCTCGCCGCTCACCCCGGGCGTGCCCCCGGGGTCGAGCGGTACGGCGATCTCGATCGGCTTGCAGCACACGCGGCAGTCGACAACCACGCGCTGACCGCGCTCCCCCGGATCGATGAACAGTTCGTTGGGTTCGCCGCACCAGGGGCAGGCAAACTCGAAATCCTCGCCCTCGCCCGCGTCTTCCATCATTCCGATTCGCGGTAGATGCCAAGCTCGAAGCGGCCGTCCGGGTGAATCGCGGCGCGATACATGCCGGGGGTGTTGAAAGGCATGCTGATGCGGCCGGAGGGGTCGATGGCAATCACGCCGCCGTCGGCGCCAACGTCCTTGAGCGTTGCGTTGATGACCTGATCAGCGGCCTCATCCAGCGACATGTCGGTCAGCCGCATCAGCGAACAGATGTTGTAGGCGGCCACGTGGCGGATGAAGAACTCGCCGTGGCCGGTGGCCGATACTGCACAGGCGCGGTTGTCGGCGTAAGTGCCTGCTCCGATGATCGGCGAGTCGCCGACGCGGCCCCACTGTTTGTTGGCCATGCCGCCGGTGGAAGTGGCGGCGGCCAGGTTGCCGCTGGCGTCCAGGGCAACCGCACCGACCGTTGAATACCAGTTCTGTCGGCGCGCCTGGGCCGCCTGTTCGTCGGCCTGCATTGCTTCGAGCTGCTGGCGGCGAAAATCGGTAATGAACCAGTCCTCGCTCTTGAATTCCAGCCCGTGATCCCTGGCAAAATTCATGGCACCTTCGCCGATCATCATCACGTGTGGCGAGTCGTTCATGACGTGCAACGCCGCCTCGACCGGGTGGCGAATGCCCTTGACCGCGGCAACGGCGCCGGCATCGAGCGTTGCCCCGTCCATGATCGAGGCGTCCATTTCCACCGTGCCGGTGTTGGTCAGAACGGCCCCGCGTGCGGCGTTGAACTGCGGCGCGTCCTCGAGAATCCGGATGGCGGCCACTACGGCTTCCAGGGCGGGGCGCCCCTGTTCGAGCGCCGCGTGCCCGGCGCGGGCCGAGCGCTCGAGCGCGTCGCGAATTGCCTGTTCGCGCTCTGCGGTCATGTTCTCCGGCAGGATGGTGCCGGCGCCGCCGTGAATGGCAATGGCAACGGGTGATTCAGCCATCGTCGCTCCGGTCAGAAACAGCAGCGTGGCAAGCAGCAGGGTTCGAAGCATGGGTTGTTGATCCGTGATGGGTGACTGCATTGCAGTGTAGCACTGGCGTTGCCGTCGTCAGGGCGGTCAATCGGACCGCCTGAACCAGTAAAGTGCCGTGTAGATCTTGGGGTCGATGGCAAGGCCGCGCTGGTGCTGCTCGTCGAGCCAGCGGTCGATCTGCCCGCGCGCAATGGCGTGAACGCGGATGGACTCACTAGCGTCGCCGCCGCCTTCGCCCACGCGCACCAGCTCGCTGGCGTGCACGAAAACCGCCACTTCGTCGCTGAGGCCGGCGGAGGTCGGGCAGGGCATGATTTCCCTGATCGCTCCGGCACGCCAGCCGGTCTCTTCCTCCAGCTCGCGCCCGGCTGCTGCAAGCAGGGGCTCGTCTTCCTGGCCCGGCTGGTCGCCGACCAGGCCGGCGGGCAGCTCGATCGTTCGTGCCTGCAGCGGAATACGGTACTGCTCGACCAGCAGCAGCTCGTCGGTCGGTGTCCACGCCACCACCACCGCCACGCGGTGATGACGCGAGACCAGTTCCCAGCCGTTGCGCTCGATCAGCTTCAGGTAGCGCCCGGCGTACAATAGGGCATCTTTTTGCGTCTCTCGTGCCATGCGTTCCATGCTCTTGATCGGATGAACGAATCGGTTCGGGGATAGTCCCACACCCAGCTTTCATGCAAAACCCACAGAGAAGAATTATGCGCGTTTCCGTTTCAATCTTCATCATGATCGCCGGCCTGGCGGGGATCGGTCACGGCCTGGCTCAGGAGACTCCGCGCTCCGGCGAGGCTGGCGAAGAACAGCCGCCGCAGAGCAGCCGGATGCTGCCCGGCCAGCGGCTTCCCCACTGGATCAGCAAGGCCGGAAAGGCCTATGAACGTCAGGACGTGGAAGGCTGGGTCGAGGCCACCGAAGAGCTGCACCAACTGCGACCTTTCAATCAGGACTTCATGCGTCACCTGGTGGAAGGCCACGCCCGCCTGGGCAATCTCAGCGAGGCGTTCAACATGATGCTCAAGATGCAACAGCAGGGCCTGTCGGAAGACTGGGACCGGATCGACGCTGTCGAACCGCTGCGCGAGCACGGACTCTACAGCCACCTCAACGACCTGATGGCCAGTGCCGGTGAGGCCTTCGGCGACGTGACCGTGTGGTCGCAGCTGGACCACGAGTACGCCATGCCCGAGGCGATGGCCCACGACGACAACAGCGGCCGCCTGTTTGTCGGCACGATTCGCGACGGGCTGATTCTCGCCAGCAAGGACGGCCAGGAATGGCAGACGTTTGCCTCTCCCGAGACCGTGCCGCAGATTCAGGGTGTTTTCGACCTTGCCGTGGATGCGCAGCGCGGGCATCTGTGGGTGGCCAGCAGTGCGGTAGGCCAGTTTCAGGGGCCGCCGCGCGATGACGAAGTGCACAGTTCACTGCTGCGCCTCGATCTTGAAAGCGGCGAGCTGCAGGCCGAATACGAGCTCAGCAGCGGCGCCGGGCGCAACCTGCTCGGCTCGCTCGCGCTGGCCGCTGACGGCACCGTTTTCGCCGCCGATACCCAGGCGCCGGTGGTCTATCGCCTGGACCCGGGCAGCGACGCGCTGAAGCCATTTTTCGGCCACCAGAATTTCACCAGCCTGCGCGGTCTGGCCCTCAATGACGACGACAGCCTGCTCTACGTGGCCGACTACGAGCTGGGGATTTTCGTGGTTGACGTCAGCGGTGGCCAGCAGGCCTGGCAGCTGGCCATTCCCGAGACCTTCAACGCCGGCGGCATCGACGGCCTTTACTGGTGGAACAATCATTTGATTGCCATTCAGAACGCCATTACCCCACAGCGGGTCGTGCGCCTTGCCCTGGGCGATGACGGCCTGGGCGTGACCGCGGTTGCGCCCCTGGCGGCGGCGCTGGATGAGTTCGACACCCCCACCTTCGGGGTGATGGACGGGCAGGACCTCTACTTCTTCGGCGCCAGCCACTGGCAGCACGTCGATGCCGAAGGCCAGGCACGCGGCGAGTTGCCCGAAGTGCCGATCATGACCATCGATGTCGACAATGCCTCGGTGCAGGTCGTCGGTCAGGAGGTCATGGAGCAAATGCAGCGCCGGGGCGAGGCCGGCGGCGGCTGATCGGGCGGATTCCTCAGTTCGGTGAAAGGCGGTGCAGCCGTTCGCGCAGCGGACGGCCGAAGTGGAGGCTGTCGAGCAGGGCGTCGAGGGCGTCGCCGTCGCCCCTGCCACGGGTCAGATCGCCGATCGCGGCCAGCTGCGGTACTTGGCAGTGCAGCCCGGTGAGCTGCCGGGCCAGGCGCGCAGCGGCTTCGTGCTCGCGCAGCCGGGCCGCCAGTGTTTTCGCGCCGCGGATCTTCAGCCAGGCGATTTCATCAAGGCGTTGGTAGATTGCATCCAGACTGCCGAAGTGCGCCAGCAGCGCGCTGGCCGTCTTGGGGCCGACGCCGGGCACGCCGGTGATATTGTCGACGGCATCCCCGGTGAGCGCGAGAAAGTCGGCCATCTGATGCGGATGGACGCCGAAGTGCTCGAACACGCCGCGGCAGTCCAGCCGCCGCCGGCGCGAGAAATCCCACCAGTGGTCGTCATCGACGAGTAATTGCGTCAGGTCTTTGTCGCCGGTGACCACGCACACCGACTGCCCGCGCGATTGACACTGATCAGCCAGCGTGGCGATCAGGTCATCGGCTTCGTAATAGCTGTCGGAGCACACCGTCAGCCCCAGCGCCCGGCCCAGGTCGCGGCACCAGGCAAACTGGCGCTTGAGTGCTTCGGGCGCGGGTTCGCGGTTGGCCTTGTATTCGGGATCGATCTCGTTGCGATACGAGCTGGTCAGGGACTCGTCGAAGGCCACCGCCACGTGGTGGGCTTCGGTCTGTTCGAGCAGTTCGCACAAGAAGCGGGCAAAACCGTAGACCGCGTTGGTGGGCCGCCCGGCGGCATCGGCAAAGCGGTCGGGCATGCTGTACCAGGCGCGAAAGATGTACAGGCTGGCATCGATCAGGTAGGCCCGCTGCGGGCCGTTGGGGCTGCTGCCGGTGTCGAGCATCAGGCGGCGGTGGCGGTCAGGCGTTTGCGCAGCACGCTGTTGCGCGGAAAGTGCGCCAGCAAAAACTCCATCTGGTCGGCCACGATCCGCCGCCCCTGCAGGTAGACGTATTCAGCATGCGTGGGCGTGAAGGGAATGGCCAGCAGCTGCATGCCGGCGTCTTCGGGCGTGCGCGAGCCCTTGTGGTTGTTGCAGCGCTTGCAGGCGGTCACGACGTTGGCCCAGGTGTCGGCGCCGCCGCGGGCAAGCGGATGAACATGATCGCGCGACAGGGCGCGCTCCGGAAATTGTTCGCCGCAATACAGGCAGAGGTTCTCGTCGCGCCGGAAAAGCGCGCGGTTCGACAGCGGTGGCGTGTAGCGGTCGTAAAAACGATGGGCATCCGGATGCAGGCCCTGAGTGGCGATGATGGCATTGATCGGGATTTCCGTGCGCCGGCCGCTGCCGGCGTTGATGCCGCCGTGCAGGCGATAGAGCACGCGGCCCAGAGCGTAGCGGACCTGGTTGAGCACAATCAGACGAACCGCATGCTGGTAGCCGATCCATTCAAGCGGCATTCCGGTGACATCGGTGCGCAGTATTTGCTGGTCCAGGTTCAGCATATTGTGTTCTCCAGGCGTTTCGTGCCCAATATGTTGGGGACAGCGAAACCGGCGACGTTTACATCATCCGGATTCTGCGGGCAATTGCAACCCTGTTCGCCGCGGCCGCCCGCCTGCCGCGGGCCTTTGCGGCCACCGGCGGTTGGAGTGAACCTGGCGACCGTCCGATCAGTCCAAGGCGGCATCATTGACACTCGGTATTCCATCACCAAAAGGGCCATAGATGAAAACCAGCTTTCGCATTTTGCTGTTCCTGACCCTGCTGTTGAGCCTGCACACGGCGACCGCGGCGCTGCCGGCAGCGGTCGACGGTGAGCCACTGCCTTCGCTGGCGCCGGTGCTCGAGGAGGTCATGCCGGCGGTGGTCAACGTGCACACCACAACCCGCGTTCAGGTGCGCAGCAGCCCGCTTCTGGATGACCCTTTCTTCCGTCGCTTTTTCGATTTTCCGGGGCGGCCGCGCGAGCGCGAGCAGCAAAGCCTGGGTTCGGGCGTGATTGTCGATGCCGCAGGCGGTTATGTGCTGACCAACAATCACGTCATCGAAGGCGCTGACGACATTGCCGTGCGCCTGCAGGACGGGCGCCAGCTGGCGGCCGAGTTTGTCGGCTCCGATCGCGACACCGACCTGGCCGTGATCCGCATCGAGGCCGACGACCTGGCCGAGCTGCCGCTCGATGAATTCGACCGCCTGCGGGTCGGGGACTTCGTGGTCGCCGTCGGCAATCCTTTCGGCCTGGGGCAGACGGTCACCTCCGGAATCGTTTCCGCGCTCGGACGCAGCGGGCTGCGCGGGCTGGAATATCAGAACTTCATTCAGACCGACGCCTCCATCAACCCCGGCAACTCCGGCGGTGCGTTGATCAACCTGCGCGGCGAGCTGGTCGGAATCAATACGGCGATCTTCACGCCTTCGGGCGGCAATGTCGGCATCGGCTTCGCGATTCCCGTCAGCACCGCCGAGCACGTCATGGCGCAGCTGATCGAGCATGGTGAAGTGCGACGTGGTTCCTTTGGCGTGGAGGTGCAGGATCTCGATGAAGAGCTGCGCGAGGCGCTCGGCCTGGAGACCACGCAGGGAGTGGTCATAACCCGCATGGACGAGAAGTCGGCGCTGCTGGAGGCCGGGCTCAACGCCGGTGACGTGATCGTTTCGGTCGATGACCGGCCGGTCAAGAACGCCCAGGGACTGCGCAATATCGAGGGTCTGCTGGCCGTTGGCCGTCGCGTGAGGGTGGAGTACCTGCGCGAAGGCCGGCGTGAGGCGGCCCGCGTGCGCATCGAGGAAAATCTCGATGAGCGCATCTCCGGCCGGCGTCTCGACGAACGCCTGGAGGGCGCCGCTCTGGTCCGGATTCCCGAGCGCGCCCGCGCCGCCGGTGTGCTGATCGAGCAGGTTCGCCGCAACTCATCGGCCTGGAACGCGGGGCTGCGCTCAGGGGACCTGATCGTTGGCGTCAATCGGCAGCGGGTGCGCAGCCTTGCCGAAATGCGAACCCTCTTTCCGCTGGATGAAGGCCACGAGCTGACGCTGGAAATTCACCGCCGGGGCGGGGCTTATCGGGTGCCTCTGGGTTGATTGCGGATCCTTCGGGGCGGCGGGGTACACTGCTTCCGGCAACCTGACTGCCCGGGAGAATGTCCATGCGGATCCTGATGTGCCTGTTCGCCTGCCTGCTGCCCTGCGCGGCGGCGCTTGCGGCGCCAATCAAAACACCGGAGCGCCTGCTGCTGGCGCTCGATCGCGTCGCCGTTGGCGAGGCCGTTGCGGTTGACGCCGCCCTGCTCGGTGGCGTCATCGACGGTACGGTCGTGCTCGAGCGCATCGAGCTCAGAGCGCCGGGTGCCCGGGTGCAGGTCGTTCGCGACGGCGAGCTGGCCGTGCTCGACTATCCGCGCCGGAAGGTCTTCATGGGCAGGCGCCCAGGCCGCGAGTCCACCCGCGTTGGCCTGTTGTTCGACCCGGTCGGATTGCGATTGGACGGCACGCTGATCACCGCCCTGGGCATGCAGGCGCTGCACCTGAGCAGCGACAGGGGCTGGCAAATCGAAGCCCGTGGCGTTGACGCGCTGTTGCCCACGGGCGTCGAATTGACCCAGAGTTGCGGCAATCTGGCGCTGGATCAGCCTGACCATGCATCGGACCAGCCGCCGGTACCGGCAGGCGATGCGCTGCATGCCGCCCGCCAGGGCGGCTTGCGCTACGGCGTGCTGGCGTTGGATACCGACGCTGAATGGCTGGACAAGCGCTTTGGCAACGACGAAGCCGCAGCGACCGCCTACGTCGAAGAACTGATGGTGGCCACGAACACGGTTTTCGAGTCTCAGTTGAACCTGCGGATGCTGCAGGGCCCCACCATATTGCGGGTGGGCTCGGATCCGTATTCACAAAAGGACTCGAGCGCCAGTCGTGCGCATCTCGATGAATTCGGCGCTTACTGGGCGAGCAATATGGATCATATCGACCGCACCCATGCCGCCCTGATTTCAGGCAACTCGTCTTCGGGCGACTCGGCTTCCGGCATTGCCTGGCTCGACACCTATTGCCGCACAGGGGCCTATGGTGGTAGCTACAGCGTCAATCAGTTGTTCCACTCCGCCGGGGTGGCGGTCGAGAAGAGCGCTCAGCTGCTGGCGCACGAGCTGGGGCATAACCTCGGCTCATCGCACACGCACTGCTATCAACCCGAGATCGATCAGTGTTATGCCGCGGAGTCGGGCTGCTATTCCGGCCCGGTCAGCTGTCCGGCCGGGAGCCAGGGCACGCTGATGAGCTACTGTCATGTCAGTTCCGCAGGCTGCGGTAGCAACAAATTCGAGCTGCACTCAAGAGTCGAGTCCCGGCTGCTGCAGAAGGTTGCCGCCAATACGCCATCCTGCCTGGGCATCATGGATGAAAACCCGCCTGTCTTCGAAGACCGCTTCGAGCGCTGATAGCGCCAAACGTATCAATTGCTGAAATGACCACGAATGCTGCCGGGGTACACTAAAGTCACAGCTGTCACTTTTCTGATTACTCGCCATTTCGTATGGTCGATTCCGCTCAATTGCTAACCGACTCCGCCGACAGCGAGCGCCGGCTTGCCGTGGGCGACTGGCGGCTGGATCAGGCGGCTGCGCTCGAGCCGGTGGTGGCGCGCGCCGGCGAGGCGGCGCGCGAGATCGACGCCTCGGCCATCGAGCAGCTGGATGCCGCCGGCGCCTATCTGCTGATCCGCGCCGCCCGTTCGCTGTCGGTCGAGCCCGAAAACATTCGCCTGGCGGCGGCCCACCGCCCGCTGTTCGAGACCGTGGCCGCTGCGCTGGCCGGCGACTGGCAGCAGGAGGTCGCACCGGCACCGCTGTGGCAGGAGTGGCTGGCCGGAATCGGCAAGACCGTGGCGCACGCCGGATACCACCTTGGCCGGCTCGTGGGTTTTCTCGGGCTGGCTCTCAGCCGCCTGGCGACGACCATGTTCCGGCCGTCGCAGTGGCGCGTGACGCCCACCGTTCACCATATGCAGCAGACCGGCCTGAACGCGCTGCCGCTGACGGCCCTGCTGGCTTTTCTGGTCGGCGCCGTGGTGGCTTATCTCGGCGCCACGGTGCTGCGCGACTTCGGCGCCGAGCTGTTCGTCGTCGACCTGATCACCTTTTCCTTTCTGCGCGAATTCGGCGTGCTGCTGGCCGCCATTCTGATGGCCGGGCGCACCGCCAGCGCCTTTACCGCCCAGATCGGCACCATGAAGGCGCGTGAAGAGCTGGATGCCATGCGCACGCTTGGCCTGGATCCAATCGTTCTGCTGGTGCTGCCGCGGCTGCTTGCGCTGGTGATCATGCTGCCCATTCTCGGGCTGCTGGCCACGCTGGCCGGGTTTGCCGGCGGCCTGGCGGTTTCGGTGCTGGGGCTGGGCATCGAGCCGGAGATGTTTCTTGCCCGAATGCGCGAGGCCGTCACCCTGCAGCACTATCTGGTGGGCCTGTGCAAGGCGCCGATCTTTGCTGCCACCATTGCGCTGATTGGCTGCCTGGAAGGACTCAAAGTGGCCGGAACCGCCCAGTCGGTGGGTGAGCGCACCACCTCGGCGGTGGTGCAGAGCATTACCCTGGTCATCATCATCGACGCCTTCGCGGCGGTGTTTTTCATGGAGCTGGGCTGGTGAGCGCGGCAGCAGCGGAACACGGCCCGGTGATCCGGGTTCGCGGGCTGGTCAACCGTTTTGGCACCCAGACCGTGCACGACGGGCTGGATCTCGACGTCGAGCGCGGCGAGATCCTCGGCGTGGTGGGCGGGTCCGGCAGCGGCAAGTCGGTGCTGATGCGCTCGATTCTGGGGCTGTTGCAGCCGCAGTCCGGCCTCATCGAAGTGTTCGGGCAGCGGGTCAACGGCAGCGGAGAGTCGCTGCGCACGCTGCGGCGCCGAACCGGCGTGCTGTTCCAGGACGGCGCGCTGTTTTCTTCACTGACCGTGCGCGAGAATGTCGAGGTGCCGATCCAGACGCATTATCCGGAGATCGACGGCGCGCTTCGCTGCGAGCTTGCCCGCCTCAGGATTCGTCTGACCGGCCTGCCGCTGACGGCTTGCGGCAAGTATCCTTCGGAGCTGTCGGGCGGCATGCGCAAGCGCGCCGGCCTGGCGCGGGCGCTGGCACTCGATCCCGAGCTGTTGTTTCTCGATGAACCCACCGCCGGGCTCGATCCCATTGGCGCTGCCGATTTCGACCGGCTGTTGCGTACCCTGACCGACGCGCTTGGCCTGACCGTGTTTCTGATCACGCACGATCTTGATACGCTCTACAGTATCTGCGATCGCATTGCCGTCATCGGCGACCGGCGCGTGCTGATCAACGATGGTCTCGAACAAGTCGAGGCCTTTGACCATCCCTGGGTCCAGGACTACTTCCACGGCCCGCGGGCACGCCAGGCCAGGCTGGCGCAGGCAGGAGGGACAAACTGATATGGAGCCACGGGCCAACCACGTATTGATCGGAGCCTTCACCCTGGCCGGCATGGTCTTGCTGGTGCTCGTCGGCCTGTGGTCCGCCAAGTGGGCTGCCGACGAGGCCTGGCAGGAGCTGGAGGTGCACTTCCTGCAGCCGGTGACCGGCCTGGCGTCCGGATCGAGCGTGCAGTACAACGGCATCACCATGGGCAGCGTGCGCGACCTGCGCCTGTCGCCGGATGATCCCGGGCGGGTGATTGCCGTCATTCGCCTGGAAGAACAGGCGCCGCTGCGTCAGGATACGACGGCGCGTCTTTCGGCCTCCGGGCTGACGGGGGTGTCGACCATCCAGCTGCGCGGCGGCAGCGCCGACAGCCCGCCGCTGAAGGCCGATCCCGAGCGCAAGCGCCCGGTGATCATCGCCGAGGAGTCGGGCCTGCAGCGCCTGATGGAGGCCTCCGAGGACATTGCCAGTACCGCCAGCGAGGTGATGCTGCGCCTGCTCGAGGTGCTCAGCGAGGAAAACAGCGAACGCGTCAGCGCCGCGCTGGCCAACATCGAGGACTTTACCGCGGCGCTCAACGTGGAGAGCGGCCGCTTTGGTCAGATTGTGCGCAACCTCGATCGGACCAGCGAGGAGCTGGCGCCGCTCATTCGCGAGGTTCGCGGCCTGGTGGAGGACATATCCGCCTCGTTTGCCCGCATCGAGCCGGTGCTGCTGGAGTCTTTCCCCAAGGCGGCCGAGTCGCTGCGCGAAGCGATGAGCCGCCTGGCCCGGACCGGCGAACGCATTGATGGTCTCGTGGCCGACAACGAGGCGGCTTTTTCCGGCCTGGGCGACCAGGTCATCACCCCGCTTGGGCCCGCGGTGCAGGAAATGCGCCAGCTGATCGACGAGCTGTCTGCCGTGACCGAGCGTTTCGAGCGCAACCCCGCCGGCTTCCTGTTGGGTGATGAGCGGCCAGAGGAGTACGAACCCTGATGAAACATTCTGTCTACCGGGCGCTGATGTGCCTGACTGTCGCGCTGCTGGCCAGCTCGTGCATGCTGGGTGGCGGCGAGGTCCGCTATCGGCTGATCGCCCCCCAGCTGGACGCAGAACCCGCGGCTGAACAACCGGGTGACAACGGCACGCTGGCCATTTCGCGTCCGCGTACCGACCGTACCCGTGATTCCAGCCGTATCCTGCTGCGCCGCGAGCGCACGCTGCTGCCCTGGGCAGGCGTGGCTTGGATCGACCGGGCACCGGATCTGGTGCAGACAATGCTGATTGAATATCTCGATGGCCGCGTCGCCACGGTGGGCGGATATGGCAGCCTGCCCGCGGACTACCGCCTTGATCTGGTCATGCACGGCTTCGAGTTTGCAGAAACCGAAACCGGGCTGCGCGCCGAGTTCGATATCGCGGCGCGCTTGTTCGACGCCGGCGGCGGGCTGGTGGCAACCCACCGGGTGGTTCGCCACGAGTCAGCCGAGGGAAATGCCATCGATCAGGCCCTGCCGGCCCTGGAATCGAGCCTGCGCCGGGCGTTTGCAGAGCTGTCCGACTGGCTGCAGGGGCGGCTGGGCACAGCGACAGCTTCGGGCGCCGAGCGCTGATTCAGTGAGCGGTGCGGCTGCCGTTGCCGCCGCGGCCGTGGCGATTGCCGGCAGTTTCGGCCTCGATCAGCTCGAGCAGCGGTTGCAGACGCCGCCGGAGCGAATGCAGATGCGGCTGCAGGCGCTCTGCCTGGCCCTGCTTGACCATGGCCAGCGCCTGTTCGATGTCGGGCGCCGCCTCGTCATCGTCCTGCGCCGGCTCCGGCGGATGGCTCTTGCCGGCCAGCCCGTCTTCGAGAATCTGGGCACCGTCGCGTCCGTTCATCGGCGGCGGCGTCTGGATGATGAAGCCGGCCTCCACCCCCAGCGCTTCGCCAGCCGGCCTCAGGCCCAGGGCGTCGAGATCGGGCAGGAAGCGTTGCTGCAGCTGCCGGGCGCCCTCGGCATCGGTAGCGGTGAGCAGGAAGCTGAAGGTTTCCGGTTCGGTCCGGAAGACCGTGTCTTCGCGGCGAATGCGTTGCCGAAGGGTGTCGCCGATGCGCTCGAGCGCGCGCGCGGCGTGCCGCTCGCCAAGCTCATCGAGCAGTTCTCCGAGCCCTGACAGGCGCAGATGCATCAGCACCAGCGGCTGTTGATGGCGCCTGGCGAAGCTCATCGCCTGGATCAGCCGCTCTTCGCAGTAACGCCGATTGCCAAGCCCGGTTTCAGGGTCGATATGGTGCGCCTGCTCGAGCAGGCGCAGGCGCCTGGCGGATCGCCCGCTGCGCGCATAGGCTTTGGCGCGGGCAGTCAGTTCGCTGGCCTGGAACGGTTTCGAGATGAAGTCGGTAGCGCCGAGCATCAGCGCGTGCTTGCGTTTGGCCTCGCCGTCTTCCTGACCGGTGATCAGCACCAGGGGCAGTTCCTTGAGGCGGGCCTGCTCGGCCTGCCTGATCTGCTGGAGCAGGTCGAAGCCGCTCCTGCCGGCCATCACCAGGTCGCTGAAAACGACTTCGATGCGCGGGTCGGTCTGCAGAAGATCCCAGGCCTGTTCCGCCGACTCTGCCAGCACCAGATCAAACTGCTTGCCCAGTATCTGATTGGCGCAGGCCCGCATCAGGCGGCTGTCGTCGACAAACAGGATTCGCGGCTGCCGCGAAGAAGATTGCGTGTGCGTGTCCATGCCGTACTCCTTGCAGCTCTCGTGCCATGTTGGTGTTCTGTTTGGACTGCATCAGCGACACGGGCGTCCGATTCCGCCTCGGCCACGCATTGCCGGGCGGCTTTTGCCCGCGGGCCGGTGACGGCAGCGGTCACTTGACGGCACAAAGCGGCAGGCGTTGATGCGGCCTTGACTTGCCCGCCGGGGCGCCAGAGACTGGCGCAGATGGGATGGATTGGCCGCAAGTTCGACAATCTGGGCAGCGCCGTGAGCGGGGCCGGCGGCGGCATGGGGCTGTCCCAGGCGCCGGCGTTTACCCACGCCTATCTGCAGCGTCTGGGAGGGCATCTGGACGAAGCCCGGCGAACGCTCGAGCTGGTCGAGCGCGGCGTATTGGTGCCGGAGCTGACGGCGCCGGAGCGGGCGCAGGCCGTGCGCGGTTTTGCCGACCGCGTGGCCGAGCTGGAGGCGACCCATGCCGCGATTGCCGATGCCTCGCCCCTGCTGCAGCCGATCATGATGCTGCAACACGGCGATTCCGCGATCGCTCGGCGCGCCTGGGAGGCATTCACGCCTGCGCTGCCCATCGATGCACCCTCCCTGATCTGGACCGCCGTTGGCGTTGTGCTGGCGCTGCTGACCTATGAGTTGATCAAGTCGCCCGGCCTGCTGCTGCGACGCCGGCGCTCGCTGCGCGCGCGCTGAGGCGCGGCAGTTGCTATCCTTGAGGACTTTATTCAACCAAGCGGAGTCAGCATGTTCTGCGTATCCCCCGAGCGCGCCATTCCCATTCACTCCCTGGATGCCGAAACGCTGGCCTCCTGGAAAGAGCAGGCCGACGCCACGGGCCGCAGCTGGGTCGAGGCCAGCGGCTTCAGCGCCCGGCCAGGCACGTTTCTGGCGGTACCCGACGATCAGGGCGCTCTGGCCTGCATTCTTGCCGGGCGTGAAAGCGATGATCGGCTCTGGGCGCTTGCCCACCTGCCCGGCGAGCTGCCCGCGGGTGATTATCGGCTGGCAAGCGACTGGTCGAGCGAAGAGGTTGAGCGCGCTGCCGTTGGCTGGGGCCTGGGCTGCTACCGTTTCGATCGCTACAAGAAAATGGATCGGCCGGCGGCACGTCTGGCGGTAGAAGCCGGGGCCGAGAAGCGCCTGCGGGTTTTGCTCGACGCCTCTTTTCAGATACGCGATCTGGTCAATACTCCGGCCAATGATCTGGGGCCGGGCGAGCTGGCCGATGTGGCCGACCAGCTGGCCGGCGAGTACGGCGCCCGCTGTGAGGTCATCGAGGGCGCGCGGCTCGAGCGCGAGTTCCCGGCCATACACGTGGTCGGGCAGGCCGCCAGCCGCCATCCGCGCCTTGTCCGCATGCAGTGGGGGCGCGACGATGCCCCGGCACTGGCCCTGGTGGGCAAGGGCGTGATCTTCGATTCCGGCGGACTCAACGTCAAGCCCGGCGCCGGCATGGTGCTGATGAAGAAGGACATGGGCGGTGCCGCGCACGTGCTCGGCCTCGCGCGGGTGATCATGGCCATGGGCCTGGACGTCAATCTGCGGGTCTACATTCCGGCGGTGGAGAACGCGATTGCGGGCAATGCCTATCGGCCCTCGGATATCATCTCCACCCGCAAGGGCACCAGCGTGGCCATTGGCAACACCGATGCAGAGGGTCGTGTGGTGTTATCGGATGCGCTCACCCTGGCCTGCGAAGAGGGGGCTGAGCGCGTGATTGATTTTGCCACCCTGACCGGGGCCGCACGCGTTGCCCTGGGCGAAGATCTGCCGCCCATCTACGGCCGCGACACCGCGACGGTCCGGGAGATTCAGGATCTGAGCTTTTCGCTGGAGGACCCGGTGTGGCCCATGCCGCTGTTCGCGCCCTATCGCCAGCAGATCGAACCAGCCATCGCCGATCTTTCCAATACCGGCACCTCGAGTTTTGCCGGCAGCGTGACCGCAGCGCTGTTCCTGGATCATTTCGTGGCCGCTGATGTCGATTGGCTGCACCTTGATATCTATGCCTGGAATCAGTCGGATCGCCCCGGGCGTCCGGCCGGAGGCGAGGTGCAGGGGCTGCGCAGCATGTGGCAGTGGCTGGAGTCGGTCTACGGTTGAGGTGCATGCGCCCGCGGCCGGCGTCGGGGGGTGTTGCAGGCGCAACAATGAGGTTAGGATAAAGACTGGTGGACAACGCGCACAGGCTGCGCACAAAGCAGGAGAGAGATCATGCGTTACATGTGGATTGCAGTCGCCGTTCTGGCGCTGGCTGCTTGCCAGTCCGAAGAAGCTGATCAGATCGAGGACGCTGGCGACAAGGCGGCCGAAGCCGTGGAAGAGGCCGGCGAGAAGACCGCCGACGCCTTTGACGAGGTCAGGGACAGAAGCCGGGAGGTCGGGGAGAGTGCGGCCGAGTCGGTTGACGAGAGTGTCGAGGCCGCTGAAGACGCCGTTGACGACAGCGTCTGGGAGAGAACACGCGAGCTGGCTGAAGAAGCCCGCGACAAGGCTGAAGAGGCGCTTGCCGCCGCCGACGACAAGGGCAGCGAGGCCTGGCAGGAAACGCGGGAAGCTGCTGCGCAGGCGCGCGAGCGGGCCGAAGAAGCCTGGGAAAAGGTCAGCGAGCAGGCCGGTGATACCTGGGAAGGCGCCAGCGCCAGAGCGCGGGAAGCCTGGCAGGAAGCCAACGATGCCTGGGATCGACTGGCCGAGCGCGCCGACGAGGCAACCGACGACGACGGTGAGCCGCAGTAGACCGCTGACCACCCGATCGGTCCAGCGACAAGACCAGCGCCGCCCCGCATGCGGGGCGGCGTTGCTTTCACAAACTTGTTTCCAAGCACAGCAGGGTAGCAGCAGACGGTGACAGACAGCTATCGCCCCGGCGAGCTCGAGCCGGTAATCCAGCGTTTCTGGGAAGAGCGCCACGCGAATCGTGCCGAATCCGGCGACGGCGAGCGGTTTTATTGCCTGAGCATGTTTCCCTACCCTTCGGGCCGGTTGCACATGGGCCACATGCGCAACTACACCATCAGCGACGTGATTTCTCGCTATCAGCGCATGCAGGGCAGGCGCGTGCTCCAGCCGATGGGCTGGGACGCTTTCGGTCTGCCGGCCGAGAATGCCGCCATGGCCAACGGCGTGCCCCCGGCGCAATGGACCCGTGAAAACATCGCGCACATGCGCGAGCAGCTCAGGCAGCTGGGTTTTGCCATCGACTGGGAGCGCGAGCTGGCGACCTGCGACCCGGAATACTATCGCTGGAACCAGTGGTTTTTCCTGCGCCTGCTCGAGCGCGGCATTGCCTACAAGAAGACCGGCACGGTCAACTGGGACCCGGTCGACCAGACCGTGCTGGCCAACGAGCAGGTCATCGACGGCAAAGGCTGGCGCACCGGCGCGACCGTCGAAAAGCGCGAAATCCCGATGTATTACCTGCGCATTACCGACTACGCCGACGAGCTGCTCCAAAGCCTTGATGGCCTTGACGGCTGGCCCGAGCGCGTGCGCGCCATGCAGGCCAACTGGATCGGCAAGAGCGAGGGTGCCGAGGTCGACTTCGCCTGTGGTGAGGAGACGATCAGGGTCTTCACCACCCGTCCCGACACGCTGATGGGGGCGACTTTCATGGCGGTGGCCGCTGAGCATCCGCTTGCCAGGCAGGCGGCTGAAGGCAATCCCGAGCTGACCGCCTTCATTGCCGAATGCCAGCAGGGCGGCGTGTCGGAAGCCGATATTGCGGCGCAGGAAAAGAAGGGCATGGACACCGGGCTGAAAGCCGTCCACCCGCTGACCGGTGACGAACTTCCGGTCTGGGTTGCCAACTATGTGCTGATGGCCTATGGCGAGGGCGCGGTCATGGCCGTTCCCGCGCATGACGAGCGCGACTTCGCTTTTGCCCTGAAATACGGCCTGCCGATTCGGCAGGTCATCAGCCTGCCGGAGCAGCGGCAATACGATGATCGCCAGTGGCACGATGACTATGCCGAAAGCGCTGGCCATCTGGTCAACTCCGGTCGTTTCGACGGCCTTGCCTGGTCTCAGGGTTTCGATGCCATCGTCGCCGAGCTCGAACAGCGCGGTGCCGGCCGGGCCCGCACGCAGTTTCGTCTGCGCGACTGGGGTGTCTCGCGCCAGCGTTACTGGGGCTGTCCGATTCCGATCATTCACTGCCCCGAATGCGGCGACGTGCCGGTGCCCGATGCCGATCTGCCGGTGACCCTGCCCGAGGATCTGGTGCCCGACGGCTCGGGCAACCCTCTCAGTCGGCATCCGGAATTTCTCGAGGTCGACTGCCCCGAATGCGGCGCCGACGCCCGGCGCGAGACCGATACGCTGGACACCTTTGTCGACTCGGCCTGGTATTTTCTGCGCTATACCTGCCCCGACAATGATCAGGCGATGGTGGACGAACGCGCCGATCAGTGGATGCCGGTCGATCAGTACATCGGCGGCATCGAGCATGCCATTCTGCACCTGCTCTATGCGCGCTTCTGGACCCGGCTGATGCGTGACCAGAAGCTCATCGAGATCGACGAACCCTTCGCCCGCCTGCTGACTCAGGGCATGGTGCTGGCCGAGACCTACTACCGTGAGGAGGAGTCCGGTCGCAGGATCTGGTTCAATCCGGCCGACGTGGAGGTCCAGCGCGACGGCAAGGGGGAGGTGCTCAGCGCGGTGCTCAAGGCCGACGGCAAGGCAGTCGAGCCCGGCGGCATCGAGAAGATGGCCAAGTCCAAGAACAACGGGGTGGACCCGCAGACGCTGGTCGATACCTGGGGCGCCGACACCGTACGCCTGTTTTCGATGTTTGCCGCGCCGCCCGAACACTCGCTGGAGTGGTCCGAGGCCGGCGTCGAGGGTGCCTGGCGTTTTCTCCGGCGACTGCATGCCGGTGTGCAGGCCCACGTGGCCGCAGGGGCTCTGCCCGGCCAGCGGCCCGATGCCCTTGACGGTGACGCGCGCGAGCTGCGCCGGCAGCTGCACGAAACCATTGCCAAGGTCGGCGATGACATGGGCCGGCGCCAGACCTTCAATACCGCCATCGCTGCGACCATGGAGTTCTGCAACCAGCTGCAGCGATTCACGGCGACCGACGAGCCCGGGCGAAAGCTGGCTCAGGAAGCCTGGGAGGCGGTGGTACGGCTGATTGCCCCGGTGACGCCGCACCTGGCCGAGTCCCTGTGGCACGATCTCGGGCGCGAAGGGTCGGTGTTCGAGGCCGGCTGGCCGGCGGTTGACGAGTCTGCCCTGGCGCGCGCTGCCGTGACCATTGTGGTGCAGGTCAACGGCAAGGTGCGCGGTCGCATCGACGTGCGCCCGGGGGCCGACCGCGACAGCGTTCAGCAGGCCGCCATGGGTGATGACAACGTCGCCCGCCATCTCGAGGGCAAGCAGGTGCGCAAGGTCATTCTGGTGCCCGACAAGCTGCTCAATATCGTGGTCGGCTGATGCAGCGCGCGATCGGCATCGTGTTTCTGGCCGCACTGGTCGGCGCCTGCGGCTTTCAGCTGCGCGGCGATGCCCGCCTGCCGGAGTTCATGAGCCGCACGCACGTGGCCGTAGGCGATGACAGCACCGTTTTTGCCCGCGAGCTGAGCCTGTTGCTCGAGGCCAATGGTGTCGATCTCCTGTCGTCGCCGGCCTCCGATGCGGCGACGCTGCGCATCGACTCGCAGCGCATGTGGCGCGAGCCGCTTTCGGTTTCAGGCCAGGCTCGTGTGCGTGAGTATCTGCTGGTTTTCGAGGTGTACTGGCGGCTTGAAGATGCCGCCGGCGAGACCGTGCTCGAGCGCGATCGCCTCAGCGTCACGCGTGACTACAGTTTTGACGAAAAGGAAATTCTGGCCGCGCAGCGCGAAGAAGAGTTCCTGCGCGCTGACCTCAGCCGCTCGATGGCAGCACGAATGCTCCGGCGCCTGGAGGCGCTGGCCGGCGCCAGATCGTGAAACTGTTTCCGGAAAAGCTGCCGCAGCGACTCGATCGGGGCCTCGATCCGGTTTATCTGGTGGCCGGCCAGGAGCCGTTATTGATCGAGGAGGCCTGCGACGCCATACGCCAGGCCGCGCGCAAGGCCGGCGTGGCCGAGCGTCTGGTGCTGGAGGCCGATGCGCGCTTCGACTGGAGCCAGCTGGAGTCTGCTACCGAGACCACCTCTCTTTTTGCCACCCGGCGCCTGGTGGAAGTGCGCCTGCCCTCGGGCAAGCCCGGCCGCGAGGGCGGGGCCGCGTTGCGTGCTTTCGTCAAGTCCGGCAGCGACGACGTCCTGCTGGTCAAGTGCGATGCCTGGGAGATGGCCAGCGAAAGGACCGCGTGGGTCAAGGCGCTGGATCAGGCCGGTGTCTATGTACCCTGCTGGAAGGTCAAGCCGCAGCGCCTGGTGCAGTGGATCAGCCAGCGATTGTCGCGCCGCGGCATCCGCGCCGATGAGTCCGCCTGCCGCTTTCTGGCCGAGCGCCTGGAAGGCAACCTGCTGGCGGCAGCCCAGGAGATCGAACGCCTGGCGCTGCTTTATCCCGGCGGGCAGATCGGACTCGAGCAGGTGCGGGCGGCGGTGGCCGACAGCGCTCGCTTTGACAGCTTTCGCCTGGTCGAGCTGGTGTTTGCCGGCCAGGCGGGCGCGGCGGTGCGCTGTGTTCGCGGCCTGCGCGAGGCCGACACGCCGATGCCGCTGGTCGTCGGTGCTCTGGCGCGCGAACTGCAGACCATCGGCAGCTTCCAGATGCTGGCGCGCACGCAGTCGCCGGGGCAGGCGTTTCAGGCTCTGGGCATATGGAAAAGCCGTCAACAGCCGATCGCCGATGCTGCGCGTCGGCTGTCCGTGGCGGTGGTGGCCCGGGCGCTGTCGGAGCTGTCGGATCTTGATCAGTTGTCCAAGTCGACCGGCCGCGAGATGTTCTGGCTTCGGCTCGAGCGCCTGTGCGTGGCGCTGGCGACCAATCGCTGGGAGTTCTGCGCGGCATGAATCAGGCGACGGTCGTTTTCGGCGGCACCTTTGATCCGGTGCACTATGGGCATTTGCGCGCCGCCTCGGAGGTCTGTGAACGACTGGCGGCGGATGATTTCCGCCTGCTGCCGGCAGGCGAGCCGCCGCACCGCGATGACACCGTGGCCGCAGCCGGTCATCGTCTGGCCATGCTCGAGCTGGCGCTGGCGCCGTACCCCGACCTGACCGTCGACGAGCGTGAGGTGCGGCGCGACGGGCCCTCCTACATGGTGGAGACGCTGGCCTCCATTCGCGAACAGGCGGGCTCGCGACCGCTGATTCTGTGCCTGGGTCAGGATGCGGCCAATCATCTCAACGAGTGGCATCGCTGGCGAGAGCTGGTGGCCCTGGCGCACCTGGTGGTCATGCAGCGCCCCCGCAGCCAGGCGAAATACGCCGCTGAAGTGGCTGAACTGTTCGATGAGCGGCGGGTTGGCCGACTCGACGAGCTGATGACAAGCCCTGCCGGCCGGGTGGGTTACCTCGGCGTGACCCAGCTGTCGATTTCATCCACCGATATCCGCCGTCAGCTTGCCGCCGGACGCGATCCGAGATTCCTGTTGCCGGCGACTGTGCTGGCCTACATCCGCAAGCACGGGCTCTATCAACGGCCTTTTGCCCGGTGACAATCCGGTCGCAAATGCTGAACTTCACGCGGACAAGGCGTAAAATGCCCCCTGTGTACAGTCATGGATGATTCGTTGAAGCAAACAGAACTGCTTGACCCGCAGCAGCTGCGGGAACTCGTCGTCGCTGTCCTGGAAGACGCCAAAGGCCAGGACATTCAGGTCATCGACCTGTCCGGGCGCAGCAGCTTTGCCGACTACATGGTGATTGCCTCGGGTACTTCGCCGCGTCAGGTCAAGGCCATGGCCGACCGGCTGGTGCAGCGCGTCAAAAGCCGCGGCATTCAGCCGCTGGGCACGGAAGGGGGGGCTGAGGCGGAATGGGTGCTGGTCGACCTGGCCGATGTCGTCGTTCATCTCATGCAGCCACAGACTCGCGCCTTCTACAACCTTGAAAAGCTCTGGTCGGCGCCGCCCGCGGCACGCGCTCAGGCCTGATCGCGCCCGAGAATGCGTGCCGATTCGTGGATCTGGTTGTCGCCAGCGTAGGAACCCGGGCGCCCTCCTGGATCACGGCAGGCTGGCGGGAATACGCCCGGCGAATGCCCGCTTCCACGCCGTTGCGTCTGGTCGAGGTGCCGGTTGCCGGCAAGGCCGGCGCAGGTCGGGAGGCATCCCTGGAGGCCGAGCGTCTGCTCGCCCGACTGCCCCGGCGCGCACGGGTGGTCGTTCTGGAGATTGCCGCCCGGGCCTGGTCGACGGAAAAACTGTCGTCGCGGCTTGAGCACTGGCGGCTGGGCGGCGAACCGGTCTGGTTCTTGATCGGCGGAGCCAACGGGCTCGATGCCGCTGTGGTCGAGCGCGCCCATGAGCACTGGTCGCTGGGCCCGGCGACCCTGCCGCACATGCTGGTGCGCGTCCTGGTGGCTGAGCAGCTTTACCGGGCGTCGACGATTCTGAGCGGGCATCCTTATCATCGGGCCTGAGGCTTGATGCTGGTTGGCTGGTTGCGCTCGGGCCAGCTCGCCTTCTGTTGCATTCTGTCAGCCTCACCGCATAATCGTTGCGAACCAGCCAACCACAGACCCGATGAACGATCCCGCGAACACACCGCCTCGCCTGATCCTCGCTTCCGCTTCTCCCCGCCGCCGTGAGTTGCTGTCGCTGTTCGCGCTGGATTTTGACATCGAGCCGGCGCATATCGATGAAACCGCGGCCGCGAACGAGACGCCTGCGGCCCTGGTCCGGCGGCTGGCGCGCGAAAAGGCGCTGGCCGTTCACGCGCGCTGCAGTGATCATTTCGTGCTCGGCGCGGACACCGTAGTGGTCATCGACGGCGAGTGTCTGGGCAAGCCGGCCGACGATGATGAGGCCCGCGCCATGCTCGGGCGGCTGTCCGGCCGCGAGCACCAGGTGCTGTCGGCGGTGGCCCTGGTCGGGCCCGATGGAGCGAGCCGGGAACGTTTGCGCGATACCCGGGTCGAAATGGCGCAGCTGCCGCTGGCCTGGATCGAGCGCTATGTCGCCTCGGGCGAGCCGCACGACAAGGCCGGAGCCTATGGCATTCAGGGCAGCGCCGGCATCTGGGTGCGCTCGATTACGGGCAGTTATTCGGCCGTGGTGGGCCTGCCGCTGTTTGTCACCGGCGAACTGCTGCGCGAGGCCGGCCTGGCAAGCTGAGGGCGGCGCGGGCGACCAGGCCTCGATTTTTCTGCGCAATGCTATTCTTGCGCGTTGTGCAATCCTTGAGCGAATGGCCCGGCCGTGAGTGACGAAATCCTGATCAACATATCGCCGACCGAACGGCGCGTGGCGGTGGTCGAGAGCGGCCTGCTGCAGGAGCTCTATCTGGAGCGCAGCGGCGACGCCAGCCATGTCGGCAACATCTATATGGGCCGGATCGAGCGAGTATTGCCGGGCATGCAGGCCGCCTTCGTCAATATCGGCCTGGAGCGCACGGCTTTTCTGCACGCTGCCGATATCGTGCCGCGCCAGCCCGAACTCGACGTCAGCGGTGAGCTGCGGCCCGTTCCGCCGATCTCAGAGCTGGTGAGGCAGGGTCAGAAACTGCTGGTGCAGGTCGTCAAGGACCCGCTGGGCAGCAAAGGCGCCCGTCTGACCATGCAGCTGAGCATTCCTTCGCGCTATCTGGTGCTCTTGCCCGGGGTCCAGAGCCTGGGCGTTTCCGTGCGCATTGAAATCGAGGCCGAGCGCGAGCGCCTGCGCAACGAGCTGCGCGAGATGATCGCCGAAGACTCCGAGCACGGTTTCATCATTCGCACCAATGCCGAGGGCATCGAACCCGAGGCGCTGGCAGGCGATCTGAGATACCTGCGGCGGCTGTGGCCGCGCATCGAGGCCGATGCCGAAAACGCCGCGCCCGGCAAGCTGGTGTACGAGGATCTCTCGCTGCCCTACCGCTCGCTCAGGGATCTGATGCATGGCGATGTCGAGAAGGTGCGCATCGACGAGCGCGGAACGTTCAAGCGCGCGCTGCGTTTCGCCGGCGAATTCTTCCCGGAGTGGGCCGATCGCATCGAGTTCTATGGCGGCGACCGGCCGCTGTTCGATCTGTATGGTGTCGAAACCGAAATCGAGCGCGCCCTCGATCGCAGCACGCCGCTGAAATCGGGTGGCCACCTGACTGTCGATCAGACCGAGGCGATGACCACCGTCGACGTCAATACGGGTTCTTATCTGGGCTATCGCAATCTCGAGGAAACCGTTTTCAAGACCAATCTCGAGGCGGCACAGGCCATCGCCCGCCAGCTGCGGCTGCGCAATCTCGGCGGCATCATCATCATCGACTTCATCGACATGAGCGAGGATGACCACAAGCGCCAGGTGCTCAGAACCTTGCAGCGGGCGCTGGCCCGCGATCATGCGCGCACGACGGTTTCGGAAATCTCGCCGCTGGGCCTGGTGGAAATGACGCGCAAGCGCACCACCGAGAGCCTCGAGCATCGCTTGTCGGAGCCCTGCCCGACCTGTGAAGGGCGCGGCCGCATCAAGAGCGTCGATACGATCTGCTCGGAGATCTTTCGCGAGATCATGCGCGCGGTGCGCCAGTTCGACACCGGGCAGATGCGCGTCATGGCCTGCCCAAAGGTGGTTGATCGCATGCTCGAGGAGCACCATGGCTCGATTGCCGAACTGATCGAGCAGCTCGGCACCAGTATCCACCTTCAGCCTGAAGATCAGTACGACCAGGAACAGTTCGACGTGGTTCTGCTTTGAGGCAACCTGCCGGTCACGATGCGTCGCCGGCCATGCGTTCGCTCGCGCAGCGTCTGCGCCAGTGGCTGGCTGCCCTGGCGGCGGTGGCCATCATTGCCACCGCGGTCATCGTCGGCCTGGGCCGCTTGCTGATTCCCTACGCCGATGAGTTACGGCCCTGGCTGGAAGACAGTCTCTCCGAGCGGCTTGGTCAGCCGGTTTCGATCGCGCGCGTCCAGGCACGCTGGCCGCGCCTGACCCCGCAGATCACGCTGGTGGGCCTGCGTGCCGGGCCCGCAGCCAACCCGCTCATCGACGCGGCCACGGCCAGGCTGGAGCTGCACCTGCCCGACCTGCTGCGCTCCGGGCGCAATCCTTTCCGTCTGGTGGTGCTGGACCTCGAGCTGATGCTGGCCCAGGACGAGCGTGGACGCTGGGGGCTGCACATGCACAACGACAGCGCGTCTCGTCCTGACGCGGCGGCCGGGCAGGGGCTGGCCGGTGATCTGCTGGTGCGCGACGTGCGCATTCAAATCCGGCCGCGTTCCGGGCCACCGCTGGACCTGGTCATCAGCGAAGGCGAAATCCGGCGCCGCGGCGCACAGACGGCCCTGGTGGCGCGCGCACATCCGGCCTCGGCGCCCGAGGCCGAGCTGCTGCTGACCCTGCTGGGCGAGCAGGTCGACGGGCAGTTGCGGGCCATGAGCGGTCGCGTGCGGCTGGCCCGGCTGCAGCTTGAAGCGCCGGGAATGGAACGCCTGCTCCCCGATTTTTTGCGCGTGCCGCCGAACCAGCTCAATGCCGAGCTGAGCTTTCGCTGGCATCACCAGCAGGGCGGCTGGGCCGAGCTGGAGTTCCAGCTTGATGGCGAACGGGGTTTCGATCTTGACGGTGCGCTGCGCGTCGAGCGTCTCGGCCGCCGTCTGGACGCGGAAATCCGGCATTTGCGCCAGGGCGGGCAGATCGTGGCCCGCGATCTGGTCGTCGCCCACGACGGCGAGCGCTGGGCGGCGTCGGCGCCGCGACTCGACCTGTCGGCGCTGCACACACTGTTTGGCCGCTGGCTGGGGCGGTGGTCGCACTGGCCTGATTCGATGGCCGGTCGGGTCAGCGATCTCGAGCTGCTGTATCGGCATCCGGGCTCCCTGCAGCGCCTGTCGGGCCAGGTCGACGGGCTGAGCTTCGAGTTGCCCGATGATCGTCTGAGCCTCGCCGACGTGGACGTCCGCCTGGGCGTATCCGGCGATCGCGCCGCGCTCTCGCTTTCGGGCAGCCCGGTCGTGGACTGGCCCGCCAAGATGCGCCAGCCGATTCCTGTGGAGACGGTGTCGGGACGGGTGATTGTCTCGCCCCGGGCGGTGCAGCTCGACAATATTGTCGCCACCCGTCCGGAGGCCGAGGGTCGCGCCGCCGGCTGGGTGTGGCTGGGCGGCGGGCGGCCGTTCATGGACTTTACCGTGGTTGCCGAGCGCATCGACGCCGTTGATCCGCGCCCCTGGCTGCCGGCCGGGCAGATTCCGCCGCGGGCGCTTGAGTGGCTCGATCATGCCCTGCTGGGGGTGGGGTCGGCCAGCGGCGGGCTCAACTATCATGTCCGTTTGGGGCGCCGGTTCAGAAACTGGCGTGCCGGCGATTTTCAGGCCTGGGCCGATTTTAAGTCGGCCCGCCTCGACTACTGGGAGGGCTGGCCACAGGCCCGCGAACTGGATGGCCGCGTTGATTTCATCGGTCGCAGCATGCAGGCCCGTGTCGATCAGGGCCGGCTGGGCCCGGTGCCGCTGTCTGCCGAACGAATCGCCATTGACAATCTCGCCGAGCCGCGAGTGGCGATCGACCTTGCCGCCGAGACGGTCGCCGCCGCGGATGTTTACGCCACGGTAGCCGGGCTGCCGCTTGAAGGCTGGTCGCGCTTTGTCGATCCGGTCGCTGCGAGCGGGTCGCTGTCTCTGGATCTCGGGCTGGTTCTGCCGGTGCGCAACATGTCGGAATGGCAGCTTTCAGGCCAGCTGCAGCTTGCAGAAACGACGCTGAGCCTGCCGATGGCCGGCCTGCGGTTGCCCGAGCTGGTCGGCAGCGTGAGTTTTGATCGCGAAGGCATCGACGCCACGACTCTGCAGCTGGCCGGGCCCGAGTCGCACCATCTTTCCCTGGCCGCCGGCTTCTCGGCACCGGCGTGGCTGGAGCTGGAAGGCGTGGCGCCGCTGGCACGCCTGGCCGCCCAACAGCCGCCGGCCTCCACTCTGGCGCAGCGAGTGGCCGGCGCCGCGCGCTGGCGGGTGACTCTGGCTGGCCACCCCGCCGGCGGCTGGCGGCTGGCGGCGCGCTCGAACCTTGATGACGTGGCCCTGCATTGGCCCGAGCCGCTGGGCAAGCCCGCGGGCGAGGCCATGCCGCTGGAGCTGCGGCTGCGCGGTCACGATCAGGCGCTGGCTGTCAGCGGGCGTCTGGGTGACAAGCTCAGCCTGACCGCTGAACGCCGCCAGGCCGGGTGGCGCCTGGCCGCCGGCATCGGTCAAGGTGCCCCAGCGCTGCCGTCGGCGCCCGGCTTCGAGTTGGGCGCGCAGATCGAGCGACTCGACCTGGCGGCCTGGAGTGACTGGATTTCCGGGTTTGTCGACCTTGCCCCGGAAGCTGCCGCGCCCGTTCAGGGCCATCTGCGGATGCAGGTGGGCCAGCTGGCCTATGGCCGACTGCAGATCAGCGATGTCAACCTGGAAGCCCAGCGCCTGGCGCAGCGCTGGCAGCTGCGGTTGGCAGGTGAATCGGTCGCGGGTACGGTCTCGATTCCGATGCCTGTCGATTCCGGCCGCGTCGTTGCCGTCGCGCTCGACCGTCTGACGCTTGACAGGCTGCTGCAGGAGGCGCCGGTGGTGGATCTGGCCCAGGCGCCGTTTCCGCGACAGACCCACACCCGCGTGCCGACCCGGTTTCCGCCCATGCACGTGCTGATCGAAGCGCTCGCCTACGGCGATCTCGAGCTCGGGCGTGCGCGTATCGAGACCCACGCCCGTCAGGACGGCATCGAGATCGAGCGTGTCGAGATCAAGGGGCCGCATCTGGAAGCAAGCGGCTACGGCCGCTGGATCCTGGGGCCTGAGCGCCCCCTGACCGAGTTCATGGGGCGCCTGATCAGCACCGACCCCGAGGCTCTGCTGACCAGCCTGGGCCATGCCTCGCGCTTCGAGGCAGCCCGGGCGCAGATCGAGATCGACGGCCGCTGGCCGGGCGCGCCTTCCGACTTCAGCCTGGCCCGCCTGAGCGGCAATCTGGAGGTGATGATGCGCGACGGCAGAATTCCCGAGGCCCAGCCAGGCGCGGGCCGCCTGCTGGGGCTGGTCAGCCTGAGCGCCGTTCCGCGCCGCCTGATGCTCGATTTTCGCGATGTTTTCGGTCAGGGTCTGAAGTTCGATCGCATCCGCGGTCGTTTCGAGCTCGACAGCGGTATTGCCCATACCGATGGGCTGCGCCTCGACTCGCCGGCAGCCGAGATCAGTGTTTACGGGCGCACCGATCTGGCAACGAAAGCCTATGATCAGACCATCGTTGTCGAGCCCGGTGTCAGCGGCACGCTGCCGGTCATCGGTGGTCTGGCCGGCGGGCCGGCCGGCGCTGCCGCCGGGCTGGTACTGCGCAGCCTGCTGGAGCGCCCCCTGGAGGGCCTCGCCGAAGCCCGCTATCGGGTCACCGGTGCATGGTCGGATCCCGTGGTGGCGCTGATCGACGCCCGCGCCGCCGAGCCCGAGTCGCTGCCGCCGGAGTCCGACTCACAAGCGGAGTCGGAAGCGGAGCCTGAGCCTGAATCTGAACCTGAACAGAGCAGTGAAGCCAACGAATTGCCGCCGCCGGATTGAAAGCGCGCGGTCCTGACCGGATATCCCCTGCATCATGTATGAACAAGTACTCGACAGCCTGCTGGCTCCGGCCGACGTGGGCGAAAAAGAACTGGAGCTGGCGCTTGGCCGGCTGATGTCTTCGCAGATCGATTTCGGCGAACTGTATTTCCAGCGCCGGATCGGTGAAAGCTGGATGCTCGAGGACGGCGCAGTCAAGGGCGGCAGCTATGACTCCGACCAGGGTGTGGGTGTGCGCGCTGTCGCCGGTGCCGGCAGCGGCTTTGCCTATGCCGACTCGATGGCGCTACCGGCCCTGCTGGATGCCGCCGGTAGCGCTCGGGCCATTGCCCGTGCCGGCGGCAGCGGCATGGTGCGCGTTGGTCAGCCGCTGACGGTGCCGGCGCGCTACGCTGCCCACGACCCGGTCTCGCACGGAAAGTCATCCGATCGCGTCGAGCTGCTGCGCACCATCGATGCCTACGTGCGCTCGCTCGATACGCGCATCAGCCAGGTCAGCGTCAATCTCGCTGCCAGCCACGATTCGATTCTGGTTGCGGCCACCGATGGCGTGCTCGCCGGCGACGTACGCCCGCTGGTGCGTCTGGACATCCGCGTTCTGATGGAAGACGACGGCCGGCGCGAGCAGGGCATGTCCGGTGGCGGTGGCCGCTGGTCTCTGGAGGCGGTGATGGCGCCGGAGTTCTGGCAGGAGCACGCGCGTGAGGCGGTGCGTGTTGCCGCGCTCAATCTGGTGGCCGAGCCGGCACCGGCCGGGTACATGACGGTGGTGCTCGGCCCCGGCTGGCCCGGCGTGCTGCTGCACGAGGCGGTGGGCCACGGCCTCGAGGGCGACTTCAATCGCAAGGGCGTTTCGGCCTTTTCCGGGCGCATGGGCGAGCGCGTGGCGACCGAGGAATGCACCGTGGTCGACGACGGCACGCTCGATGGCCGCCGCGGCTCGCTGAGCATCGACGACGAGGGCACGCCCACCGCCTGCAACACCCTGATCGAGAACGGCCGCCTGGTTGGCTACATGCAGGACAAGCTCAACGCCAGATTGATGGGCGGCCAGTCGACCGGCAACGGTCGGCGGGAATCGTTTGCTCACCTGCCGATGCCGCGCATGACCAACACCTACATGCTGCCGGGCAAGCATGACCCCGGCGAAATCTTGGCGTCAGTCGATGACGGCATCTACGCCGTCGGCTTCAACGGCGGCCAGGTGGATATCACTTCGGGCAAGTTCGTGTTTGCCGCATCCGAAGCTTACCGCGTGAAAAACGGCAAGGTCGCTGCGCCGATCAAGGGCGTGACCCTGATCGGCAACGGTCCTGACGTGCTCACGCGCGTGGGCATGGTCGGCAATGATCTGGCGCTCGATGCGGGCGTCGGCGTGTGCGGCAAGGAAGGGCAGGGGGTGCCGGTCGGCGTCGGCCAGCCGACGCTGCGGGTTGACGGTCTGACCGTCGGGGGGACGGGATGAGCACAGCTGAATTGACCCATTCGGACCATACCGTGCTGCTGCACGACCCCGACCGCGAGACCGAGCTGCTGGTGGGCATTGCCCAGCGCGTGCTCGATCGCGCGCGCGCCGGCGGCGCCGACCAGGCCGAGGTGGCGCTGGGCTCCAGTCTGGGGCGTGAGGCAAGCGTTCGCCTGGGCGAGGTCGAAACGCTGGAAGAGGCGCGCGATCGCAGCGTTCAGGTGACCGTCTATCTGAACCAGTGCAGCGGCAGCGCCAGTACCGGCGATCTGCGCCCGGAGATGATCGACGAAACCGTGGCGCGGGCTCTGGCGATTGCCCGCAACACGCAGCCTGACCGCGCAGCGGGCCTGGCGGAGGCCGGGTTGATGGCCAGCGACTTTCCGGACCTGGATCTGTGGCATCCGCGAGACATTGCCCTGGACGATCTCGTCGAGCGCGCGCTGGCCATCGAACAGGCCGGTCGGGACGCCGATGAGCGCATCGACAACTCCGAAGGCGCGGGCGTGGCGACCGAAGCCAACCTGGCGGTCTATGCCAACAGCCACGGTTTTGTGGGCCGCATGCGCGGCACCAGCTTTTCACAAAGCTGCGTACTGATCGCCCGGGACGATTCGGGCATGCAGCGCGATTATGATTTTGACACCCGGCGCTGCTGGCAGGATTTGAATGCGCCGCAGGCAACCGGCGCTGAAGCCGCCCGTCGAGCGCTGCGGCGGTTGGGCGCCGGGCGCGTTACCACCGGCCGCATGCCGGTGCTGTTTGCCCCCGAGGTTGCGCGTGGCCTGATAGGCCACCTGATCGCCGCCGTGTCCGGTGGCAGCCTGTATCGGCGCAGCAGCTTCCTGCTCGATGCAATGGGCGAGCGCGTGCTGCCGGCCTGGGCATCACTGATCGAGCGTCCGCGGCTGCCCCGGGCTGCCCGTTCGGCTGCTTTCGACGCCGACGGGGTGGCCACGCGTGAATCGCCGCTGGTCGCCGACGGCGTGCTTTCACGCTATGTCCTGAGCAGTTACTCGGCGCGGCGTCTGGGGCTGGAGACGACGGCCAACGCCGGCGGTGTGCATAATCTGGAGCTGGTCGGGGGCACGCATGATTTTGATGCGCTGCTGGCCGAAATGGGGGATGGCGTGCTGGTCACCGAGCTGATGGGGCAGGGCGTTAATATCGTTACCGGCGACTATTCTCGCGGCGCCAGCGGCTTTCGCGTTCGCAACGGCCAGCTTGCCGGGCCGGTCGAGGAAATCACCATCGCCGGCAACCTGCGCGAGATGTTCGCCAATCTGGTTGCCGCGGGCACCGACGTGGATGCCCGCCACAACGTCCGCACCGGCTCACTGCTGGTCGATTGGATGACCGTCGCCGGGCAGGATCAGTAAGCACTCGCCAACCCGACAGCGTCAACGCTGCAAAGAAGGGCGCGAAGCACGCGAACAGAAGTCACGGCGTACTGACGCAGTGACTTTCAGCGGGCCTGCTTCGCGCCCTCCGGATCGCGCTTGCAGAGGGTGCCGAGCGCTCAACCCTCCGCCATGCCGGCATCGTCCTGACGAACGCCTTCGATCGAGAGGATGATCTCGACGTTCTGCGAGGCGGGGCCGAGATCGTAGTCAATGCCGAAGTTTTCGGGCGCGAAAGTCGTGCGCCCCTCAAAGCCGCGGCGGAAGCCGCCCCAGGGGTCCTCGCCGGCGCCGATCTGCGTCAGTTCGATTTCGATTTCCCGGGTCTTGCCCCGCAGCGTGAAGTCGCCGGTCACGCGATAGCGGTCTTCGCCCAGGGGCTCGAAACCGGTGGATTCGAAGCGGGCTTCGGGATGGTTTTCGACGTCGAGGAAGTCATCGCTCCTCAGGTGTCGGTCGCGGCGCGCGTGGTTGCTGTCAACGCTGGCGGTGCGGATCGTTGCCTGCACGGCGGAGTTTTCGGGCTGGTCAGGGTCGAAGGTGAACTCGCCTTCGAAATCGTTGAAACGACCGTAGAGCCAGGAATAGCCCAGGTGCGAGATCCTGAACTGCACGAAGGCATGCATGCCCCCGGTGTCGATCAGGTAGCGTTCAGCGGCCTGCAGCGGCAAAGCCAGGGCCAGCGCACACAGCGCCGTGATCAGGCGAATCTTCATTTGTCTTGATCTCCGATGGACAGTACACAAGCCGCGCATTATTACATCTGGCGTTCGGGGCGTCGGCGCGGGCTGCGGCAATTCAGTCATGGTTCATTGCCGACGGTTAAGCTGCTGGCATGAATCCGATGCGAATCAGCCAGATTCTGTTGCTGGCCCTGCTTCTGTCCGCGCCCGGTCTGGCGCCGGCGGTTGATGACGCCATGCGCTGCGGGCAGCGCCTCGTCAAGGCCGGTGATCCGATCTGGCGAGTGGCCGACCGCTGCCCCGAGCCCTTCTGGCAGGAGAGCTACGATCGGCCCCGGGCGGTGAGCCGGCACGGACGCATTTTTGGAGTTGATCGGGTCGAGCGGTGGACGATCAACTTCGGCGCGAGCCGTTTCATGCGCCAGCTGGAGTTCGTCAACGGGCGGCTTTCACGCATCAGGAATCTGGGATACGGCACCGAATACACACCCGGCAGCCGCGGCTGCGGCCCCTATGAGTTGACTCGTGCGGGCGACACCATCGCCGAGATCTTCGCTCGCTGCGGTGCGCCCGATCACCGCTACGAGCTGCCCGCTTTTGGTTATCATGGCGGCGGTCCGGCTGGCCGGCACCAGGTGTGGACCTATCGCTTCGGGCCGCGACAGCAGGCTCGGGAAGTGCGCTTTCTGAACGGCCGGTTGCGGCAGATTTCTCCGCTCTGATACGCCCTGCGCGGGCTTCGTCCGAGCGGTTTTCATCGGCCGCTTTGTCCGGCCCGCCCGAACGCAGTAGAATCTGCGTCCTTCGTTGACCCCCAATGGTGGAATCATGCGTACCAAGCTGATTGCCGGCAACTGGAAGATGCACGGCAACAAGCCCGAGGTTCGGCGCCTTATCGGCGGCATTCTTGCCCGCCTCGATCCCAATCGAAGCGCCGAGGTCATGATCTTGCCTCCGTTTCCTTATCTGCCTCTGGTCGACTCCCTGATCGATTCGACCCCGGTGATGCTGGGCGCCCAGGATCTCAGCGCCCACGCCGGCGGCGCCCACACTGGCGAGGTTTCTGGCGCCATGCTGGCCGACTGGGGCTGTTCGCACGTCCTTGTGGGCCACTCCGAGCGCCGTGCCCGGCACAATGAAGACGACGCGCTGGTGGCGACAAAATTCGTGGCCGCCCAGGAGGCGGGCCTGCAGCCGATCCTGTGTGTTGGTGAAGCGCTGGAGCAGCGCGAGGCCGGGCGCACTCGCGAGGTCATTCGCGCGCAGCTCGGCGCGGTGCTCGAAGCGGCCGGCATTCAGGCGTTTTCGCGGGCTGTCGTGGCCTACGAGCCGGTCTGGGCCATCGGTACGGGCCAGTCGGCTGCGCCGGAACAGGCGCAGGAAGTTCATGCTGCAATCAGGGCGCAGCTCGCTGAAGAGGATGCTACAATAGCCGGCCGAGTCAGGGTCCTGTACGGTGGCAGCGTCAAGCCAGACAACGCCGCTGACCTGTTTGCCTGTGAAGACATCGACGGTGGTCTGATTGGTGGTGCGTCACTGCAGGCCGAGTCCTTCATGGGGATCTACCAGGCGGTCTGATTCCAACGGTTTCGCAAAGAGATTTTTGATGTATACGATTCTGATCGTTTTTCAGGTTCTGCTGGCCGCCGCCCTGATTGCCGTCGTGCTGGTGCAGCGGGGTCCGGGTGCCACCATGGGTGCGGCTTTTGGTTCCGGTGCCTCGGGCACGGTGTTCGGTTCGCGCGGTGCGACCGGCTTTCTGACCAAGCTGACCAGCTGGTTGGGCGTGGCGTTCTTTGGAGCCAGTCTGGCCATGGCGGTTCTGGCCGCGCGCAGCGCCGATGTTGGCGAGCAGGTTCAGGATCTCGGCGTGGCCGAGCAGCTGGTGCCGCCAGCCGCCGAACAGCCGGCCGACGCAGCGCCCGCTTCGGCGGATGAGGCGCAGGCGCCCGAGTCCGAGGCGTCAGAGCCGGAGTTCCTGGAGGTGCCGGTTGAGGAAGATGCAACCGGGGAAGAGTCACCGGAGCCGCCCGCGGTTGACTGACGTCAATCAGAAGGGGTTTCGGGTCATGAACAATGCCGAAGTGGTGGAATTGGTAGACACGCTGTCTTGAGGGGGCAGTGGCCTAGCGGCTGTGCCGGTTCGAGTCCGGCCTTCGGCACCAATATGCGACAATGTTGCGCCCCGCCCGCGGGGCGTAACAGGTATATGCAAGCGGTTGCTGCGAGAGTCTTGCGGCAAACGGCGCACAGGCTAAGGGTAGACTGAATGCTCGCTGACTATTTTTCGATTCTGCTGTTTCTGGTCATCGCCCTGGGCATGGGTGTGGCGCTGCTGCTGGCTGGCGGCATCCTCGGGCCCCGGCGCCCGTCCAGCGAAAAGCTCTCGCCCTACGAGTGCGGCTTCGAGGCCTTCGAGGACTCGCGCATGAAGTTCGACGTGCGCTTCTACCTGGTGGCCATCCTGTTCATCATCTTCGACCTGGAAATTGCCTTCCTCTTTCCCTGGGCGGTGGCGCTCGACAGCGTCGGCCTGACCGGTCTGGTGGCGATGGGCATCTTCCTGCTGATCCTGGTGATCGGCTTCATCTATGAATGGAAAAAGGGAGCGCTGGAATGGGAATAAGCAACATCATGCACAACCCGGTTCCCGAGAGCCCGGTTGAAGATATTCTGCGCCCCGGCGGCGACAATCCGCTGCTCGACAAGGGCTTCGTGACCACCAGTGCCGATGCGCTGATCAACTGGGCGCGTACCGGCTCGATGTGGCCGGTCACTTTCGGCCTGGCCTGCTGCGCGGTGGAAATGATGCACTCGGCCGCCTCGCGCTACGACCTCGACCGCTTCGGCATGATCTTCCGGCCCAGTCCGCGTCAGTCCGACGTCATGATCGTGGCCGGTACGCTGGTCAACAAGATGGCGCCGGCGCTCCGGAAGGTCTATGACCAGATGCCCGACCCCAAGTGGGTGATTTCCATGGGCTCTTGCTCCAACGGCGGCGGCTATTATCACTACTCGTATGCCGTTACCCGCGGCTGCGACCGCATCGTGCCGACCGATATCTACGTGCCGGGCTGTCCGCCCACGGCCGAGGCGCTGGTCTACGGCGTGCTGCAGCTCTACAAGAAGATTCGTCGCACCAATACCATTGCCCGCTCATGACCCAGTTTTCTTCACGTAATCAGGCGCTGGCCGAGTCGCTGAGCGACAAGCTGGGCGAGCGCATTGCCTCGATGACCGAGCACCGCGGCCAGCTGGCGGTGGAGATCCCGCGCGACCACTGGCTGGATGCCGCCTGGCTCTTGCGCGACGAGCCCGATCTGGCGTTCGAGCAGCTCATCGACCTGTGCGGTATCGACTACCTGGGCTATGGCGACGACGAGTGGGAAACCGCCGAGGCCACGGGTCAGGGCTTTTCGCGCGCAGCTGACGAGCTCGGTCCCGGACGCTTTGCCTGGGAGAATCGCCCCGAGGCGGAAGAGATCCAGAATCGCTTTGCCGTGGTTGTCCAGCTGCTGTCGATCAAGCACAACCGTCGGCTGACCCTGCGCTGCTATGCGCCCGACAACGAGTTTCCGGTGCTGCCGTCCCTGATCGAGGTATGGAACTCGGTCAACTGGTACGAGCGCGAGGCGTTCGACCTTTTTGGTCTGATCTTCGAGGGGCATCCGGATCTGCGCCGGATCCTGACCGACTACGGCTTTATCGGTCATCCGTTCCGCAAGGACTTCCCGCTGATCGGCAACGTGACCGTCCGCTACGACGAAGACAAGGGTCGGGTGGTGTACGAGCCGGTCGAAATCGAGCCGCGCGTGACCGTGGCCCGCGTTGTACGCCGTGACAGTCGCTACGTTGACGACAAGCTTGAAGGAGCCGGGTCATGAGCGAGATTCGCAACTTCACCATGAACTTCGGGCCGCAGCATCCATCGGCCCACGGCGTGCTGCGCCTGATTCTCGAGCTCGAGGGCGAGACGGTCGTGCGCGTTGATCCGCATGTCGGGCTGCTGCATCGCGCGACCGAAAAGCTGGCCGAGTCCAAGCCGTTCAACCACTCGATCGGCTACATGGATCGCCTCGACTATGTCTCGATGATGTGCAATGAGCACGCTTATGTGCGCGCCATCGAGAAGCTGCTCAATATCGAGCCGCCCGAGCGCGCGCAGTGGATCCGGACGATGTTCGACGAGATCACGCGCATCCTCAACCATCTGATGTGGATCGGTTCGAACGCGCTCGACCTGGGCGCCATGGCGGTGTTCCTGTATGCCTTCCGCGAACGTGAAAACCTGATGGATGTCTACGAGGCGGTCTCGGGTACGCGCATGCACGCCACTTATTACCGCCCCGGCGGCGTTTATCGCGATTTGCCCGGTGAGATGCCCAAGGTGGCCGAAACGCGCTGGCGCAAGGGCAAGGACCTGGAGTACATGAACGCCTGGCGTCAGGGCTCTCTGCTGGACTTCATCGAGGCCTTTGTCGAAGACTTCTTCGACCGCGTCGATGATTACGAGACCCTGCTGACCGACAACCGCATCTGGAAACAGCGCACGGTCGGCATCGGCTCGGTCAGCGCTGAGCGTGCCCTGCAGCTGGGCTTTACCGGCCCGATGCTGCGCGGCAGCGGCGTGGAGTGGGATCTGCGCAAGAAACAGCCCTACGCCAAGTATTCTGAAGTTGACTTCGATGTCCCGGTCGGCACCAATGGTGACTGCTACGACCGCTACCTGGTTCGCGTCGAAGAGATGCGCCAGTCGAGCAGGATCATTCAGCAGTGCATCGCCTGGTTGCGCGAGAATCCGGGCCCGGTGATCGTGCGCAACTTCAAGGTTGCCCCGCCCACACGCGAAGAGATGAAGGACGACATGGAAGCGCTCATTCATCACTTCAAGCTGTTTACCGAAGGCTACTGCGTGCCCGAGGGCGAAACCTATTCCGCCGTCGAGGCACCCAAGGGTGAGTTCGGCTGCTACCTCGTCTCCGATGGTGCCAACAAGCCATTCCGGGTGCACTTGCGTGCGCCGGGTTATGCCCATCTGGCGTCGATGCACGAGATGGCCAAGGGGCACATGCTGGCCGATATCGCTGCCCTGATCGCGACTCAGGATATTGTGTTTGGAGAGATCGACCGATGACCGACAAATCCACTGCCAGCGTCGTGGCCGGCAAGGCCGAGCTTCTGAGCGAGGAAACGCGTCGCCAGATCGATCACTGGGTCAGCAAGTTTCCCGAAACGCCCGAAGGCCGGCGGTCAGCGATCATTCAGGCGCTTGTCGCCGCTCAGGAGCAGAACGGTGGCTGGGTGAGCGCCGATCTGATGGACGGCGTGGCCGATTATCTTCAAGTGCCGCCGGTCTGGGTCTACGAGGTGGCGACGTTTTATTCGGCGATCGAGACCGAGCCGGTCGGCCGACACTCGATTTCGGTCTGTACCAACATCTCCTGCATGCTCTGCGGCTCCGACGAAATTGTCGACCACATCGAGAAAAAGCTGGAGATACGCAGCGGTGAGACGACGGCGGACGGGCGGATTTTCCTCAAGCGCGAGGAAGAGTGCCTGGCCGGCTGCGTCGGCGCGCCGATGATGCTTGTCGACGGCCAGTATCACGAGAAGCTCACGCCGGAAAAGGTTGATGAGATTCTCGATGGGCTGGAGTAGCGACATTCGGTGTCGCATAGGGATCATGCAATGAACAGCGCGCAGCAACACCGCCGGACAGAGGCCGCAGAGTGCAGGTCTTCGCATGTCAATTCGATTGGCCTGTGCGCTCTCGGCTGCTCAGCGGTTCTGCGTGATTCAAGGATTTGCGGGCATTGATTATGGCTGAACACAACGTTTGCTTTACCCATCTCGATGAAGACAACTGCTGGACGCTCGAGGCTTATCGAAAGCACGGCGGCTGGCAGGCCTGGGAGCGGATCCTCAAGGAAAAAACGCCTCAGGAAGACATCATCGAGACGGTCAAGAAGTCGGCCCTGCGCGGCCGCGGTGGCGCCGGCTTTCCCAGCGGCCTGAAATGGTCGTTCATGCCGCGCTCGGCCCCCGGACAGAAGTACCTGGCGTGCAATTCCGATGAGTCCGAGCCGGGCACCTGTCACGACCGCGATATCCTGCGCTATAACCCGCATGCATTGCTCGAAGGTATGGCCATCGCGGCCTATTCCATGGGTGCGACGGTCGGCTACAACTATCTTCGGGGCGAGTTTCGCCACGAGCCGTTCGAGCGTATCGAGGGCGCCCTGAAGGAGGCTTACGAGGCCGGCTATCTGGGCAAGAACATCATGGGCTCGGGTATTGATGTGGATATCCACAACCTGCTCGGCGCCGGTGCCTACATCTGCGGTGAGGAAACCGCGCTGATGGAGTCGGTTGAAGGCAAGAAGGGCATGCCGCGCTTCAAGCCGCCGTTCCCGGCCAATTTCGGCATCTACGGCAAGCCCACGACGATCAACAACACCGAAACCCTGGCCTCGGTGCCGGCAATTCTGCGTAACGGCGCCGACTGGTTTCTGGAGCTGGGCAAGCCCAACAACGGTGGCTCGAAGATCTTCTCGGTGTCCGGCCACGTCAACAAGCCGGGCAACTACGAAGTGCCGCTGGGTACGCCCTTTTCCGAGCTCCTGGAGCTGGCCGGCGGCATGCGCGACGGCAACCGGATCAAGGGCGTGATTCCGGGCGGGTCGTCGATGCCGGTGCTGCCCGGCGACGTGATGATGGACCTGACCATGGACTACGACGCCATCCAGAAGGCCGGATCGGGTCTGGGCTCGGGTGCGGTCATCGTCATGGACGAGACCACCGACATGGTCGCGGCATGCCTGCGCATCGCGCGCTTTTACTATGCCGAGTCCTGTGGACAGTGCACGCCCTGCCGCGAGGGCACCGGTTGGATGCACCGCATGATCCATCGCATCATGGCGGGTCAGGGCAAGAAAGAAGACCTCGATACCCTGGCGTCGGTGACGACCCAGATCGAAGGTCACACCATTTGCGCCTTCGGTGAGGCAGCAGCCTGGCCGGTGCAGGGTTTCCTCAGGCACTTCCGCGAGGAGTTCGAGCACTACGTCGAGCACGGCCGCTCGATGGTGAGCGGCGGTGTGGGAGCGGCGGCATGAGCCGGCGCCAATCGATGATTACGTGTTTCCGGGCTGCCGGGTATCTGAACCACCAAGGGCGGGGAGTTGGCATGAGTGCCTCCATTGACCTGCCTGCGTGCGTTTCATGGTCAAGCGTTATTGACCGCCAGAATTGAGCTGGACTGACTAATGGCGACTGCTGAGAACAAACAGGACGATATCGTCACGATCGAAGTCGACGGGCGCGCGCTCGAGGCGAAGAAGGGCGAAATGATCATCCGGGTGACCGACCGTGCCGGCATCCATATTCCCCGCTTCTGCTATCACAGCAAGCTCTCGATCGCGGCCAACTGCCGCATGTGTCTGGTCGATGTCGAGAAAGCACCCAAGCCACTGCCGGCCTGCGCCACACCGGTAGCTGACGGCATGAAGGTGTTCACCGAGTCACGGCGAACGGTGGATGCCCAGCGTGGGGTGATGGAGTTTCTGCTGATCAATCACCCGCTTGACTGCCCGATCTGTGACCAGGGTGGTGAATGCGAGCTGCAGGATCTGTCCATGGGCTATGGGCGCTCGGTGTCGCGCTTTACCGAACGCAAGCGCGTGGTGCGCGACAAGAACGTCGGGCCGCTGATCGAAACCGACATGACGCGCTGTATTCACTGCACGCGCTGCGTGCGTTTCCTCGAGGAGATTGCCGGAACCAGCGAGCTGGGCGGCATGAACCGCGGTGAGCATCTGGAAATCAGTACTTTCGTCGAGCGCAATATCAACTCCGAGCTGTCGGGCAACATCATCGACCTGTGCCCGGTCGGCGCGCTGACCAACAAGCCATTTCGCCACACCGCGCGACCCTGGGAAATGCGTGCGCGCAAGTACATTGGTACTCATGACTGCCTCGGTTCGAACTTGTTCTATCACACGCGCGGCAAGAAGATCATGCGCGCAGTGCCGCGCAGCAACGAGGCAATCAACGAGTGCTGGCTGGCCGACCGCGACCGCTACAGCCACTTTGGCCTGTACGTCGAAGATCGCCTGACCACACCACAAATCAAGGTCAACGGCCAATGGCAGGAGGCAAGCTGGGAAGACGCCCTCGATGCTGCCGCGCGCGCAATCAAGGGAGCGGTCGACACCCATGGCGGCAAGGAGCTGGGCGTGCTGGTTTCCCCGCGGGCAACCGTTGAGGAGCACTACCTGGCGGCGTCGATGGCGCGCGCTCTGGGCAGCGAAAACGTTGATCATCGTCTGCGCCTGCTCGACTTCTCGCATCCGCAGGCCGGTCGCGGCCATCTGGATGTGTCCACCGCCAGCGTGGCCGAGTCCGACGCGATTGTGCTGGTGGGCAGCAACGTTCGCCACGAACAGCCGATTCTGGGGCACCGGGTACGCACTGCCTGGCGCCAGGGTGGCGCCAAGATTGCCGACATCAACAGCGTGGCCTGGGATTTCCACTTCGATCTGGCCGAGCGCATGATCGTGCCGCCACAGGCCATGGTCGACACCCTGGCACGGGTAGCGAAGGCGGCTGCCGATCTCACTGGCAAGAGTCTGCCTGAAGGCAAGCTGGGCGAATATATCGGTGAGCGTCATCCGGAGCAGGAAGCGCAACGGATTGCCGCCATGCTCAAGGACGCCGACTCCGGCGTGCTGTTGCTGGGCGACCAGGCGCTCAACCACCCCGAAGCGGGCTGGCTGCGCCGCCTGGCTGAATGGCTCGCCGAGGCGGTTGAAGTGGCACTGGTGGTGCTGCCCGGGCCAGCCAACAGCCAGGGTGCCTGGGCGGCCGGCAGCGTGCCGCAACGCGGTGGCCTGAACGCTCGCAGCATGATCGCGAAAGGGCGCCAGGCCTACCTGCTCTGGGATATCGAGCCCGACTTCGACCTGGCTGATCCGGCTGCCGCCCGGCGCGCGCTTGACGGTGCCGCTTCGGTCGTTGCGGCAACCGTCTTTGACAACTCGCTGCTGCGCGAAACGGCCGATGTCTTGCTGCCGCTTTCACCCGCGCCGGAAGTCGACGGCACCTGGATCAACGCGGACGGTCATCGTGAAACCCTGCAGGCCGTGGGCCGCGCCCCGGAGCAGGCTCAGGCCGGCTGGAAGATCCTGCGCAAGCTCGGAGAGCTGGTTGGAGCGCAAGGTTTTGACTTTGCCACTCTCGAGACCGTGACCGAACAGGCGCTTGCCGGCGACATCGACGCGGCAGACCATGATGCGCCCGCGGCCCCTTTCGTCGCCGAGGGCGACACCCTTTGGCGCACCGGCGAGGTGCCGATGTATTCAGGCGACAGCCTGCTCAGAAGGGCCCCGGCGTTACAACAGACCACTCAGGCTGCGGCGACCGTGTGTGCCGTTCACCCGGCCACGGCTCGTCGTCATGGCCTTGAGCAGGCCAGCCGGGTTCGGGTTCGCCAGGGCGAGGCCAGCGCGGAGCTTGATCTGGAACTCGACGCGCGCGTGGCGCCCGGCGCCATCGGCCTGCCGGTAGCTACCTGCCCGGTAACCACCATGGGTGCCGGCGGCGGCGACATCAGCGTGGAGGTGCTGTCATGATCGATCAGCTCCTGACCCTGTTGTGGACCATCGCCAAGGTGCTGGCGATCATTCTGCCGATCACCATTGCCGTGGCCTACTACACCTACTTCGAACGCAAGGTGCTTGGCTACATGCACTCGCGGCGCGGGCCCAACCGCATTGGCCCGCTGGGGCTGCTGCAGCCTTTTGCCGACGTGTTCAAGATGCTGTTCAAGGAACTGATCATTCCCAGCAATGCGAACAAGTTCCTGTTCCTGCTGGCGCCTGTGCTGTCGCTGGGGCCGGCGCTCGCGGCCTGGGCGGTGGTGCCATTCGACGACTGGCTGGTGCTGGCCGATATCGACGCCGGCTTGCTGCTGGTGCTGGCGCTGACCTCGATGGGCGTGTACGGCATTCTGCTCGGTGGCTGGGCTTCGAACTCGAAGTACGCGCTGCTTGGCGGCTTGCGTGCGGCCGCGCAGGCCGTCTCCTACGAGATCGCGATGGGTTTTGCGCTGGTAGGGGTCATCGTGCTGGCCGGTTCATTGAATCTGACCGCCATCGTCGAGGCGCAGACCGGCAGCATTCTGACCTGGTACTGGCTGCCGCTGATGCCGCTGTTCGTCATCTATTTTGTCTCCGGCGTGGCTGAAACCAACCGCCTGCCCTTTGACATGGCCGAAGGCGAGTCAGAGCTGGTGGCTGGCTTCCACGTTGAATACTCCGGCGCCGGCTTTGCGGTCTTCTTCCTGGCCGAGTATGCCAACATGATTCTGGTCTCGGCGCTTGCCTCGCTGCTGTTCATGGGTGGCTGGCTGTCGCCGTTTTCCGGTATCCCCGTCATTGGTGACACCATTCTGGGTGCCGGCGGCGTGCACTGGTTCCTGGCCAAGACCGTGGTGTTCTGTTTCCTGTTTCTGTGGTTCCGGGCCACCTTTCCGCGTTATCGCTATGACCAGATCATGCGCCTGGGCTGGAAGGTCTTCATCCCGATTACCATCGTCTGGATCATGGTCGCCGGCGGATTCCGCGTGATGGGCTGGTTCGGAGGCTGATCGAGGTAATTATGCAAGCTATCGCACGCTATCTTCGCTCTCTGATGCTGCTGGAACTGTTCCGCGGCATGGCCGTGACCTGGCGCTTTGGTGTGGCTCCGAAGACCACGCTCAATTACCCGGACGAACACACGCCGACGTCTCCGCGCTTTCGCGGGCTGCATGCGCTCCGCCGCTATCCCAATGGCGAGGAACGCTGCATTGCCTGCAAGCTTTGCGAGGCGGTGTGTCCGGCACTGGCGATCACCATCGAGTCGCACAACCGCGAGGACAACACCCGACGCACGACGCGTTACGATATCGACCTGTTCAAATGCATCTACTGCGGTTTCTGCGAAGAGTCCTGCCCGGTCGATTCGATTGTGCTGACCGATATCGGCGAGTACCACATGGAAAACGCGTCGGAGAAGGTCGTCGACAAGCAGCAGCTGCTGGCCATCGGGGATCGGTTCGAACAGAGCATTGCCGCCAACCGCGCGCAAGACGCACGCTACCGCTAAGGGTCTGTCTGGAATGCCAATCATCGAAATCGTTTTCTATCTGTTCAGCACCATCCTCGTGCTCTCGGCCCTGAGCGTCATTACGGTCGGCAACCCGATTCACGCGGTGTTGTTCTTGATTCTGAGCTTCTTCTCGGCCGCATGCATCTGGGTGTTGCTGCAGGCGGAGTTCCTGGCCATCACGCTGGTGCTGGTCTATGTTGGCGCGGTCATGGTGCTGTTCCTGTTTGTGGTCATGATGCTCGACATCAACGTGACCTCCATCAAGGAAGGGTTTGCGCGCTATCTGCCGGCCGGAGCACTGGTATCGCTGGCCATGGCGGCCCAGCTGTTTCTCGCCATCTGGACGCGGGGAATGGAAAAGGTGCCGCTGCCGTCCGCCGAGGGCGCCGGCTACAGCAACACCAGCATGATCGGTGAGCTGTTGTATACCGACTATCTGTACCCGTTCGAGATTGCCGGCGTGGTTCTGCTGGTGGCGATCGTTGCCGCGATTGCGCTGACTCATCGCCGCCGGCCGGGCACGAAGTACCAGGATGTCGGCCGCCAGATCCGGGTCAAGCGCGAGGACCGACTGCGCATCGTCAAGATGAAAAGCGAAGGAGAGGACGCCTGATGCTGACACTGGCGCATTTCATTACCCTGGGCGCGGTGCTGTTCAGCATTGCCCTGGCCGGGATATTCCTGAACCGGAAGAACGTACTGATTCTGCTGATGTGCATCGAGCTGATGCTGTTGGCAGTCAATATGAATTTCATCGCCTTTGCCCGCTTCCTTGACGTGCTTGACGGTCAGGTGTTTGTTTTCTTCATCCTGACTGTTGCCGCCGCGGAGGCAGCAATCGGCCTGGCGCTGCTGGTGGTGTTGTTCCGTAACCGCCGCTCGATCAGCGTCGAAGACATGGCCGACCTTAAGGGGTGATGCGGCGCGAGTGCAGGCAGCATGACTGCTGCCAATTGACGAACGTCACGAGGAAACGACAAATGAAGAACATCGGATGCTTTCGTGGTCTTCGTGCGCTTCGTGGTTGAATTCAAAAGCCGTTGGATCGGCAACGAGTAACGGGAATAACTGGTTGTGAATATAGAGACCGTACTGCTGTTGATACCGCTGCTGCCACTGATCGGCAGCGCCGTGGCCGGATTGTTGCGTCACCAGGTGGGCCGTGCCGGTGCCCATTGGGTCACCATCCTGGCGGTTGGTGGGTCAACGGCGCTCTCCATCTACGTGGCCTGGCAGGTTTTCTTCAATGGCCTGCCGAATATGGATTACACCGTCTACACTTGGGCGGTGACTGACGGCATTCGTTTTCAGGTCGGATTCCTGCTCGACAGCCTGACTGCCCTGATGATGGTGGTCGTGACCTCGGTCTCGCTGATGGTGCACATCTACACCATTGGCTACATGCATGACGACCCCGGCTACCAACGCTTCTTCTCGTATATCAATCTGTTCACCTTCGCCATGCTGATGCTGGTGATGGCCAACAACTTCATGCAGCTGTTCTTCGGCTGGGAAGCGGTGGGGCTGGTTTCCTATCTGTTGATCGGTTTCTGGTTCGGGCGCGAGTCCGCGGTGAAAGCCAACCTCAAGGCATTTCTGGTCAACCGCGTCGGTGACGTTACCTTTGTTGTCGGCATCGGCGCGGTGCTGTTGTTCTTCGGCTCGCTGGACTACGCCACGGTTTTTGCCGGCGTCCCGGAGGTGGAGGGCACCACCATCCGACTCTTCGGCCAGACAGAAGTGCTGGCCACGACGGTGATCTGTCTGGCGCTGTTCTTTGGCGCCATGGCCAAATCGGCTCAGGTGCCGCTGCACGTGTGGTTGCCGGACTCCATGGAAGGCCCAACGCCGATTTCGGCATTGATCCACGCCGCCACGATGGTTACCGCTGGAATCTTCATGGTGGCGCGCCTGTCGCCCATCTTCGAGACCTCCGAGGTTGCTTTGAGCTTCATTCTGGTGATTGGTGGCGTCACCGCCCTGTTCATGGGCCTGGTGGGCATTGTCCAGAATGACATCAAACGCGTGATCGCCTATTCCACGGTTTCGCAATTGGGCTACATGACGGTAGCTCTGGGCGCTTCCGCTTATTCGGCAGCGGTGTTTCACCTTGCGACCCATGCCTTTTTCAAGGCCCTGCTGTTCCTGGCAGCCGGATCGGTCATAATTGCGCTTCATCATGAGCAGGACATGCGCAAGATGGGCGGCTTGAAAAAATACATGTCCATTACTGCCATCACTGCCTGGGTAGGTAGCCTGGCGTTGATCGGCTTCCCCTTTCTTTCCGGATTCTTCTCCAAGGAAATGATCATCGAGGCCGTCGGCCTGGCCGAGCGTCCGGGCGCGGGCTTTGCTCATTTCGCCGTCTATGCCGGCGTGCTGGTGACTGCTTTGTATACCTTCCGCATGCTGTATCTGACTTTCCACGGCCCGACGCGCATGGACGAGGAGACGCGCTCACAGGCGCGTGAAAGCAGCCCCGTAGTGACCGTGCCGTTGGTGCTCCTGGCCATCGCGTCACTTGGCTTTGGCTATTTCACGGTCGAGCCACTGCTGTTCGGGGGCGCATTGGCCGATGCCATTTCGGTGCGGCCGGAAAACGATGTGGTTGCCGCGCTGGGCGAGCACTTCAATGGCCCGCTGGCGATGTCGCTGCACGGGTTTGTCACTCCGGTCTTCTGGCTCGCCATGCTGGGCGTCGCTCTTGCCAGCTATATCTACCTGATCAACCCGGGTATGGCCGACAGCCTCAGAGAGCGCTTCCGCCTGATCTGGACCATCCTCGACCGCAAGTACGGATTCGACGAGCTGTGGCAGAACGTCCTGGCTCGCGGCGGGCTCGGAGTGGCCTCTGGCCTGTCCAAAGGTGGCGACCAGACCGTGATCGACGGCTGGTTGGTCAACGGCTCGGCTCGGTTGATCGGCCGCATGTCAGCCGTTCTTCGTACCGCCCAGTCCGGCTTTCTGTTTCACTACGCTTTCGTCATGGCCGTCGCGCTGGTAGCCATGCTGGCGACGTTCATGCTGCTCCGATAAGGAATTTGACCCATGCTGGATTGGCCCCTGCTCAGCCTTCTGATCTGGATACCGGCGGTCGGTGCAGTCGCCGTGGCGACTCTTGGCCGCCGCTCGCCGGATGTGGCGCGCGTGCTCGCCTTGATCGTCGCCCTGGTGGCATTCGGACTGTCGTTGCTGTTGTATGTCGGCTTCGATACCGGATCGGCGGACATGCAGTTTGTCGAGAAGCTGGTTTGGATCGAAGCATTCAATATCCATTACCACCTGGGTATCGACGGTATCTCTCTGCCGCTGATTCTTCTCAACACGCTGACCAGCCTTGTCATCGTGATCAGCAGCTGGCATGTCAGTGATCGACCGCACCAGTACATGGCCACGTTCCTTGTGCTGCATGCGTTGATCACCGGCACATTTGCTGCGCTCGATATTCTGCTGTTCTATGTCTTTTTCGAGTTCAGTCTGATCCCGATGTATCTGATCATCGGCATGTGGGGTGGGCCCAACCGCATCTACGCAACGATCAAGTTCTTTCTGTACACCTTTCTGGGCTCGGTCTTCTTGCTGATCTCAATGCTGTGGCTGTACCTGGATTCCGGCAGCTTCGATGTTGCCACGCTGCAGGAACATGGCCTGTCGATGACGGCGCAGATGTGGCTGTTCTTCGGCATGCTGATTGCCTTTGCTGTCAAAGTGCCGATGTGGCCGGTCCACACGTGGTTGCCCGACGCGCACGTTGAAGCGCCCACCGGCGGCTCGGTTGTGCTGGCCGCGGTCATGCTCAAGATCGGCACCTACGCCATGCTGCGCTACCTGCTGCCGATAGTGCCCGATGCTGCCGGTCAGTTCGACTGGCTCATCATTGCGCTCTCACTGATCGCCATCATCTATATCGGCCTGGTAGCGATTGTCCAGCGCGACATGAAGAAGTTGATCGCCTATAGCTCGATTTCGCACATGGGCTTTGTCACGCTGGGCATATTCCTGGGCTTTGCCATTGCTCGCAACACCGGCGAGTTGACGGGTGCGACGCTGGGCATGACTGGTGCCATGGTCCAGATGATTTCGCACGGCTTCATCTCGGCAGCGTTGTTCCTGTTTGTGGGCGTGCTCTACGATCGGGTTCACAGCCGCCAGATCGCGGATTACGGTGGCGTGGCCCATACCATGCCGTGGTTTGCCATGTTTACCATCCTGTTTTTCATGGCCAACTCGGGGCTTCCGGGCACTTCCGGGTTTGTCGGCGAATTCATGGTCATTCTGGCCGCGTTCCACGCCAATATCTGGATTTCTCTGGGCGTGGCGCTCATGTTGTTGCTCGGCGCAAGCTACAGCCTGTGGCTCGTCAAGCGAGTGATCTACGGTGAGGTGGGCAATGACAAGATCGCGTCACTGAAAGATCTCGACAAGCGTGAGTGGATCGTGATGGCGGCGCTGGCCATTCTTGTGATCGCGGTGGGCGTTTATCCGTTCCCACTCATTGAACTCATGCAGCCGTCGGTGGAAAACCTGGTCGAGCACATCATGCAGTCGAAGCTGGGCTGACAGGAAAACCATGCGGGCGTTTAGTGAACCGACAACAGAGAGCCGCTGCGGCTGGCCGTTGGTTTCAAACCGGACAATGACAACAGACTTCAACCATGACGATTAGCGAACTGCAACTGGCGCTGCCTGAAATATTCGTGCTCGGCATGACCTGCGTGGTCCTGCTTGCCGACTTGTTCATTTCCGATGCGCGCCGCGGCCTGACCCACACTCTGGCCCTGGTCACTCTGGTGTTTGCCACCATCCTGAGCCTGGGCTCGATGATGGCGCCGGGCCAGGTGGAGCAGGCCTTTTCCGACACCTTCGTGCGCGATCGCTTTGGTGACGTGCTCAAGGTGTTCAGTTATCTGATCTTCATCGGCGTGTTTGTTTACGCAAAGCACTATCTGCGCGAGTTCAATCTGTTCAAGGGCGAGTTCTACACGCTCAGCCTGTTCGCCCTGCTGGGCATGATGGTGCTGATCTCGGCTGGCTCCTTGCTGACCGTCTATCTGGGTCTCGAGGTGATGGTGCTGGCAAGCTACCCGCTGGTGGCGCTCAACCGTAAATCGCTTCCGGGTTCCGAGGCGGCGATGAAGTTTTTCGTCCTGAGCGCAATGGCCTCGGGGTTTCTCCTTTTCGGCATGAGCCTGATCTTCGGCGCGACCGGTTCGCTTGATCTGTCTGCTGTGAGTGCCGCCCTGACGGCCGGAATGGGCGACGACATGCTCCTGACTGTCGGCCTGGTGTTCATCGTGCTCGGCATTGCCTTCGAGTTTGGCGCCGTCCCGCTGCATATGTGGATTCCGGACGTCTACGACGGTGCGCCGCTGCCGATCACGCTGCTGCTCAGTTCAGTACCCAAACTGGCCGCAGTTGCTTTGGCCATCCGCCTGCTCGATAACGGCATGATACAGCTGCACGGAGACTGGCAGGGCATGCTGATTGTGCTCGCAGCGCTGTCAATGGTGCTCGGCAATGTCGTCGCGATTGCCCAGACCAACATCAAGCGCATGCTGGCCTATTCAACCATTGCGCATATGGGTTTTGTGCTGCTTGGCCTGCTTCCGGCCACTCCCGAAGGCTATGCGGCAGCGATGTACTACGCCATCATTTACGGCATCATGTCAGCCGGCAGTTTCGCGGTGCTGATCCTGCTGTCGCGGGATGGCCGGGAAGCCGATCAGCTCGATGACCTCAAGGGTCTGGCACGCCGCAACCCCTGGCATGCACTGATGATGCTGGTTCTGATGTTCTCGCTGGCGGGGATTCCGGTCTTTGCCGGCTTCTTTGCCAAATGGCAGGTGATTGTCGCTGCTCTTTCGGCGGGCTACACCTGGTTGGGCATTCTGGCCGTGATTACGGCGGTCATTGGTGCTTTCTACTACCTGCGCGTGGTCAAACTGATGTACTTCGACGAGCCCGAAGACAGCGAGCCAATGACGGCTCCGGTAGACTTTGGCGCGGTGCTGACGGTCAATGGCATGGCCATGATTGGACTCGGGATTTTCTCCGGAGGTCTGATTGCCCTGTGCCTGTCGGCATTCGCGCAGGGCTAGCAAGCACAGGCAGACGCCTTTGTCAAAGCCACCAGGCCAGGGCGAACCAGACGACCATCAGCACACCAATGACAGCGCCGGCAAGCGTGCCGACCACGACGCCGACACTGGCGCCGACACCGGCGCGCAGCGACGCATCGAGCCTGGCGCGGCTGGCCATGTGGCCGAGTACGGCTCCCAGAAAGGGACCGAAGAGAACGCCGGGTATCCCGAAAAACAGGCCAATCAACAGCCCCAGAGTCGCGCCCACTATGGCGTGACGCCCGGCACCAAAGCGCCGCGCACCCTCAGCAGTGGCGACGAAGTCGATCACCATCGACAGCGCCGTCAGCGCCGTCATCCACAGCAGCGTCCACCAGCCAACGCGCTCGAAACCGTCGAGCCAGGCCAGCAGCACAAGGCCCAGCAGGACGATCGGCACGCCGGGCAATATCGGCAAAATCGTCCCTGCCAACCCGACGAGAACGAGGGCCAGAGCCAGTGCCCAAACCGGCCAGATCAATAGTTCCCAGCTAAGCCACTCCATCACATGCGTCCGCACTTGCAAGGGCCCAATCTTATTGGAATCGGGTAGCGATGACCAGTGCAGTCACCTAAGCTGATTCCCGTGAACCGACAGGGTCCGTGGGCAGCAGATACCCGGCCGATCATGTCTCACCGGGCCGAGGTATATCATCACGGCATCAATTTACAGAAGCAAGAACTTGCGGCCTGTCACGAAGCTGTGTAATATCTGCGCCGTCTAGTTGGGGGCTAGGCTGGTGGACAAATCTATGGTTTCAGATCGGGGAGGATCTGTGACCACCTCATGATCGGCAAGTAGTCACAACCTGCCAAAGCGCCACCGAACGGGGGCCGTGACGAGCGGCTCAGGGATGGATTTACCTGTCGGTGGGACCGATGATTGCACTTCTGCGCATACCAGCGCTTTTTTCACAGCCCGCACCAGCTGCTTTCCTGTTTCATGACAGAGGCTCCAAGCCGCCTGGTGGTCAGCGTGTTCGCACCTTCTTCCAGCGGTTGTTTGTGGCAGCGATTGCTTGTCTAGGCTGCGGTTACGCCTTTGGGCTGACAGTCAGCGGCGAACTCTCGGCGGATACGCATTGGGGGCCGGTTCACCGGGCGGATTGATGGTGGCCCAGACGAACGCCCATTACCGCACCGGCCTGAGCGTAGGCACCTATGGCTACCAGCCCTGGGTCAGATACGTCTACGGTATGCCCATGGCGCTCGATGCTGGTGGGATGAATATGGACCTCGATTCGGTCCCAAGCCAGCTGACCACCCACAACGGCAGCACCAGCAAGCGGCTTCAGGTGGCCCAGCCGCTGGGAATGCTCAAGAGTATTCTGGAGAGTGCGGTTCCCGAGCAGCAGTTCAGTACCGAGGAGGAGCAGGGCGAGGGGGTGAGTGCGGTTTCTGCACTTGCCAAGGCACAGGCTGAGGGGCAGGTAAGCGGTCATTCCAGGCCGTTCTTCCCCCCAGGCATATGGCTCGGTAATCTGCTCCCAAACTCAACTCAAGGAGCAGATCATGTCTTCGACCTATCGCATTCGCCGCTCGGCAAAGCAGTGGCAGAACCTGATTGACGAGCAGGCCGGCAGCGGCCTGAGCCAGGTGGCGTTTTGCAGGCAAGAGAGGCTTGCACTGAGCACCTTTGCCAACTGGAAGCGGCGCCTGGCCGGTAAGAGTCCAGCGGCCACCTGTGACGAACCGGAGTCGGCAACGTCGCCGTGGATTGATCTGGGTGCCATGACGGGTTCGGAGCCGGGCTGGGACATTGAGCTGGATCTTGGCGGTGGCCTCTGCCTGCGGCTGCGGCGGCGCTGATGTTTTTCCCTGAAGATCGCGTCCGGGTCTGGCTGTATGCCCGGCCCACCGACATGCGCAAACAGTTCGATGGTCTGGCGGCCCTGGCGCGCAACCAGCTCGAAGAGGATCCCATGAGCGGCCACCTGTTCGTGTTCATCAACCGCAGGCGGACCTACATGAAGGTGCTCTACTTCGACCGAGGCGGCTATTGCCTGTGGTGCAAGCGCCTGGAGCAAGGGCAGTTCAACTACAACGTGCATCGCGGTGACAAGCAGGCGCTGAGTTGGACCGATCTGAGGCTGCTGCTCGATGGCATCAAGGTCGAAAAATCGCGTCAGTTCAAGCGCTTTGACCGGCAGGTGCCACACCGGCTGAAGTATAATGAAGACCATGCCACAGGCTCGCACGAAAACCCCGATCAGCCCGCAGCAATACGCTCGGCTGCAAGGCGATTATGACGCACTGCAACGAGACCATGCAGCGCTCAAGCGACAGCATGACCACGAGCTTGCCTCGCTCAAGCAGCAGCTCGCCTGGCTCAAGCGCCAGCTGTTCGGACCGAAGTCCGAGAAGCGTCTGATCGATGAGGCAGTGGACCAGAAGGCGCTGTTCGAGACGGCGGGCGAATCCGCCGAAGTGGCACCAACCGAGTCGATCAGCTATACGCGCAAGAAGGCAGTCAAGGAGCGCGGCAATGCGGTAACTGACTCGGGCCTTCGCTTCAGCGAGGATGTGCCGGTCGAAGTTATCCGGGTCGCCGATCCTGAGATCGAAGCCATCCCGGAACAACACCGGATCGTCATCGGCGAGAAGGTGACCCACCGCCTGGCCCAGCGGCCGGGCAGTTATGTGATTTTGCAGTATGTCCGTCCGGTCATCAAGGACTTGAGGGATGATCACGTCCATACCACGCCGGCCCCGGCCAACGTGCTCGAAGGTAGTCTGGCTGATGTCAGCTTGCTGGCCGGTCTGATGGTCGACAAGTTCTGCTATCACCTGCCACTGTATCGCCAGCACCAGCGCCTGGCCACCAACGGCATTACCGTTAGCCGCAGCACGCTGACCAACCTGGTCAAGCGCGCCGTCCAGCTACTCGAGCCGGTCTATGACGCCCAGCTTGAGCAAGTACTTCAATCGAAAGTGCTGGCCATGGACGAAACCCCGATCAAGGCCGGGCGTTCGAAGACGCCGGGCCGGAAAGGCAAGATGAAACAGGCCTGGTTCTGGCCGGTCTATGGTCAGGATGATGAAGTCTGCTTTGTGTTCTCGCCAACCCGCGCGAGCCGGGTCGTTACCGACACGCTGGGCAAGCACTTCTCGGGCACGCTCATCACCGATGGCTATGCGGCCTATGCCCGCTATGCCCAGGCACGCCCGGAGATCACCCATGCCAACTGCTGGGCCCATGCCCGGCGCAAGTTCGATGCGGCCCTGGGCGATGAGCCCAAGGCGGCTGATCAGGCCCTGGAGTTGATCGGCCAGCTCTACCGGATCGAGGCGCAGATCACCGACCAGGCGCTGACGGGCCGAAACAAGCTCGGATATCGCAGCCAGCACGCCCTGCCGGTCGTTCAGGCCTTCTGGGCCTGGTGTGAGCAGCACATGCGGCGCATGGATCGGCCCAAGACCAGCCTGCTGCGCCGGGCGGCGAACTATGCGCTCTCGCGCAAGGCGTCACTGGAGGTGTTCCTGTCCGATCCGGAGGTGCCGATCGACACCAACCACCTCGAGCGCGCCCTTCGGCCCATCCCGATGGGCAAGAAAAACTGGCTCTTTAGCTGGACCGAGCTCGGGGCCAGGGACATCGGCACCATCCAGAGCCTGCTGGTGACCTGCCGAATCCACGGCATCAACCCCTACACTTATCTGGTCGATGTGCTCCAGCGCGTAGGTCAGCACCCGGCCAGCAAAGTCGAGCAGCTCACGCCCAGGCTGTGGAAAGAGCACTTCGCCAGCAAGCCGCTTGTATCAGACGTGCAGTGGATCGACCAGTAACGGTCGGGAATGAACGCTTACGTTGGCGGGTGCGCTTGCAGGCCAACGCCGAATGGTATTTGCTTGCGACTGTCACCGCGAGCCCGCCGGAATCAGCCGGCGAATCCGGAAAAATACGGTCTGATCACCGGTAGCGCATCGGCTGACTTCAATGCGCGAGCCCGGTTCGGGGAAATCTCCGACGCGAGGCTGGGCCAGCGCTCTCCGGCAGTTTTCGGGTAAGGAGCGGCGGTTCTGCGGGGGTTTGGCAGCGTTCCGGGTTTTCGGCGACAATAGCGGGCTGTTTCGTCTTTGGAGAGTCTGAACCATGTCCACGCCCAAGATCATTTACACGCTGACGGATGAGGCGCCGTTTCTGGCCACCCAGTCGCTGTTGCCTATTATCGACGCCTTTACCGACACGGCCGGCGTAGCGATGGAGACCCGCGATATTTCGCTGGCCGGGCGTATTCTGGCGCAGTTTTCCGATCGTCTCGATGACGATCAGAAGGTCAGTGATGATCTTGGCGAGCTGGGGCGGCTGGTGTTTGACGAGTCGGCCAATATCATGAAGCTGCCCAACATCAGCGCCTCGCGGCCGCAGCTCAAGGCGGCCATTGCCGAGCTGCAGGGCAAGGGTTTTGCGCTGCCCGACTACCCCGATGAGCCGCAAACCGACGACGAGCGCGATATTCAGGCTCGCTATGCGCGCGCCATGGGCAGCGCCGTCAACCCGGTGCTGCGGCAAGGTAATTCCGACCGCCGTGCGCCGCGCGCCGTCAAGGCCTTTGCGCGCAAGCATCCGCATCGCATGGGCCAGTGGAGCAACGACTCGAAGACCCACGTTGCCCACATGGACGACCATGATTTCTACGGCAGTGAAAAATCGGCCACGCTCGAGTCGGCAGGCAGTCTGAGCATCATCTTTCATGGCAAGGACGGCAGTCAGACCGCGCTGCGCGACCCGGTCGAGGTCGAAGAGGGCGAGATTGTCGATGCCGCGGTCATGAGCCGTCGCGCCCTGGCCGATTTCGTCGCCCGCCAGATCGACGACGCGCGCGAGAAGGGGGTGCTGTTCTCGGCCCACTTCAAGGCCACCATGATGAAGGTCTCCGATCCGATCATGTTTGGCGTGGTTGTCAGCGAGTTCTTCAAGGATGTGCTGGAAAAGCACGGCGATGTGCTCGATGAGGCCGGCTTCAGCCCCGATAACGGCCTGGGCGATCTCTACGCCTGTCTGGACAAGTTGCCGGCCGATACTCGAGAGTCCATCAAGGCCGATATTGCCGCGCAGTATGAGCAGCGGCCGTCGCTTGCCATGGTCAACTCTCACAAGGGCATCACCAATCTGCACGTGCCTTCCGATGTCATCATCGACGCTTCCATGCCGGCCATGATTCGTGACTCCGGCAAGATGTGGAACGCCGATGACGAGCGCCAGGACTGCAAGGCACTGATTCCAGACCGCTCTTATGCCCGCATGTATCAGATCGTCATCGAAGACTGTCAGGCCAACGGTGCTTTCGATCCGGCCACCATGGGCACTGTGCCCAACGTCGGGTTGATGGCCAACAAGGCCGAGGAATACGGCTCGCACGACAAGACCTTCCAGATTCCGGCCGCCGGCGTGGTCAAGGTGACCGACGACAACGATCAGGTCATCTTCGAGCATGCAGTCGAAGAAGGTGACATCTGGCGCATGTGCCAGACTCGGGATGTGCCGGTACGCGACTGGGTCAAGCTGGGTGTGACCCGCGCTCGCCTGTCGGGCATGCCGGCGGTGTTCTGGCTGGACGATCAGCGCGGTCACGATGTGCAGGTGCGCGCCAAGGTGGAGCGTTATCTCGAGGACCACGACACCGACGGGCTCGACATTCGCATCATGACGCCCGAAGCGGCCATGAGGCACTCGCTGGAGCGCATTCGCCGCGGTGAAGACACCATTGCCGTGACCGGCAACGTGCTGCGTGACTACCTGACCGACCTGTTTCCCATTCTGGAGCTGGGCACCAGCGCGAAGATGCTTTCCATCGTGCCGCTGATTGCCGGCGGCGGGCTGTTTGAAACCGGTGCCGGTGGCAGCGCGCCCAAGCATGTCCAGCAGCTGCTGGAAGAAAACCACCTGCGCTGGGACTCGCTGGGTGAATTCCTGGCTTTCGGGGCCTCGCTGGAGCATTTGTCTCAGGCCTACGACAATGCCCGGGCCGGCGTGCTGGCAGAAACGCTCGACACCGCCACCGGCCAGCTGCTCGACAACGGCAGATCGCCCAGCCGCAAGGTCGGCGAGCTCGATAACCGCGGCAGCCATTTCTATCTGGCCCTGTACTGGGCCGAAGCCCTGGCCGCCCAGGACGAGGACGCCGAGCTCAAGGCGGCCTTTGCCGACATTGCCGGTCAGCTGCGCGACAACGAGCAGCGCATCGTCGATGAGCTCAACGAGGTGCAGGGTAGGCCCGTGGACATGGACGGCTACTACAAGCCCGATGCGGACAAGGTGAGCGCCATCATGCGTCCCAGCGCCACTCTGAACCGCATTCTGGATGCCTTGAAAGACAAAGCCTGACCTTCGCATTCTTCGCAAGAACGCGGCTGCCAGGCGGCCGCCAGAGGCTCCTGCACTGACTCGGTGCAGGAGCCTTTGCCTATCTGGGTGGGCTGCAAGCCCACCGGCTACAGGGTTTTCCTGCGAGGTTTCCGTACGCTTCGGGAGCCTCTCGCGCCGGGCCCTGCGTTATGATTCATGTCTGCCCGTTTTGCGCGGCGGAAACGAACGCGCCCGCGCACTGCGCCGACTCTGGCAGGCACGGTCGGGTTTGAGCCCGTCCGTCGTCGTTTGACGGGCATCATTCCAGCCATGGCAATCAATCGAGAGCGTGATGAATCAAACCGCAGCGCACAGCATGACTCCGGCAACGGACACGGTTTCGACCCGTGTCTACCCGGCCCGCAGCCTGAAGGTGCTCTCCTGGGCCGAGGTGGCGCGCCTGTCGGACGCGACCGCAGAGGTCGGGGAGCTCTTGCGGCAGGTGGCGCTGGCCGTGCTCACCTCGGGTGAGCAGGGCGATGATGCCGAGCGCATGCTCGAAACCTATCGCGACTTCCGCATCGAGGTGCATCAGGTCAATCGCGGCATGCGCATCGATCTGGAAAATGCACCGGGCCGAGCTTTTGTCGATGGCAAGATGATTCGCGGCATTCGCGAGCTGCTCTCGGCGGTGATTCGCGACATCGTCTATTTCCACACCGAGATTCATCCCAGCCCGTATTTTGATCTCGACAGCTCCGAAGGCATCACCAACACGGTCTTCGAGATTCTGCGCAACGCCCGGCTGCTCGATACCGAAATCGAACCGCGCCTGGCGGTGTGCTGGGGCGGCCACTCGATCAGCAGCGAAGAATATGACTACTCCAAGAAAACCGGCTATCAGCTGGGTTTGCGGGGCATGGACATCTGCACCGGCTGCGGCTCGGGCGCGATGAAGGGGCCGATGAAGGGTGCCACCATCGGCCACGCCAAGCAGCGCACCCTGCCGGGCCGCTACGTGGGCATTTCCGAGCCCGGCATCATTGCGGCCGAGTCACCCAATCCGATCGTCAACGATCTGGTGATCATGCCCGATATCGAAAAGCGGCTCGAGGCTTTTGTGCGCCTGGGCCACGGCATCATCGTGTTTCCCGGCGGGGTGGGTACGGCTGAAGAGATTCTCTACCTGCTGGGGGTATTGCTCAACCCGGAAAACAGCGACATGCCGTTTCCCCTGGTGTTCACGGGCCCGGAATCGGCGCGCGACTATTTCGAGGAGATCGACCGCTTTGTTGGGCTGACGCTCGGCGAGGCGGCGCGCAAACGCTACCGCATCATCATCAACGACCCGGCGGCGGTGGCGCGCTACATGGCCGAAGGCATGCAGCGCGTGCGTCAGTGGCGGGTTGATACCAACGATGCCTTCTATTTCAACTGGATGCTCAAGACCTCTCCTGATTTTCAAGCGCCGTTCGAGGTCACCCACGAGAACATGGCCGGGCTCGACATTGCTTTCGGCTTGCCATCTCACGAGATGGCCGCCAACCTGCGGCGGCTGTTTTCAGGCATCGTCACCGGTAACGTCAAGCCCCACGGGCTGCGCGCCATCCGCGAACACGGGCCTTTCCAGATTCGGGGCGAGCCGGCCATCCTGCGGGCCCTGGATGATCTGCTCAGGCGTTTTGTCGACCAGCAGCGCATGAAGCTGCCCGGCGGCAAGCCGTATCAGCCCTGCTATCAGATCGTGGATTGAATCAATGCCCGGCAGCCGGGTCGGGTGGCGAGGCATTCGGGCGGGATGAATCCGACGCCGGCCGGTGAATGCGGTAAGCTTTGTTCCCATGGTAAACAGGCCTTCTGAAAACGACTCTGATGCGCTGCTGGAGCTGACCCGCGAGCTGATTTCGCGCGCGTCGGTAACGCCCGAAGATGCTGGCTGCCAGCCGCTGATTGCCAATCGGCTGGAGGCGGCGGGCATGACCGTCGAGTCGATCGATGTCGAAGACGTACGCAACCTCTTCGCCCGGCACGGCAGCGGCGCGCCGCACTTGATGCTCATAGGGCATACCGACGTGGTGCCGTCGGGGCCGGAAGCGGCCTGGCGCTCGCCGCCGTTCGAACCCGAGATTCGTGACGGTGTGCTGTATGGCCGCGGTGCGGCCGACATGAAATCTTCGGTGGCGGCTTTCGTTCTGGCGCTGGAGGCGTTTCTTGCCGCCCGCCCGGATCATGCGGGCACCATCTCCATTCTGCTGACCTCCGACGAGGAGGGGCCGGCCCGCTACGGCATTCGCGCTGTGGTGCCCGAGCTCGAAGCGCGCGGCCTGATGCCGGATGCCTGCCTGGTTGGCGAGCCCTCCAGCCGCGATCGTCTGGGTGATGTCATCCGGATCGGAAGACGCGGTTCCATCCAGGGGCAGCTGCTGGTGCACGGCGTTCAGGGGCATACGGCCTATGCCGATCCGCAGGACAATCCTGCCCACCGGGCCGGGGCCCTGCTGGCCGAGCTGGGCCGCCTCGAGTTCGATGATGGCGACGAGTTCTTCCCGCCCACGCGGCTGCAGATCTCCAACCTGCGCGCCGGCACGGGCGCCGACAATGTCACCCCCGGCGAGCTCGAGGTCCTGTTCAACCTGCGCAACAACCCCAACACCTCCGCCGACGAGCTGGAGGCGCGCCTGCGCGCGCTGATTCAGAAGTTCGACCCCGGCCGCTGGGAGCTTCACTGGCGGGTCTCCGGCGAGCCCTTCGGGCCGGCGACCGGAATACTGCCCGGCATCGTGCAAGCGGCCTGTGTGGATCTTCTGGGCGTGGAGCCGACGCCGGATACCAGCGGCGGGACGTCCGACGGTCGCTTTTTCGGACCGCGCGGCATCCCCGTTGTCGAGCTGGGCCCGGTCAATGCAACCATTCATCAGGTCGATGAATGCATCGCGGTCGATGAATTGCTCTTGTTGCCGGGCCTGTATCGTCGCATCATCGAAGATACGCTCGCGTCCGGGAAGGCCTCGTGCGCGTCATCCTGATCGCCCTGCTGGTGGTCTTGCTGTTCCTGCAGGTACAGCTGTGGCGGCAGTTCAGCGAGGTCAGCACCCTGGGCGAGCTGGTCGAGCAGCAGCAAAAGCGAAACCAGGAGCTCGAGCGGCGCAACGCGGCGCTGGCCGCCGAGGTTGAAGACCTGCGTGCCGGCCTGGAGGCGATCGAAGAGCGGGCCCGCTCGGAGCTGGGCCTGATCCGCGAGGGCGAGTCCTTCTTCCTGGTTGTTGACCCCGAGGATGCGGAACCGCAAGGGTAGCTGCCGTGGCGGTGCGACAGTTCGCCAATCTGACCTTCAATCCGGACGACGGTCAACTGGCGGCCGCCGGCGGCCGCGGCGTTCAGCTGCGCCCCAAGGCCGCGCGGTTGCTGGAGTGTCTGCTTGATCATGCGGGCGAGGTGGTCACGCGCGAGCGGCTGGTCGAAGCGGTCTGGGACGAGAGCACGGTGGTCGATTTCGAGTCCGGCCTGGCCGCACTGCTGCGTGAGCTGCGCCAGGCCATTCGTTCTCTCGATGGCCCTGCGGAACTGATCGAGACCTTGCCGCGACGCGGCTATCGGCTCAATGCCGCGGTTGAGCGTTCTGCCGGGGTGCGTCCCGTGCGGCGCTCGCGGCGCGGGCGCTGGCCGACCGTGTTGACCGCCATTGTTCTGCTGCTGGCTGCGGTCAGCTACGGCCTTTTGCGACCACCTGCCGGTACCGCACCTGAACCGGCGCAGTGCAGCGTGGCCATCCTGCCGTTCACGGTCTATCAACCGCCCCCGGGGCTTGCCGGCAAGGCCGATCTGCTGCTTGCAGACCGCCTTCTGGGGATGCTGCTGCGCGCGCCGCTGGCGGGCATGAGCCTGGTGGGGCGCACCAGCCTTCAGCCCTATATCGGGCGCAGCGATGTGGCCGCAGCGGTAGCTCAAGACCTGGGCGTCGACTGGTTGATCGAAGGCACGGTGCAGCCCGCCGGGGCAGGGCAATGGCGCATCCAGGCGCGTTTGCTGGAGCTGCCGGCCGGCCGCGTGCTGTGGTCTCAGAGCGTGACCTTCACGCCGGAGCAGACGCAGGATCTGGACGCAGTGATGACGCCGCTGACCGATTCTCTTGCGAGTGCCTGGCCCCGCCTTTGTCCAACTCGTTGATGACAGGCGGATTTCATGACAATTTCAGGCTGCTTTCATGGACTGGTCGCCGGCGCGGCGCCATCATTGTCATCAAATCACATAGCAGGAAAGGGCAATGAGAACTTTCAATCGTGTTTTTCTGACGCTTTCGGTGCTGGGGCTCGTCGCCATCGGGCAGCCGGCAATGGCCGATGTTCCGTTTGCCAAGTGGGGCAGCAAGGATGCAGCCAAGGTCGTGGGAACGGTTGGCCGGCAGGCCGCGTACATCTATCCGGTCGAATTCATTCGCGTTGATGACGACAATATCGGCGAGCGCGAGGTTATGTGGCTGGAGCCCGGCCGTTACGAAATATCCGTTCGTGCGGGGGTCATCAATCCGCCGCGCCTCACCCGCTCGGGCGCGCGCCTTGGTGATAATGCCAACCGCATCGAGCTGGAGCTCGAGGCCGGCAAGGTGTACCACGTCGGGCTGCGTTACAACGTGGACAATTATCGCTCTCCCTATTCCACGGTGCTCTATCGCGTTGAGGATCAGGAATGAGTCAGGAGCGCGACACGAGCCCCGGATTCGCCTGGGGCAGCCCGTCTGCCAGGGGGCGCATCCGGGTGCATCCGGAAGACTTCCGGGTCGCTGAGATCCTGGGCCACGAACCTGACGGGCAGGGTGAGCATCTATGGCTTTGGGTGTCCAAGCGCGAGCGCAATACGGTGGATGTGGCGGCAGATCTGGCGCGGGCCGCCGGGATCCGTCCGCGCGAGGTGGGCTTTGCCGGCCTGAAAGACCGTAATGCCGTCACCGGCCAGTATTTTTCGCTGCATCTGGCCGGGCAGCCCGACCCGGACTGGCAGCGGTGGGCGATCGAGGGTGTAACCATCGAGTCGGCCGCGCGCTGTTCGCGCAAGATCAGACGCGGGCGTCTGCGCGGCAATCGTTTCGAGCTGGTCGTGCGCGATATTGAAGCTGACCCGGCGGCATTGGAGCGGCAGCTCAAGGCGGTTTGCGATCACGGCGTGCCCAACGGATTCGGCGAGCAGCGCTTCGGCGGCAACAACGTTGCCCGGGCCCTGTCGCTGTTTCGCGGCGAGCTGCACAGAAAACCCTCGAAGACCAAGCGCGGGTTCTATCTGTCTGCCGCGCGCAGCCTGGTGTTCAATCACGTGCTGGCCGAGCGGATTCGGGACGGCAACTGGAACCAGTTGATCGACGGCGACCTGGCCATGCTTGACGGCAGCCGCTCGTTTTTTGTTGCTGACGCCAATGACCCCGACCAGGTTCGCCGCTGCGCCGAGCAGGACATCCACCCCAGCGGCCCGCTGCCGGGGCAGGGTGACAGCCCGGCCGAAGGCGCGGCAGCCGAGATCGAGCGCCGCCAGTTCGAGGCTCACCGCGAGCTGATCGAGGGTCTGGCGAGGTTCGGCATGAAACAGGAGCGTCGGCCTCTGCGAATGCGTGTCAGCGAGCTGGAGTGGTCGTTTGCCGACGAACACACTCTGAAGCTGGCATTTTCGCTTGGCACCGGCAGTTACGCCACCGCGGTCTTGCGCGAGCTGGTTGATTACGAGTGAGTTGAATCCGTGGTTACCCGCTTTTCCGTTGCTTACTGCAGCGGCCAGTAGACATACACCGCGGCCGCAGCGCTGCCGGCGGCGATGACGCCCAGCGTAATCCACAGCCAGGTGCGGCTCTTGCGCGGTTCGGCGTCCTTGAGCACGCTCGGCGGGCGCAGCCCGGGAGCCTGCAGCACGAAGCGATATTCGCCCATACGGATTTCATCTCCGGACTTCAGCGGGCGGCGCTGCACCGGCTCGCCGTTGATCCAGACCTTGCCGGCGGGTTCGAACATCAGTATCTCGCCGTCGTAGACAATCCGGGCGTGGCGCTCCATCAAGCCATCAAGGCGGATGTCGGCGTCTTCGGCCGAGCCGATGGAGGTGTCCTGTTCAAGCGGAAAGTTCTGGCCGGTAATCGATCCGGAGGCGGCTTTCAGACGAAATTGCATCTTGGTCTCGCGGCTGTGGTTGATTCTGGTGGCTATTCTAGCGCTCAGGATGGGGTTCACGCCGAGCCGCGTGGTGGCGGGAGCCAGCAGAGAAAGGATGGCTCCCCACGGGCTCGCGTGGGGGCGTAAACCCCGGGAACGGGGGAAAGCGCCGAAGGTCACGCAAAGCCTGTACTTTCAGGCTCTCCGGATCAGGCCCGACGAGACGTCGGGCCTGACGCACTCCGGGGATTTACCTATACCTGATCGAGGGCCGTCGACAGGTCGGCAATCAGGTCGTCGACGTCTTCGATGCCCACCGACAGGCGGATCAGGCTGTCGCTGATACCGAGCTTGTCGCGGTTTTCCTTGGGTACCGAGCCGTGGGTCATGATGGCCGGGTGGTTGACCAGCGACTCGACGCCGCCCAGCGATTCGGCCAGGGCGAACAGCTGGGTGTTTTCCAGAAAGCGGCGGGCGCGGGCCAGGTCGCCGCCAATATCGAAGCTGACCATGCCGCCAAAGCCCGACATCTGCTTTTCGGCCAGTGCCTTCTGCGGATGATTGTCGAGGCCGGGGTAGATGACCTTCTCGACCTTGGGGTGTTTGCTCAGCCATTCGGCGATGCGGCCGGCGTTGTCGCAGTGGGCCTGCATGCGCAGCGCCAGGGTCTTGACCCCGCGCATGACCAGAAAGGAGTCGAACGGCCCCTGGACGCCGCCGGCGGAGTTCTGGATGAAGCCGATGTCCTCGGCCAGTTTGTCGTCGTTGACCACCAGCGCACCGCCAACCATGTCGGAGTGGCCATTGAGATACTTGGTCACCGAGTGGACGACGATATCGGCACCCTGAGTGATGGGGCGCTGCAGCATCGGCGTGGCAAAGGTGTTGTCAACCACCAGCATGGCGCCTGCCTCGCGGGCCAGCTCGGCCATGGCGGCAATGTCGACCAGCTGCAGCATGGGGTTGGTGGGCGTTTCGACCCAGATCATTTTCGTCTTGTCGGTCAGCGCTGCCCGCGCCGCGTCGGTGTCGGCCAGATCGACAAAGCTGAACTCCAGCCCCGAAGCCGGTCGCCGCACGCGCTCGAACAGGCGCCAGGTGCCGCCGTAGAGATCGTGCATGGCGAGCACATGGTCGCCCGGTTCGAGCAGATTCATCAGCGCGTCGGTTGCCGCCATGCCCGAGGCAAACGCAAAGCCGTGACTGCCGCCTTCCAGGTCGGCGATGCAGGCTTCCCAGGCCCGGCGAGTGGGGTTGTGCGTGCGCGAATACTCAAAGCCCTGGTGGTCGCCCGGGCTTTTCTGCACGTAGGTGGAAGTCTGGTAAATCGGGGTCATGATGGCCCCGTTGGAAGGATCCGGCGACTGGCCGGCGTGAATGACGCGTGTTGCAAGCTTGCTCATGTTGATTGACTCGTTTGATCGTTGGTTTGTTGGCTGGTTGGCCTGAGCGCCAGGTTCCGGAGCCTCTTGACCCCGGTGTCTTTTGACCCGGGGGCCAGAGTTATCGGTCGGCGCGGCGGCGCAGATAGTTCAGTAGATCCACCCGCGTGATCAGGCCCATGAATTCCTCGCCGTCGAGGACGATGACAACCAGGTCGCGGTTGAAGATCGGCAGCAGCTCGTCGATGCCGGCGTTGACCTGTACGGCCTCGAGCTGGGTGACCATGGCCGTGGATACCGGCTCGGCAAAGCCTTCTTCCCGATCGTAGACGGCCAGCAGCAGGTCGGATTCGTCGATGATGCCGACGATTTTGTCTCCCTCGATGACCGGCAGTTGGGAAACATCATAGAGTTTCATGCGCTTGTAGGCGTTGGACAGTGGCTCGTCGGGGCCCACGATGATGGCGTCCCGGCTCGCGGCCGGCCTGGCGATGAGGTCGCGCAGGTCACCGTGCTGTTCAATATCGAGAAAGCCCTGCTCGCGCATCCAGGTGTCGTTGTACATTTTCGACAGGTACTTGTTGCCGGTGTCGCAGACGAGTGTGAGCACTTTTTTCGGTTCGGTCTGCTCGCGGCAATATTTCAGCGCGGCGGCCAGCAGGGTGCCGGTGGAAGAGCCGCCGAACAGGCCTTCCTTTTCCAGCAGCATGCGGCCGGTCAGAAAGCTCTCCTTGTCCGAAATTGAATAGGCTTTGCGAACGCGCGTGAAGTCGCTGATGCTTGGCAGAAAGTCCTCGCCAATGCCCTCGACCGTCCAGCCGCCAGCATCCTCCGGGATGTTGCCGGTGGCAATGTATTCGGCCAGGATCGAGCCCTCCGGGTCGGCCAGAACCAGCTCGAGCTCAGGCGCAGCTTTGGCAAAGTACCGCGACAGGCCGGTGACCGTGCCGCTGGAGCCCGCGCCCACGACCACTGCGTCAAGCTCGTTGTTCATCTGCTCGAGAATTTCCGGCCCGGTGTCTTCCTCGTGTGTTCTGGGGTTGTCGGGGTTGCCGAACTGGTTGATGAAGTAGCTGTTTTCGGTTTCTTTGGCCAGTTTTTCGGCCAGATCCTGATAGTACTCCGGGTGGCCCTTGCCCACGTCCGAGCGCGTGATCACCACTTCTGCGCCCATGGCCTTGAGGTTGGAGATCTTTTCGCGGCTCATCTTGTCCGGAATCACCAGGATCAGGCGGTAGCCTTTCTGGGCGGCAACCAGGGCCAGGCCCAGGCCGGTGTTGCCGGCGGTGCCTTCGATGATGGTGGCGCCGGGCTTGAGGTCGCCGCGACGTTCGGCTTCCTCGATCATCTTCAGAGCAATGCGGTCTTTGATGGAGCCGGCCGGATTGTAGTCTTCGAGCTTGAGGTAGAGCTCGCAGGGGCCGGTATCGAGGTTGCTCACACGCACGATCGGTGTGTTGCCGATCAGTTCAAGGGTGTTGCCGTGGACGCTCATGTAAAACGCTCGGGTCGGAAGGGTTGCCAACCGAGCACGATAGCGCAAACGGCCCTTGGCGGGCAAGCTGCGACCGAATCGAGCACCGGTTCAGGCGCCCGGCCCGGCGGCCGGGCGTCAAAAACGATGCGGTGGGTTCGGGCTCAGGCGGCCTGGTTCTGTTCCATGATCCGGGTGAGCTCGTCTTTGGTGCGCAGCTTTTCACGCTTGAGATCATTGAGCGCCAGGTCTTCCATCGGCGCGGTGCCGTTTTCAGCGGCGGCAACGCGTTTGTCGAGCTTCTGATGGTAGTTGTAGAGTCGGCGGAAGTCCTCGTTCTCGTTGAACAGGGTTTCCATCTGGTCGGGCTGGTTTTCGAACATGGGCAGACTCCTTGTCATTCGGGGTCGTGAGAAGACGTGCGTTGCCGAACGGCGCGCACAGAAAACAACGGGCCGCACTGAGGCGGCCCGTGAAAGCTCGGGAATGAGAGGCTGCGCCGCCGGAAAGACGTCCGGGAAACCGGACCAGCGGCGGCTGGATGCTGCGAGCAGGTCACTCGAGTATTCAACCATCACACCTACTTTATAGCGTCAACTCTCCGGATGTTCAAGGGAAGGCACCGGGCTCGATCTGCGCCATTGCCGGCAAGCCAGCCTCAGTCGTTGAGCAGAATCACGTCGACCCGACGGTTCTTGCGGCGGCCCTCGGCCGTCTCGTTGCTGGCAATGGGAAAGTCCTCACCCATGCCGACGGCCTGAATGCGGTCCCTGGCAATTCCCTGCTCGCTCAGGGCCTCACGGACGGATTCGGCGCGCTGACGCGAGATGCGCATATTGGCACTGGCGGATCCGGTGGAATCGGTGTGCCCTTCGATGCGTATCTGCTTGTCGGGCTCGCCCTGAACCAGATTGACCACATCCTGAAGCTGGTTCAGCGCGTCCGGCTGCAGCGAGGTTTCTCCGGTCTCGAAAAGCACGTCGCCCAGAGTGACGACGACGCCGCGGTCGGTTTCGCGCAGCTCCAGATATTCCAGTCGCCGCCGCAGCGACTCGGCGGCTTCGGTTGCCAGGTCGGCTTCGCGCCGGGCAAGTTCGATTTCGCTGGCCTGCGCTTCAGCCAGGCTGCGCGCGGCCCGGGCCTCTTCACGCGCCTGTTGTTCACGACGCGAGGCTTCTTCGCGCAGTTCCTGGGCGGTCATCGCTTCCATGCGCGAGCGCTGGGTCTCTTCCTGGGCCGCCTCGCTTTGCAGCAAGGCCCGCTCGGCCTCGCGGCGGGCTTGCTGTACCTCCAGGCGGCTGGCGCGCAGCAACAGGCAGGTACGCTCATCGTCCACTTCGTCGAGCTGATCGCGGGCCTGGGCGCGGAAGGCCTCGGCCCGTGCAATCTCGATGCGCTTCATCGCCAGGTTGATGCGGTGAGACAGCTCGGCCTCGGAAAGGCCTTCGGCGTTGGCCGCGTGGACTGCTCTTTTGGCGTTGGCCAGAGCCAGCGGCACGCGGTCGGACAGTTCGCTGTTGGACTGGAATTCCTGGAAATCGCTTTCAAGATTACGCAGCGCCGCATTTTCCCGGGGGGGGTGCATGGCGCAGGCCGTGAGCGCCAGCACAGCCACTGCCAGCAAGGCGTCACGCGCGGGTTGATACATCGGTTTCATCGCTGGATGGCCTCCTCGCCGAACTCTTCGGTCAGATCGGTGCGGATCTGCTCGAGCTCTTCCTGCTTGCGCTGCAGCTCGGCACGCGCCTTGGCGGCCAGCGTTCGGGAAAGCGCCAGTTGCGCCTGGACTTCGGCCTGCTCGACGAGGCGCCTGCCGTCATCGGGGCGATCGTTCTCGAGCGCCTGACGCGCGGCTGTCAGCCGCTGGTTGGCGTAGCGCAGTTCGATCGGGGCGTATTCTTCGGCTTCGGCGGACTCCGCCCGGGCAATGGCATTGCGGGCGGAGTCGAGTACCGTCAGATCGGGCGGGGCGGTGGCGCAGGCGGCCAGCAGCGCCAGTAGCGCGCCGCCAGCCAGCAGACGAGAGCGTTTCATCATCGGATTGTTCACTGTTTTCCCGTTCTCAGGTGGTGATGCGTCTCAGGGCGCGTCCAGCTGGTTTTCCGGTTTTGCAGCGGCTACGGCCGGCAGCGTTTCGAGCGCACTGCAGATGCTCCGGATGCGCTCGAAGGCATCGATGTCGCAGCCGAATCTCTCGGCATTATAGACCTGTGGCAACAGACAGCAATCAGCCATGCCGGGTTCATCGCCGTGGCAGAATCGCCCGGTGCGTGCCGTTGCAAGCATTTTTTCGACGGCGGCGAGGCCGGATTCGGTCCAGTGCCGGTACCAGGCCAGTTTGGCGTCTTCGCTCAGGCCGGCGGTGCCGGTCAGATATTTGAGTACGCGCAGATTGTTGACCGGGTGAATCTCGCAGGCAATGGCCTGTGCGATGGCGCGCACGCGGGCGCGCTCGACGCTGCCGGGCGGCAGCAGGGCCGGTTCGGGGTGGCGCTCTTCGAGATATTCGAGCATTGCCATCGACTGGGTGATCACGGTATCACCGTCGACCAGGGTGGGCACCAGCTGCTGCGGGTTGAGTTCGCTGTAGTCGTCGCTGAACTGCTCGCCGCCGTCGCGCACCAGATGCACGGGGCGGATCTCGTGGTCCAGCCCCTTGAGATTGAGCGCCATGCGCACCCGGTAGCTGGCCGAGGAGCGCCAATAGCTGTAAAGCACCATGCCGTGTTCGGGCGAGGAGTGGCTCATGTCAGGCTCCGTCAGCTAGCGTTCGTACTGGACGACGGTCTGCTCGATGGCACCGAAGATGGATTCACCTTCGCGGTCTTTCATCTCGATGCGCACGACGTCGCCGAACTGCATGAACGGCGTGGATGGCTTGCCGTCGGCGATGACCTCGAGCATGCGCTTTTCCGCCAGACAGGAAGCACCGCGCTCGGTGTCCTGATTGGCGATGGTCCCCGAGCCGATCAGCGTGCCGGCGCCCAGCGGGCGCGATTTGGCCGCGTGCGCCACCAGCTGGGCAAAGTTGAACTGCATGTCCTCGCCAGCCTCGGGCTCGCCGAACAGCTCGCCGTTGTAGTGGGTGAGCAGTGGCAGGTTCAGCTTGCTGTCCTGCCAGGCATCGCCCAGCTCGTCGGGCGTGACCACCACCGGCGCCAGTGCCGAGCGCGGCTTGGACTGGACGAAGCCGAAGTTCTTGGCGAGCTCGCCGGGGATCAGGCCTCTCAGCGAGACGTCGTTGAGAATCGTGATCAGCTGAATGTGTTCGGCACACTCTTCCGGGGTGGCGCCCATCGGCACATCGTCGGTGAAAACGCCGATCTCGGACTCGAAGTCGATGCCCCATTCGGTCGAGGCCATGGTGATCGGGTCGTGGGGCGCCAGGAAACCGTCGGAAACCGCCTGATACATCAGCGGGTCGGTAAAGAAGCTTTCGGGTACCTCGGCGCCGCGCGCCTTGCGCACGCGCTCGACGTGCGGCAGGTAGGCCGAGCCGTCGAGAAACTGGAAGCAGCGCGGCAGCGGCGCGGCCAGAGTATCGATGTCGAGGTTGAAACTGCCCTCGGCCGTGCCTTCCATCAGGTCTTCGTACAGGCTGGCCAGGCGCGGCGCGGCGGCGTCCCAGTCATCCAGGGCGCTTTGCAGGGTGGGTGCAATGCCGTCGGCGCGGACGGCCCGGGTCAGTTCGCGGTTGACGACGATCAGCGTGCCGTCGCGACCGCCTTCCTTGAGCGTAGCTAGTTTCATTGGAGTTGTGCCTTTTGCAATACGGGGTTCGTGAAGCCGGGCAGCAGGCAGGTGTCATTTTCAGCCGGCCTGGTGCGCGGGTTGAAAGAGGTCGTCAGTCTTTGGGTTTCCAGCTGTCGACGTAGCCGGTCCATTCGATCTTCTCGGCCTCGGGGGTGACCTCGAGGGCGTCACGGGTGTCGAGCATGACCGCGACCTCCTCGGTCTTGTCCGTCTTCGGCGTGAAAGCGTTGTTCATCGCCTTGGGGTGTGGGCCGTGGGTGAAGCCGCAGGGGTGATGCGTCATCATGCCGGGGTGAATGTTGTCGCGCGAGAAGAAGTTGCCGGCGTGATAGAACAGCACTTCGTCATAGTCGTCGTTGTTGTGGAAGAACGGCACCTTGAGCGCGTCGTCGCTGGACTCGAACGGCCGCGGAGTAAAGGTGCAGATGACAAAGCGGTGGGCCACGAAGGTGGTATGCGCCGATGGCGGCAGATGATAGCGGTGGCTCATCAGCGGGCGAATGTCGCGCCAGTTGATGCGCACCGGCATGAGGTCACCCTTCCAGCCGACCGCATCGAGCGGGTTGAAGGGATAGGTGACCGTCGAGATCTGCTGGCGGCGCTTGATCCGGACCTGCCATTCATCCTCGCCCTGCTGGGCGCGAAAGGCCTCGTCGACCTTCGGCGTGTCGAGCATGGCCGGATCAAAGATGGCGTGCGGGCCAACCAGCCCTTTCTCGGGCAGCATGTAGCTGGAGTTGGTCGCTTCGATCAGCAGCATCTCGACCGGGCCGTCGGATTCAATGCGCCACATGGTGCCGCGCGGCAGCATGATGTAGTCGCCATCGCGGAAGGGCAGGCGGCCAAAATCGCAGAACAGCTCGCCGGCGCCGTCATGAATGAACAGCAGCTCGTCGCCGTCGCCGTTGCGCACCAGGTGGTTCATCTTGCCGTTGGAATGCCAACAGCGGAACTTGCAGTGCGCGTTGGACAGCAGCTCGCTGGCGTGCCACGGCGAGTCGGTACCGTCTTCCAGCTTGGTAGTGTCGAAAGCGCGCGGCTGCAGCGGGCCCTCGAAATCGGTCCAGCCGGTGGGCATGTGTGCGTGATAGAAGTGCGTGGCCGGGCCGAAAAAGCCCTCCTTGCCCATCTCGCGCTCATACGTGCCTTCGGGGAGGTTGACGTGCGCCTGTCGGCTGGCCTTGCCTTCAACCTTGGAGTGAGAAATCCACTTCTTCATCTTTGCCTCCGCTCTCGATGGGAGCGTTCTCTGATCTCGGAATTGGAACCACGAAGTTCACGAAGGGCACGAAGCCGGTGAGCCGAAAGCTGTTTCCCTGATTCTTCTTCGTGATCTTCGTGCCCTTCGTGGTTGATGGTCCGACCCTCAAAGTACCCCGCGCTTTTCCTGATCGCGCTCGATGGCTTCGAACAGGGCCTGGAAGTTGCCGTCACCAAAACCATCGTTGCCCTTGCGCTGGATGACCTCGAAGAAGATCGGGCCGATGTTGGTCTGGGTGAAGATCTGCAGCAGCTGCAGGTTGGGGTTGTCGGGCTCGGCGTCGATCAGGATCTTGTTCTTGCGCATGCGCTCGACGTCTTCGCCGTGATTGGGAACGCGTTCATCGACGGCGTCGAAGTAGGTGTCGGGTGTGTCCAGAAACTCGATGCCGTTGGCGCGCAGCGCTTCTACGGTCTCATAGATATTGTCGGTGTAGAGCGCGATGTGCTGCACACCTTCGCCCTTGTACTCATTGAGATATTCGTTGATCTGGCTCTTGGGGTCGCTCGACTCGTTGATGGGGATGGCAATCTTGGCGTTGGGGCCCATCATCGCCTGCGAACGCAGTCCGGTGGCCTTGCCCTTGATGTCGAAGTACTTGCGCTCGTAGAAGCCGAACAGACCGGTGTAGAACTCCGACCACTGGCCCATGTTGCCCTCATACACGTTGTGAGTGAGGTGGTCGATGAAGTTCATGCCCACGCCCTTCGGGTGGCGCTCGACACCGGGGTCAAAGTCGAAGTGCCGATCGAGATCAGCCTCGCCGCCGGTCAGGTACAACACCGAGGCACCGATGCCTTCAATGCGCGGCACGTCGATGGGCAGGGTGTCTGCCTTGTTGCTGAAGTCTTTGGCGCCCTTGGAAAGAACGGATCGGTGAGCGTCGGCCGGGTCGCTCACGCGCAGGGCAAAGCCGGTGCAGCACGGGCCGTGCGCCGCGGCAAACTCGCTGGCAAAGGAATCCACGGTTTCGTTGACCAGAAAATTCATGCCGCCCTGACTGTAAAGCGTTACCGGCTGGGTCTTGTGGCGGCCCACGGCAACAAAGCCGAGCTTCTGGAACAGGTCGTGCAGCAGCGCTGGGTCCGGAGCGGCGTACTCGATGAACTCGAACTGCTCGACGCCGAGCGGGTTGGGATGCGACTGACTCATGGTTCGATCTCCTTGGAAGAAATGCGTCAACGGCAGATATGACGCCAGGGCCATAAACGCCGAAAAATCTGATTTCGGACAATGCACTTGCCGAATACGGGCAATATAGTTACATTTGTAACTTCTTTCAAGCGGGCCCCCCTTTTCTTGCAGACCATGCTCGATCTCGAGGACTTTCTTCCTTACCGGCTGTCGGTTCTGTCCAACCGGATCAGCAACGCCATTGCGCAAACCTATGAGTCGCGCTTCGATCTGAGCGTGACGCAGTGGCGGGTCATCGCCATTGTCGGGCGCTATCCCGGCGTGACCGCCACCGAGGTGGCCGAGCGGGCGGCGATGGACAAGGTCGCCGTCAGCCGTGCCGTCAGCGGGCTGCTTGCCGCCGGTCGGCTCGAACGGCGCGACAATCACCCCGATCGCCGCGCCCGACGCCTCTATCTCAGCCGTGAGGGCGAGTCGATCCACGACGCCATTGTTCCGGCCGCGCTGAGGTTCGAGCACGATCTGCTCGCGGCGCTCGAGCCCGAGGAAAGGCGCCGTTTCCTGCACAGTCTCGAGGCGCTGGCCCGCGCTGCCGAGGGTCACGACTGAGCGTCGGAGCGTTCGATGTCCTTCGAAATCCTGCATCGAGATGAGTGGCTGTGCGCCGCCATCAAGCCGACCGGCATCATGGTGCACAAAAGCAGCATCAGCACGGATCGTGAATTCATGATGCACAAGCTGCGCGACCAGCTCGGGCAGCGCGTCTGGCCGGTACACCGGCTCGATCGTGCGACTTCGGGCGTGCTGCTGTTCGCGCTCGATCCGGAAACGGCCAGGGTATTGGGTCAGGCCTTCACCGATCGCCGCGTCGACAAGCGCTATCTGGCGGTGGTGCGCGGCTGGACGGATGAACACGGCTGCGTCAATCACCCGCTTGACCGGCGCCTGGCTGCCGGCGAGCTGCCGATCCCGATCGGTGGCTTCGACACCGCTCGTTATTCGCTGCTCGAGGCGATGCCGGAAACCGGCCGGCGGCACCAGCTCCGGCGCCACTTCAAGCACATCTCGCACCACTTGATCGGTGATACCACGCATGGCGATGGCCGCCACAATCGCCTGTTTCGCCAGCACCTGGGTTGCCATCGCATGCTCCTGCACGCCAGCGGGCTGGCGCTCGAGCATCCGCGCAGCGGCCGGCGGCTCGCTCTGACAGCCCCGCTCGATGGCGCGTTCGCGCGGGTGGTGCAGGCTGTCTTTGGCCGCGACGACCAGATCGCGCCAGCGGATATTGCGTTGACGCCTGCGATAAACTGAAAGCCGTTGTCCCGGATGCGAGCATCCGAATCCCCCAAAAACCCGAGACCCGAGTAAAGCCATGCAGATCAATTCAACCTTCGACAGCGGCAATATCGAGATTCTGGAAGCCGAGTCCGCAGACAATATCCGTCTCAAGATTCGCCCTGACGCGGGCGGAGAGCACATGCAGTGGTTTCATTTCCAGCTGTCGGGCGCGCGCGGGGTCGACTGTCGCATGGCCATCGAAAATGCCGGCGAAGTTTCGTATGTCGGTGGTTTCGAGAACTACCAGGCCGTGGCCAGCAGCGACCGTGTGCACTGGTATCGCGTGCCCACCGAATTCGACGGCCGGCAGCTGATCATCCGCCATCGGCCCGAAAGCGATAGCGTTCACTATGCCTATTTCGCGCCCTACACTCAGTTCGAACACGACAACCTGATCGCCGCTGCTCTGGTCGATCCCCGGGTTCGCGCCGAAACGCTGTGCAGCACGCCCGATGGCCGACCGCACACGATGTTGCAAATCGGTGAGCCGGCGGAAGATCGCAAGAAGATCTGGGTGATTGCGCGCCAGCATCCCGGTGAGTCGATGGCCGAGTGGTGGGTTGAAGGCTTTCTGGAGCGTCTGCTCGATGCCGAGGAGCCGGTCGCTCGCAGGCTGCTGGAGCAGGCCGTGATCTACCTGGTGCCCAATATGTGCATCGATGGCGCCGTACGCGGGCACCTGCGCTGCAACGCCAAGGGGCGCAATCTCAACCGCGAATGGCTGGAGCCATCCGAGCAGGATTCGCCCGAGGTCTACTTCACGCGCCAGAAAATGCATGCCACCGGCGTTGATCTGGCCTTTGATGTGCATGGTGACGAAGAGCTGCCCTACAACTTCATCGCCGGAGCCGAAGGCACGGCCTCATGGAACGAGCGCAAGCAGCACCAGCTCGACACCTTCAAAAGTCTGCTTGCCGGCATCAGCCCCGATTTCCAGACGCGCTACGGCTACGAGGTGGATGCGCCGAACAGTTCGGACATGAAGAAGAACACCGACTACATGGCCGAGACCTTCGACTGCCTGGCCATGACCCTGGAAATGCCGTTCAAGGACAATGCCGACATGCCGATGCCGGAGATCGGCTGGTCGCCGGATCGCTGCAAGCATCTGGGCTCGGCCTGCGTGGATGCTTTCTGGCAGATTCTGCCCGAGCTCTGAAGCCCCCGCGTGTTCGACGGCAGGCCGTCTGTTGCCTGCCGTCTTCTTCCCTTTCTCTATTGCGCTGATCGAAACCAGAAGTTCGACGCCACCGTGATGCGCTCGCTCTGGCCGTGGTAGGGCGCGACCTCGTGCATCAGGTGTGAAGGAAAAATCACCAGCTGCCCCGCTTGCAGGCGATAGTTGATCGATCCATGCCCGTAGGGCCGTCGCAGATGCATGTTGCCGGGGTCAAGATACATGCTGGCCGCCGGCCGGGCGTCGAGGAAGCGCAGCACTCCGTTGTCCGGGTTTCTGGCGCCCTCGTCATCGCCGGGCGAGACGCAGTAAACGCTGGAAAAGGCAGCCATCGGATGATTGTGCACCGAGGCATAACCCCCGCGCCGGGTGATGTGAAACCAGCTGTGGTTTGAAACCTGGAGCTGCTGCATCTGCGCGTTGCTGTAACCGTTGAGTTCGCTGACCACGCGCACCACGCTGCCGATCACGAAGCGCTTGAGCGCCTGGACGCAGTCGTCGGGCCAGCTGAACAGGCTGGAGTGCGATTCGAAGACGTTGTGCTTCAGGGTGGGGGTCGGCGGCTGCGGCTGGATCTCCGGCCCCTCGCGCTCGAGAAACAGCGCGCGTAGCGCCTGATTGAGCGGTTCCGGCTCGGGGTGGCGCGTCTCGATCAGGGGCGCGGCAAACGCCGGGGTGATGTTCAGTGAAGACTGTCTGGACATGATGTGGGTCAACCTCCAATGGTAAAAGGCCCGCAAGCGAGTCGCTTGCGGGCCTTGTGCTTTCAGGCTTTCGATGCTGAGTCAGAAGTCGAAGCTGATCCGGCTGTAGAAGAACTGACCGGGGATGCGGTGCTGCGTTGCATCAAAGCTGTTGGAGAAAGCCGCTGTCGAAACCGGCGGATCACGATCGAAGACGTTGTCGACGCCGATCGTGAACTTGCCGTCGGCAAAGTCCACCAGATCATCCAGATAGTAGGACAGCTGAATGTCGTTGTAGACCACGGAAGACAGCTTGTTGGTCGGGTTCTGCGGGTCCGGGTTGGAGCACAGCCCCAGCTCCGAGAGGCTTGGCGACAGGCCGTCGCTGCAGGCTTCGGTATAGCTGTGGACATAGCTTGCGTTCCAGACTGCTTCCCAGGGGCCCATCGACCAGATCAGGTCGAGGTTGCTGCGCCATTTCGGGAAGCTGCGGTCAGGCTGACCAGGCAGCAGGGTGCCGAGCAGGTCGCGGACCTCCGGCGGCGCGTCGGGGTTGGAAAAGTCGGGAACGATTTCCTCGAACTTCGAGGTGTAGTTGCCACGCCAGACGGCCCGCAAGGCGCCCCAGGGCATGTCGCCAAAGCTGTAGTCCACCGACCAGTCCACGCCGGCGGTTTCGGTGCCACCGAGGTTGACCCGGGTATCGAGCAGACTGGTGATTTCGCCGGAGCCCGTGCGCTCGACCAGGTCGCACAGCCGTGCCGAGTAGGCGCAGGCGTCGAGGATGCTCTGCGCACCCAGCGAGCTGATGGAGTTCTCCAGTTCGATATTGTAGTAGTCAACCGATACGTTCAGTCCCGGAACGAACTCGGGGCTCCACACGGCACCGGCCGTGAAGGACTCCGAGGTTTCCGGTTCCAGGTCCGGGTTGCCGCCGGTGGTAATGCGGATCTGGGGGTTGATCTGCTCGTAGCTGCCGTCAGCCGGCACGCCCTGGTTGATGCAGTTGTCGATGACCGACTGGGGCGCGTTGGTGTCGAGGAAGTTTGAGCAGGGGTCGGCCAGCTCGGGGTCGGACACGCCCTGACCACCGTAGAGCTCCTGAATGCCCGGCGCGCGGAAGCCTTCGGCATAGCTGGTGCGCAGCAGCAGGCTGTCGACCGGACGCCAGCGCAGGCCGAGACGGCCGGTGGTGTCAGAGCCCAGTTGTTCGAAGTCCGACGAACGCAGCGACGCGTCGATTTCGAGCATTTCCGCGCCCGGCGCGTTGGCCAGCAGGGGAACGTTGACCTCGGCATACCAGGCCTCGAGGTTGAGCCGGCCCGAAGTCGGTGAACGCTGGCCACCGCTGACGCTGGCGGCGCCCGATCCGGCCTGGGCCAGCGGGTCCGGAGTGTCGGCGGCATACTCGCGACGCTTTTCGAAGCCCGCGGCAAAGGCCAGAGGGCCGGCCGGAAGGTCGACGATCTCGCCGCCGATATTGGCCAGCCAGCTGATCATCTCCTGTTCGTTCTGCTCGAGCGCGGTGTAGGTGACGTAGTCGACCATCTCGGGCGTGATCGAGCCGCCGCTGCCCGGCGCGCTGCCGGTGCCCTGCTGCCCGCCGAAGAAGTTGAACGGCACGCAGTCGTCGGTGCACTCATCGATCGGTCCCAGAGCGCGGCGCAGGCGGTCGTGGTTGAGCAGGTTCTCGATGCTGGCGTTGCGTTCCGAGCGTGAGTAGGTGTATGACACATCCCAGTCAAAAGGCCGACTGGCGAGGTCGAAGCTGCCTTCCAGGCCGCCGGTCCAGCGCCAGGTGTCGACCTTGCCGTTGTAGTTTCGCGTGCCGGCTTCGATGAAGCGGCGGCCCGCCAGCTCCAGATTTTCACGCGGATCCAGGTCGATTCCGAACGGGTTGTAGGGGTTGCTCGCCGAGACACCGACATCCAGCGGCAGGGTGCCGCCCGAGCCCAGGCCGATGGGCACCGGGGCCTGCAGCTGGGTGGACTCGCGGCGGTTGTAGAAGGCTTCGGAGAATACCCGCAGCTGGGGCGCGAACTCGTGCGCGGCCTGGATGTAGGCCGAGGTCTGCTGCAGCGGAATCTGCAGGTAGTTGTCCGGAGCATAGTTGTAGCGGTCCGCGGTGCCGTCGAACGGACGGAAGTCATCACGTGACGGCATGCCGGTGCCCGGATCGCGGGTCAGGTCGAATGATTCGCCGGTTCGCGGGTCTGTGAAGATGAAGCGCCCTTCGGGCGTGAACGAGGAGCCGCGGCTGATCGGGCCACCGAAATCGTCGGCGCCATACTGCGGCACGCGCGAGATCTTGCGGTCGGCGGCCATGATCGCTTTCTGCTTGGTGTAGCTGAGGTTGACCAGCACATTGCTCTGGTCGTTGCCGCGGCCGATGGTGAAGCTGTAGGCCTCTTGCTCGCCGTCACTCTCGCTTGTCTGGCCATACTGTGCGCTGGCCGAAACGCCGTCGAAGTCGGTACGCGTGATGATGTTGATCACGCCGGCGATGGCGTCGGAGCCATAGACCGAAGAAGCGCCGCCGGTGAGCACTTCGATGCGCTCGACCGCCGCGGCCGGAATGGTACTCAGATCAGCCGCGTTGGCCACGCCGGCCTGGGTGGTGGCCTTGACCCAGCGACGGCCGTTGACCATGACCAGGGTTCTTTCCGGGCCGAGATTGCGCAGTGAAACGCGCGTACCACCGTCACCGCCCTGATCGGGCGCGTTGAATGCGGTGTTGATCGCCGAGCCCGACGAGGCCAGGTCCTGCAGCACATCACCGAGCCGTGCGTGGCCCGTCCGCGCAATGGCTTCGGCGTCGATGACCGTGACCGGCGCGGTGCCTTCAAAGTCCGTCCGCTTGATTCGAGAGCCGGTGACCTCCACGCGATCGAGCGAGGAACCTTCGGTTTCCTCCTGCGCGCTCGCGTTGCCGGCCAGCATCAGCGGAAGCGCCGTGGCGAAGGCCGCCGCGAATACGCTCAGCCTGGGTTGACGTTGCTTCATTTGAGTCTTCTCCCAACAATTTGTCATTGGATATGTGGATTGTGTCCCCCCTCAGCCGCATGAAAATCCCACAAAACTGGTGGCAATTGCAAGCATCTGGTTCACTTTTGTGAAGAGCGTTCAGCGTTGTGCGATTCATCCCGCGATTCATCGCATGATCGAGGTTGCATGCTCGCCCGCGATGCGCGCGAACGCGGCAAACTGCAAGGGGCGCTGAAAACGCTGCCGTGCGGCGGTGCGGCTGGTCTGGGGGTTGAGGAAGGGGCCGGGTTCGGGTTGACGCCGGCGGTGAAGTCAGTCGAGCCGGCTGGCCGGATCAACCAGTTCGAGCCGCCGGAGCGCGATGCCGGCCTGCGTGCGATTGCGAGCGTTGAGCTTTTGCAGGATTTCGCTCATGTGGGCCTTGACGGTGCGCTCCTGAATGCCCAGTTCGTCGGCGATCTGCTTGTTGAGCCAGCCGTCTGCCACCAGCGCCAGAACGCGAAACTGCTGCGGCGTGAGGGCGGCAATGCGTTCGGCCAGCACCAGATCTTCATCGTCGGAGTCGAGCTCGGCCACGGCGCGTTCCAGGTGGGCCGGCACCCACTCCCGGCAGTCGAGCACGGCGTTGAGCGCGGTGGTCAGGTCGTTCAGGCCGGAGCTTTTGGGTATGAAGCCGGCCGCGCCATGGTCGAGCACGCGGCGGATCACGCGCGGGTCTTCGTTGGCCGACACGACGACAACGGCAACCGCGGGATGATTGCTGCGAATCGAGGCCAGCCCGGCGAGGCCATGGCTGCCGGGCATGTGCAGGTCGAGCAGCACCAGATCCACGTCTTCATGCCGTGCAAGTGCCGCGGTGGTTTCCGGAAGGTCGCGGGCTTCGAGGATCTCCAGATCGTCCAGACAGGCGCCGAGCGCCTGTACCAGAGCGGCCCGGAACAGCGGATGATCGTCGGCGATGAGAACGCGGGTGTCCATGCCTGCCTATGCTATTGCACCGTCCAGCCGCCGTCGACGACGATGCACTGGCCGGTGATGTTGCGCGCCGCCGGGCTGGTCAGAAAGGCGCAGATGCCGGCCAGTTCCTCGAAGGAAATGAACACGCCCTTGGGCATGGGCTTGAGCATGATTTCGTCGACGACGCGATCTTCGGAAATTCCGTGGGTCTTCGCCTGGTCGGCGATCTGCTTTTCCACCAGCGGCGTCTTCACGTAGGTCGGACACACGGTGTTGACGGTGAGGTCGGTGTCGGCCGTTTCCAGCGCCAGCACCTTGGAAAAGCCGGTCAGGCCGTGCTTGGCGGCCACGTAGGCGCTCTTGAAGGGGCTGGCAACCAGCGAATGGATCGAGCCGATGTTGATAATGCGGCCAAAACCTTGCTCGCGCATCGCCGGCAGCAGCGCGCGGCTCAGGCGCGCGCTGCCGGTCAGCATCACCTGAACGAGCTGATCCCACTGGTTCATGGGAAAATCCTCGAGCCGGGCAACGTGCTGCAGACCGGCGTTGTTGATGAGCACATCAACGCCGTCATCCAGCGCCGACAGCAGTTGTTCGACGCTGTCGTCGCGCGTGACATCCACGGCGAACGACTGCGCCATGCCGCCGGCTTCGGCAATCGCCGCGGCGCTTGCCGCGGCGGCGTCGGCGTCCAGATCGGTGGCGAGGATGCGGTGGCCGGCGCGCGCCAGTTCGGCCGCAATGCCGGCGCCGATGCCGCTGCCGGCGCCGGTAATCAGAATGCGCAGGGGACGGTCGTTCATGATCGGGTCGGGCTCCGGAAGCAGGTTGTTCAGCGTGAGCGAAAGCCTAGCAGAGGCACTGGTCTCCGGCTGCTGTACCAAAGTCCATTGGGAGCATGCGAGCGCGCCCTGCTAAAGTGACTTGCCCGACCGTTCCCACCAGAAACCGATCGAGAAAGCCGATGAAACGACTGAGTTCGATTGCCTTCCTGCTCACCTTGCTCTTGTTGGTTGCCTGCGATCCGGGCCGGACGTCTGCTGGCGACCCAGATGCCGCAGCAGAACTCGACATCCGGGCGACCACGCACCGCGACGGCGACGATCTGCTGAGCGCGGGTCTTGGCCTTGACGGTCTGGCCGGCCCGCCACCGCAAGCCATTGATCCGCAAGCGCCGACGCCGGCGGAGCTGCGCCGCCTGGCGATCTACAAGTCCTGGACCGGCATCCAGAGCTTCACCCCGGCCGGCGGACTTGGCGGCTTGCTTGATGAACTACCGGCGGTCCCCGGCCGCGAATTTCAGGCGTTTCTCACGGTGGCCGAGGCAAGCCGACCGGTGCGCACGCTTATCCAGCTGCCTGACGATTTCGATACCACCTCGCCCTGCCTGGTGGTGGCGCCCGCCTCCGGTTCACGCGGCGTCTACGGCGCCATTGCCCTGGCCGGACCGCAGGCATTGCCGGCCGGCTGCGCCGTGGCTTATACCGACAAGGGCGCCGGCAGCGACATCTTCGACTATTCCACCGCCAGCGGCGTGGCCCTGGACGGGACGCGCGCTGCACGTGACGAGGCCGAACTGGGCTTCGACCCCGGCGCCATCCCCGCCGCCGACGACGACTCCGATCGGGCCGCCCCCGATCCAATGGCCGTGGCGCTGCCGCACGCGCACTCCGGCGACCACCCGGAGGCCGATTGGGGGCGCCACGTTCTCGCCGCGGCGGATTTTGGTCTGCGGGTGTTGTCCGACGAGCTCGAGGGCGACTATTCGGCCGACAACACGCGCGTGATTGCCGTCGGCTTGTCCAACGGCGGCGGCGCGGTACTGCGCGCGGCTGAACTCGATGAGGCTGGCCTGCTCGACGCCGTGGTGGCCATTTCGCCCAACGTCACCGCACCCGGCGCGAGGCCGCTTTACGACTACGGCACGGCTGCGGCGCTTTACCAGCCCTGCATGCTGGCTGACGCAGAAAAGCTTGACGCCATGCCGCTGGGCAATCCGATGCTGGCCGCCCTCGGTGAGCTGCGCTGCGCTTCGCTGGTTCGCGTCGGGCTGCTTGAGGCGCCCAGCGCCGAAGCTGCCCGCACGCGGCTGCAGGCCATGGGTTTTGAGCAGCCGGCGCTGGAGCAGGCAGCCGTCAATACGACCCTTGGCCTGTGGCGCTCGGTTGCCGCCAGCTACGCCTCGGCCTATCTGCGGCGCAGCACCTTCGACATGCCCTGCGGCTTTGCCTACAGCGCTGCAGAAGCCACGACTGCCCAGCGTCAGTCCTGGTGGGCAACCCATTCCGGAGTCGGCGCCGGCGAGGGCATCGTGCTGACCGACTCGCTGGGCGAAGGTGAAGGGCAGGACGTGCAGTTGCCCGCGTTGCGCTGCCTGCGGTCGCTATGGGACGGCAAGGGCAGGGAAACGCGCGGCCTGCGCGAGGCGGTCGAGGCGACCCGCGCTTCTGGTGCGCTGCCCGGTGATACGCCGGTGATGGTCATTCACGGCGCCGCCGATGGGCTGATTCCGGCCGCGTTCAGCTCGCGGCCCTGGGTCGAGCAGGCACGTGCTGCTGGCGGCAACGTGACTTATTGGGAAGTCAACGACGCGCAGCACTTCGATGTGCTGCTCGGCGCGCCGGGCGTGGCCGGGCGCTACGTGCCCCTGCTGCCCTACGGCTGGAAGGCCATGGATCGGCTGCAAGCGGTGCTCGACGGCGAAGGTACGATCGGTGAAGATCGCAACATCGATCCCGAACCCGCCCCCGCCGGTGAGCCGCTGGAATGGCCGGACCTGGGCCTGTAGACGGTCTCCCCGGTGTCTATTCGAGCACAGCGCGCCTGAGCATGGCGCGGCTGTAGAAAACCAGGAAGATGCCGATGGCGACGATCACGACCGAGAAGAACATGCCGCCGGTGCCCATGATTTCGGCTCCGTTCGAGAGCACGAAGTTCTGGAACGAGGTCGCCAACATGGCGATCAGCGAGATGATGAACAAATGGCAGGCCCAGCGCCGGCGAACGAGCATGGCCAGCGAGCCGATCAGCGCACCCCAGGTGGCGATGCCCCAGGTGATCACCGCCCAGGTCGGAATGGCATGAAAATACGCCAGCTGCTCTTCGCTGAAAGCGGACATGTAGGACTCCAGCGGCAGTTGCGTAGCCAGGAAGTCGAAGGCGCCAACCGCGCTCCAGAGTACGGCCAGGACCGCGATGATCCAGAAATGGAGCGGTGCCTTGATGGCGGTTGCCTCGGTCATCGGGACGGCCCTCTTGTGGTTGCCGACTGGCCGTATTCTGCGCCTGTTCCGGGCGCTCGGCAAATCACCGATTCCTCATTTCGCTGATCGATACTTCGGTATCCTTTGACAATGACAGGCAGGTTCGTGACATCGGTGTTCGCGTTTGTTCGGCGCTGGGCGGGCATTCTCCAGGCGGCGGGCAAGAACTGGCTCGACAGCCAGGCTTTCATTTATGCGGCGGCGCTGGCATTTTTCACCGTCTTCTCGATCGCGCCGGTCATCATCGTCGTCGTCGCGCTGGTCGGCGTGTTCCTGGGCGAGGATACCGCCCGCGCAGAACTGATGAGCCAGCTCGAGGCGGTGCTGGGGGAGCAGGCAATCGGGGTGGTGGAAACAGCCATCACCAACTCCCGCATCGAAGACAGCGGGCTGTGGCCGACGCTTGCCGGTATTGGCGCCACCGCAGTTGGCGCGACCACGGTGTTCGCCCAGATGCAGAAATCGCTCAACCAGATCTGGGACGTGGTGCCGCGGCCTTCGCGCAACAGCATCTGGCTGTTCGTCAAGGCGCGCATGCTGTCGCTGACCATCGTTCTGGCAATCGGTTTCGTGCTGCTGGTCTCGCTGCTGCTCAGCGTGGTGGTGCGCGCGATCATGGTGCATGCCGAGCAGTGGTTGCCGATGCCGGCCGAAGCCATGGTTGGCGTTGAGCTGCTGCTGTCGCTGACGGTGGTCACGATGCTTTTTGCGGCGATCTTTCGCATCTTGCCCGATGTGGTTCTGCGCTGGTCGGAGGTGCTGGCCGGGGCGTTCATCACGGCCTTGCTGTTTACCGTCGGCCGCTCGCTGATCGCGTGGTATCTGGCCAACACGGCAGCGGCCTCGGCTTACGGCGCGGCCGGCTCACTTGCGCTGCTGCTGCTGTGGGTCAACTACTCGTCGCTGATTCTGCTGTTCGGGGCTGCCATCTGCCGCGCCCATCTGGAAGCGCGCGATCGCAGCATCCGCCCGCGCAATACGGCAGTGCGGGTGCACCACGAGCTGCTGGAAGATACCGCGTCAAGAAAAGAGAGCTGACGCGCCGGGTTTCTCGGAAGCGGCAGCAGCTTATGCAAGCAAAGTGGTCTGCCATCTTGCCCTGAGTCGGCTTTCCAGCCATTCATCCACTGGCGGCGGGTGCATGTCGGCGCCTGTCAGCAGCTCTTCGAGCTTTTTGGCCAGGCTGTCGGCGCTTCCCGCCGGGTAACGAAAACGCGCCGGGTACTGCTCCGGGTAGCACAGGGCGTCCGGCACTATCGGAATGGCGCCCGCGCTGACGGCTTCGAGCATCGACAGGCCCTGAAACTCGTGGGCCGCGGTGGATACCACCACGCCGGCGCGAGCGACCACGGCCTGATATTCATCGCGGGGCAGAAAGCCATCGGCAACAATGTGATTCGGCAGGGCCTTGCGCAAGCGCTCGAGAGCGGCAACGGATTTGAGGCCGCGTGCGCCGAGCAAGGCAAGCCGGAAATCGATGCCGCGATCGGCCAGGGCAGTGATGGCCTGGGCGAAGACCTCCGGCTGCTTGTCGTACTCCCAGCGATGGTTCCAGAGAATCAGGCGGCGATCCTTCTTGATCGCTGGCTGAATCGGTTCGACACCGACCGGCAGAACCGCTGATTTTTCACGCAGTCGTTGCCCGATTCCAGCGGGAACATGATCGGGCATTCTGGCCAGCAGTTCGGATACGCCGGCGAGATAGCTGTCGCGGTTGAAGGCGGAGTTGAACCGCAGGCGGTCGGCGGCCAAGCCGGCGTAGATCTGCACCATGGCCGGCTCCACCGTCCTGATCTGGTGCTTGCTGACCGGGTAGGCAAACTGGTTTTCATGAAAATAGAGGAGGCTCGGCACTTCGGCAAGCTGCGGGTTGAGGCCCTTGAGCGTGGCCAGGTCGACCATCGAGGTGGCCAGCACGAGATCTGGTCGGGGGTATGCGGGCAAAGCGTCAATCCAGCTCAGGGGGTTGGAGCGAATGCGCCAGGCGAAGTGCCGACCGGGCAGCTCGTATACCTGCCAGTCGAATTCGTCGAGCTCGCGCCTCAGCCAGTCAACCCAGTGAGCATGGCTGTGGGAACGATAAGCCGACAGCAGAAGAATGCGCCGCATGCCGGGTTAATACCTCCCGTGGAGTGCCGCGTCGGAGTATAGCAATGCGCAGGGCGATCCCTGCGGCGGGCCGGGGTACATTAAAATGCCGCCATGAATGATCTGTTTGCATCCGGGGCCGACGATCAGACGCCTGCCGGACCGCTGGCCGACCAGCTGCGGCCGAGTGATTTTGACGAAGTGGTAGGGCAGGACCACCTGCTGGGGCAGGGCAGGCCGCTGCGGCGGATGGTCGAGTCCGGACGCGTTGCCTCCCTGGTGTTCTGGGGGCCGCCGGGCACCGGCAAGACCACCCTGGCGCGGCTGCTGGCGCAGGTCGGCGAACTCGAGTTCGTCCAGCTCTCGGCCATCTTCTCCGGCGTGGGCGATCTGAAGAAGATTTTCGAGGCCGCGCACCTGCGTCGCCGCGGCGGCGGTAAGGGTACGCTGCTGTTCGTCGACGAGATCCACCGCTTCAATCGGGCGCAGCAGGACAGCTTTCTGCCTTATGTCGAGGACGGCACGATCACGCTCGTTGGTGCGACGACCGAAAACCCTTCTTTCGAACTCAACGGGGCGCTGCTGTCGCGGATGCAGGTGCTGGTGCTCGAGCGGCTGGACCACACCGCCCTCGATGGCCTGCTCGACCGGGCTCAGGCGCGGCTCGAGCGCGCGCTGCCCGTCAACGAAGAGGCGCGCCGCCTGTTGCTGGCCATGGCCGACGGCGACGGGCGCTATCTGCTCAACCTGGTTGAGGTGATTTACCAGCTGGTCGGCGCCGGTGAGACGATTGACAGCGAGCGCCTGAAAGAGATCGTGCAGCAACGGGCGCCGGCCTACGACAAGGACCGTGAAGCCCATTACAACCTGATCTCTGCGCTGCATAAATCGCTGCGTGGCTCTGATGCCGATGCGGCCCTGTATTGGCTGGCACGCATGCTCGTTGGCGGTGAGGATCCGCTCTACATCGCGCGTCGGTTGATCCGTATCGCCTCCGAGGATGTCGGGCTGGCCGACCCACAGGCGCTCACCCAGGCCCTGGCAGCACGCGAGGCCTTCCAGGTGCTGGGCTCGCCCGAGGGCGAGCTGGCCATCGTTCAGGCGGCGCTCTATCTGGCCACCGCGCCAAAGTCCAACGCCGTCTACAAGGCGGCGGGCGCGGCCTGGCACTCGGCGAAGAAAACCGGCTCGTTGATGCCGCCGGCACATGTTCTCAACGCGCCGACCAGGATGATGAAGGAGCTCGGCTACGGGCAGGGCTATGTTTATGATCACGACACCGAGACCGGGTTTTCCGGGCAGGACCATTTCCCCGAGGAAATGCAGCGCCAGTCGTTCTATCAGCCGGTGGAGCGGGGGTTCGAGCGTGAGGTGCGCAAGCGGCTGGAATGGTGGGCGCGGCAGCGACGAGGTGAATGATGGAGCGTTTGCCCGACGAGTGGATCGAATGAAAAATTCAGGGTTATTTGCAAATCGCGCGATGCGCAGCGCTAAAAGACCCTTATAATGTGACTCACATCAATTTCTTGGGGTTTGAGCAATGCGCCGGGAAGACGATGACGATATCTACGAGGACCTCAGCAGCGACACGATCAAGCGGGCCGAGGAAATGTGCTCATCCCTGTCGGGCACCATCGGCCTCGAGCGCCGCGGCCAGACGACGTACTGCAAGGGTGCCATTTCCGATTTGGGTGCGGCTGGGCGCCGCTTCAGCAAGGTAACGGTCGCCGATTCCGGCAAGACCATCGATCAGCTGGTATTGATTTCCGAACAGCCCCTGCCTGCGTCCAGAAGGGCTCTGCTTGTGTTTCGGGCCGGGCCGGGGGCCGATATGAAATATCTCGGCCGCCATGCAGCCACCCGGCCGGGAACGCGCCAGGACGACGCTGGCCAGAATCGGCATATCACGAGCTATACCATTCTGCGCGACGTGCGCAAGCGCTGAGCCCGCCTTACCCGCCCGCGCGCAGAATGCGAATCGGGGAGCTGCGCAGCACCGAGCGGTTGCCCAGCCAGCCGCTGCCAACCACCAGCACGAACGACGCCAGAAAGCCCGTGGCCAGCAACAGCGCTGACGGGCGATAGGCGAATTCGAACAGCTCGCGGGCCAGCAGCCAGCCGGTCAGCGCCGCGCCGCCGGTGGCCAGCACCGCGGCAATCAGGGCCATGGCGCCGTATTCGATCAGCAGGCCGCGGCGGACCATGGCGTCGCCGGCACCCAGGGCGCGAATCAGGGCCGCTTCCCGGCGGCGCTCGTCGCGGGTGGCCTCGAGGGCGGCCAGCAGCACCACCAGGCCGGCCAGCAGGGTGAAGAAGAACACCACCTGGGCGGCCCGCGAGACCCGATCGATGATCTCACCGATGCGATCGAGCACGGCGCCGATATCAATGATCGACACGTTCGGCCAGCCCTCCTGCACGGCGCGCAGCGGCCCGGCGTTTTCGGGCAGACCGAAGCTGGCGATGAACTGGTGCGGCAGGATCTGGCCGGCGGCGGGCGGCAGCAGGATGAAGAAGTTGACGTTGAACGTCTCCCACTCGACCTCGCGCACGCTGGTCACCGTCGCCTCGACCCGGCGGCTGCCGGATTCGAAGGCCAGACGATCGCCCAGGCCGACGCCGGTGCGCTCGGACCAGCGCTTTGCCAACGAAATCTCGCCGGTTGAGCTCGGCGCGAAAAACTCGCCCTCGACCACGCGGTTGGCCGGCGGCAGGCGCTCGATCCAGGAGAGATTGACCTGGCCGGCCCAGCGATGGTCCGGCGGTGCTTCGCCGTTGACCTCGACCAGGCTGACCGTCGCCATCGGCCGTATCTGAAGGCCGCGCGCCCCGGCCTCGACCAGCGCTTCGCGCACCGCGTCCTTCTGATCGGGCTGGATGTTGACCACGAAGTGATCGGCGGTGTCGTCCGGCAGGCTGCCGCGCCACTGCTCGAGCAGCTCGCTGCGCACGATCATCAAAAGCAGAAGCGCCATCAGGCCCAGGCCTAAGGCGGTGATCTGGATGATGCCCTGGCCGCGGCGACGGTGCAGGCCGGCCAGGCCGAAGCGCCAGTCGGCCCGCGTGCGTCGGGACAGTTTCAGGCTCAGGCCCATCGCCAGCCAGGCCGCGAGCGCCAGCACGGCAGCGAGCCCGGCCGAGCCGCCGAGCATGATCATCGCCAGGCGCAGATCGCCAAGCTGCATCACCGGGATGGCCAGCGCGCCCAGGATCGGCAGCAGCCACAGCCCGCCAGCGAGGCCGGGGCGGGTATCGAGCGAGCGGTTGAGTATGCGCATCGGCGCGACCGTTCTGAGGGCGATAAGCGGCGGCAGCGCAAAACCGGCGGCCAGCAGCAGCGTGAAGCCGCCGCTGCCTGCCAACGGCAGCAGCCGCGCCGGCGGCAGCTGGCCCGCCGGGCCGTCGGCCAGAATCTGGCCGATGATCGCCTGGGCCCCGAAACCGAGCAGGCCGCCGATGACGATAGCGGCCAGCGCCAGCCACAGCAGCAGCAGGGTCAGGGCCAGCATGATCTGCCGGCTGTCGGCTCCGAAAGCCTTGAGCAGGGCGATCAGGTCCCGCTGCGAGCGCGAGAAGCGTAGCGCGGCCAGCAGCACCGCGGCGGCGGCAAGAATGACCGCGGTCAGCGCGGCCACGCCAAGAAAGCGGCGTGCCTGCTCGAGCGCGCGGCCGGTATCGGCTTCGGCCATTGCCACGGTTTCGATGCCCTGGCGGTCTTCGAGCCGCGGTTCGACCCAGCGCCGGAATTCGGTCACCGCCGGCTCGTTGCCGGCTACCAGCAAGCGCCAGCGCACGCGTGCGCCGGGGCCGAGCAGCTTGCTTTCGAGCAGGTCATCCATGTGGATGAGCAGGCGCGGGGCGAGCATGAAGCGGCTGCCGCCGCGATCGGGCTCCCAGGTCAGCACTCGCTCGACGGTCACCGGGCGTCGCCCGATATTGACGCTTACGCCAGTATCGGTCTCGAACAGCCGCAGGCCGCGGGCGGCCATCCAGCCGCTGCCCGGCCGCGGTGCGGCGGCCAGCGCCTGTTCGGCGCCGCCGAGGCGGTCGGCAAGCTTGAGCTGGCCGCGCAGCGGGTAGTCGTCGGTTACCGCCTTGAGATCGATCAGATGGCTTTCCTCGCCGACGAACAGCACGGTGCTCAACAGCGCCATCTCGGCGGTTTTCAGGCCCAGTTCACCGGCCTTGTCCAGGTATTCGCTCGGCAGCCGCTCCCGCCCGGTCACCACTAGATCGGCGGCCAGCACCTCGCCGGCCTGGCGCTCGAGCGCGCGGCCGACCCGATCAGTAAACAGACTCACCGCCGCCAGCGCCGCCGTGGCTACCACCAGGCCGGCAAACAGCATGACCAGTGCGCCGGAGCGCGCCTGGCGGGTGAGGAGCTTGAGTGAGAGGGTGGTGGGGTTCATGCTGTGAAGGCTTCGATCCGAAAAATCCTTGACACGCAAAGACGCAAAGCAGCAAAGAACGCAAAGAAGGAGAAAATGAAAGTTACCTGAGCCCGTTGCCTCAGGGCTCGGGATGACGGAGCTTCGCGAGCAGTCATGTCTTTTTCCTCCGCGTTCTTCGCTGCTTTGCGTCTTTGCGTTTCAAAGGTTTTGCAGCGCTGCATCAATCTCGCTCGCCAGATCATGTGCCCGCGATCGCCTCAGACGGCTTCTGTTCGGATCCGATGAGCCGACCATCCTCGATTTCTTCCACGCGACCGCAGCGCCGGGCCAGCCGCGTGTCGTGGGTGACGAGCACCAGTGCGGTGCCGTGGCGTTCGTTGAGCTCGAACAGCAGGTCGGCGACGGTTTCGCCGGTGCGCTGATCGAGGTTGCCGGTGGGTTCGTCGGCGAACAGGATGTCGGGCTCGCCGGCGAAGGCGCGGGCGATGGCGACGCGCTGCTGCTCGCCGCCTGAGAGTTGGCGCGGGTAGTGTTCCAGACGGTGGCTCAAGCCGACCTGGTCGAGCGCGTCGAGCGCGCGCCGGCGCGGCCGGTCGAAGCCGGCGATCTCGAGCGCCAGCATCACGTTCTCCAGCGCGGTCAGGCTCGGCAGCAAATGGAAGCTCTGGAACACGAACCCGACGTGGCGCTTGCGCAGCCGGGCGCGCGCGTTTTCATCCAGCGCGGTGAGTTCGGAACCGATCAGGCGGATCGTGCCGCTGCTCGGGCGATCCAGACCGGCGAGCAGCCCCAGCAGGGTGGTCTTGCCCGAGCCCGAAGCGCCGACGATGGCCAGCGTTTCGCCCGCGTTCAGGTCCAGGCTGATATCTTCGAGAATCTCGAGGCGCCCGCCGGGCGCGTCGACGGCAAAGCCCAGCTGTCGGGCCGAGAGAATGTGTTTACCGGGAGAAGCCATGATTGTCTGTCTCGCTCGAATCCTGATTCCGGCCATGCTGGCCGTGAGCCTGCTGGCGGCTGTGCCCGCGCAGGCGGAAAAATTGATGATCGTCGGCGACAGTCTCTCCGACGCCTATTCCATCCCGCGTGAATCGGGCTGGGTTCATCTGCTGTCCGAGCGCCTTGCCGACGAGCACGAAGTGATCAACGCTAGCATCTCCGGAGAGACGACCGCCGGTGCGGTGACGCGCATCGACGGATTGCTCGAGCGCCACGCTCCCGACGTCGTGCTGATCATCCTCGGCGGCAACGACGGCCTGCGCGGCCTGTCCCCGACCCAGACCGAAGACAATCTGGCGACCCTGATCGACAAAGGCAAGTCGGCCGGCGCCGAGGTGGCGCTGATGCAGATCCGCCTGCCGCCCAACCTCGGCCCCACCTACATCGAACGTTTCGAGGCCATTTATCCGCGCCTGGCCGGAGAATACGACATCGCGCTGCTGCCGTTCTTTCTCGACGACATCTTCAACCGGCCCGGCATGCTGATGGACGACGGTATCCATCCCACCGCCGATGCCCAGCCGCAAATCCTCGAGACGCTCTGGCCGAAGCTGCAAGCGCTACTCGATTGATCCGGCAGCAAGCTGCACTGCGGCCGGGTTAAATAAGTGATGCGGTCAGCCGCGCAAAATCGCGAAAGTCGTCCAGCCGATGCGTGCAGATCGAGTGGACAATGGCCCAGTCGACGTCTCGGTAGCTGTGGATCGCGATATTGCGAAAGCCAACGGCGGCGCGCAGACGATCGGCAAGCGCCTCACCGATCAGTTCGGCCTCATGCATCAACCTGAAGGTCTCGCCCATGGTCGTGGGTGCCGGTTCTTCGGTGGTGTTATTAACCCGGCATCAAAGTAGGTTGCACTCAGGGCTCCAAGAATGGCCCGAATCAAGGCGTCGCTCGCTGTGAAGGGTCATTCCCTTTCCAGGAGCGATCACGCCAAGTCGGGGCATCCTTGGGACCCTGACATATTGATATTGAACGACAGGCTGCGCTCTGCATCCCGAAAGACGGCGTTATCGAAACTTGCTCCAGGCCCACTACAGCGGCGTTTCGCTGCCTTGCTGTCGGGATGTACAGCGCGGCTGAATGCAACCTGTTTTGATGTCGGGTTAATAGCAGCGGGCCCAGGAGCGGGATTCGGCTGACAGTTCGTGCGGCAAGGCGGTATCCTTGAGCGTCTGGCCTTGAATTCGAGCATTCTGAATGTCCGAACGCGAAATCATGGAATACGACGTCGTGATCGTTGGTGCCGGCCCGGCCGGGCTGGCTTGTGCGATCCGGCTCAAGCAGCTCAACGCTGACCTCAACGTCTGCGTGATCGAAAAGGCCGCCGAGATCGGCGGGCACATCCTCTCCGGCGCGGTCATCGAGCCCGAGCCGCTGGATGCCTTGATCGACGGCTGGCGCGACGATCCGCCGCCGATCTGCGTGCCGGCGAAAAAGGATCAGTTCCTCTACCTGACCAAGACCGGCAAACACCGGCTGCTCACGCCCCCGCAGCAGAAGAATCACGGCAACTTCATCGTCTCGCTGGGAGCCATGTGCGCCTGGCTGGCGCCGAAGGCCGAGGCGCTGGGCGTGGATTTGTTCCCCGGCTTTGCCGCTGCCGACCTGGCATACAACGACAACGACGAAGTCCAGGGCGTGATCATCGGTGACATGGGCGTCGACCGGGAAGGCAACCCCAAGGACAGCTACGTTCAAGGCATTGAAATACACGCGCCGGTGACCGTGCTCGGCGAGGGTTGTCGCGGTCACCTGACCAAGCGCGCGATCCGTAAATACGGGCTCGACGCCGATTCGGACCCGCAGACCTACGGCATCGGTCTGAAGGAATTGTGGCAGCTGCCCGAGGGCCGCAGCCAGCCGGGCCTGATTCAGCACACCGTTGGCTGGCCGCTGCCCGGCGAGATCTATGGCGGCAGCTTTGTCTATCACCTCGACAAGGATCGCGTCGCCATCGGACTGGTTGCCGGCCTGGACTATCAGGATCCGATGTTCAGGCCGTTCGAGGCATTCCAGCAGTTCAAGCACCACCCGATGATGCATGAGCTGCTCGAAGGCGGGGAGATCCTTTCGGCCGGCACGCGCGCGCTGGCCGAAGGCGGCTACCAGTCGCTGCCGAAGGTCGAGATGCCCGGTGCCATCCTGATCGGCGATACCGCCGGCGTGCTCAACGTGCCCAAGATCAAGGGCACCCACCAGGCGATGAAGTCGGGCATGCTTGCGGCCGAACACCTGGCCGAGAAATTGAGCAGCGAAGGTTTCGATGCCCGCCTGCGAGGCTCCGATGTCATGGCGGAGCTGAAGAAGGTCCGCAACATCCGCCCGGGCTTCAACAAGGGCCTGTGGCGGGGCATGGCCACTGCGGTCATCGAGACGGTCACCGCCGGCAAGCTGCCGCGCACACTGCGCAATCACGCCGATCATGAGCAGTTCCGCAAGCTCGACGAGCCGGGCTTCGACTACGACTACGTCGAGCGCGACCTGCCGCCGCGCGATCGCCTGGCGTCGGTGTTCTACGCCGATATCGCGCACGACGAGGATCAGCCAGTGCACCTGAAGGTTGCCGACCCCACCGTGTGCGTGACCCGATGCGCCGAGGAATACGGCAACCCCTGCACGCGCTATTGCCCGGCCGGCGTCTACGAAATTGTCGAGGACGAGGCCGGCGAAAAGCATCTGCAGATCAACGCTGCCAACTGCGTGCACTGCAAGACCTGCGATATTGCCGATCCCTATCAGGCCATCACCTGGGTCACGCCCGAGGGTGGCTCGGGGCCCAACTACAGCAATCTCTAAACCAGGAGCGTTTCCGGTGCACGGTGAATACAAGGTTCCCGGCGGCAAGCTGGTTGCTGCCGATGTCGAAGTGGTCGACGGCCGGCTCTCCGGCGTCAACATCTCCGGCGACTTCTTTCTCGAGCCCGATTCGGCGCTGGATCAGATCAATGCCGCGCTCGAGGGCATGCCCTCGAGCGCGCGCGTGCCGGCGCTGGCCCAGGCCATCGAGCACGCGCTGGATGATTCTGTCGAGATGGTCGGGTTTTCGCCACACGCGGTTGCCATTGCCGTGCGCCGGGCGCTCGGCAAGGCCAGCGGCTGGGGTGACCACGTCTTCGAAGTCATCGAGGCTGAAACCATGGCGCCGGTGATGCACGTTGCGCTCGATCAGGTGATTGCCGAAGAGGTCGGTGCGGGCCGGCGCGCGCCCACCCTGCGCTTCTGGGACTGGGACGATTCGGTGGTCGTCATCGGCGCGTTTCAGTCGCTGGCCAACGAAATCGACCCCGATGGAGCAAAGCGCCACGGCATCGAAGCCGTGCGCCGGATTTCGGGCGGCGGGGCGATGTTCATGGAGCCGGGCAACTGCATCACCTATTCGCTGGTCGTGCCCACCTCGCTGGTCGAGGGGCTGTCGATCGAGCAGTCCTACGCCTTTCTCGACGACTGGGTGCTTGGCGCCCTCGCTTCGGTGGGTATCAAGGCCCATTACGTGCCGATCAACGACATCGCCTCGGAAGCCGGCAAGATCGGTGGTGCGGCGCAGAAGCGCTTCGGCACTGGCGCGGTGCTGCATCACGCCACCCTGGCCTACGACATCGACGCCGAGCGCATGGTCGAGGTTCTGCGTATCGGCCGCGAGAAGCTCTCCGACAAGGGCACGCGCAGCGCCAACAAGCGCGTCGACCCGATGCGCGCGCAGACCGGCATGGCCCGCGAGGACATCATGCGCGCCTTCCTCGCGCACTTTGCCGAGCGCTACGACACCCGGCCCGGCCGCTACCGGCCCGAAGAACTCGAGCGCGCCGAAGCCCTGGTCAAGGACCGCTTTCTGACCCGCGACTGGACCCATCGCGTACCCTGATTCCGGCGGTTACAGCCATGCGCGCATGTCGCGGAAGCGCTCCCCGGAGGCGGGCCGGACAGCCGCATCAGCCGCATCGGGCAGGGCGGACTTGCGCGGCGCCGGTGCAGCCCCTGTCTTTCGGCAAGGATCGGATCCCGGGTGTTTTCGTCATCGTCGGCGCGGACGGCGTATGATGACGCCATGGCGCGCACCATTTTCTACTGGGTCTCTGCGCTGGCCGTACTGGTCACGGTTGCACTCGCTCTGGTCTGGCCCGCGGCCTGGTGGGCACTGGCGGTTGTCCTGCTGCTCGTCGCCGTGGGCATTTACGATATCTTTTCGCGCCATAACGTCCTGACCAACTACCCGGTCATCGGGCACTTGCGCTACATGCTCGAGTTCATCCGGCCGGAGCTGCGCCAGTACTTCTTCGAGTCCGAAACCTCCGGGCGGCCCTTCAACCGCCTGCAGCGTGACGTGGTCAATCAGCGCGCCGACGGCGTCGAGAGCATCATGCCGTTTGGCACCATTCGCGACATCCAGGCCAGCGGCTACGATTTTGCCGAGCATTCGCTGGCCGTGCGCCAGGTCGATGCCGTCTGCAGCCGCGTCGTCTTCGGCGGCAGTGATTGCCGCCAGCCCTATGATGCCTCGCGGCTCAATATTTCGGCGATGAGCTTCGGCTCGCTTTCGGCCAACGCCGTGCTGGCGATGAATCGTGGCGCCAGCCTCGGCGGCTTTGCCCACAACACCGGCGAAGGCGGCTTGAGCCCCTACCACCTGGAGTACGGCGCCGATGTGGTCTGGGAAATCGGTACCGCCTATTTCGGCTGCCGCACGAAAGACGGCCGCTTCGACGCCGGGAAGTTTGCTGAAAAGGCGGCCGACGAGCACGTGAAGATGATCGAGCTCAAGCTCTCGCAGGGTGCCAAGCCCTCCCACGGCGGGCTGCTGCCGGCGGCCAAGATCAACGCGGAAATCGCCCGCGTTCGCGATATCCCGATGGGCGAGGACTGCCTCTCGCCGCCGACCCATCCGGAGTTCGACAGTCCCGTCGGCCTGCTGGAATTCATCGCCCGCTTGCGTGATCTGACCGACGGCAAGCCGGTGGGCTTCAAGCTCTGCCTGGGAAGGCCGGCGGAGTTTCTCGGCATCTGCAAGGCCATGATCGCCACCGGCATCCGCCCGGATTTCATCACCGTCGACGGTGCCGAAGGCGGCACCGGCGCCGCGCCCGTCGAGTTTGCCGGCCGCCTGGGTATCTATATCAACGAAGCGCTGCCCTACGTGCACAACGCGCTCACCGGCGCCGGCCTGCGCGATGACATGCGCCTGGTGGCCAGCGGCAAGATCGCCACCGGCTTCGAGATGGTGCTCAAGCACGCCCTCGGCGCCGAGGCCTGCAACGCCGCGCGGCCGTTCATGTTCGCCGTCGGCTGCATCCAGGCGCGGCGCTGCCACACCAACAAATGCCCCACCGGCGTAACCACCCAGGACCCGCGCCGCGCGCGCGCCATCGACGTCGAATCCAAGGGCCTGCGGGTAAAGAATTTTCACGCAGCCACCGTGCAGTCCTTTCTCGATATCACCGGGGCCATGGGCTGCGCCGGCCCCGACGAGCTCGGGCCGGAATTCATTCATCAGCGCGGCCCGTCGGGACGGGTGCGAAGCCACGCCGAGATGTATGTGCGCCTCGAGCCCGAGCAGCTGCTCGGCGACGACATTCCCGACTATTACGCAGACGACTGGCGCCGGGCATCGGCCGATCACTTCTGAACCCGTGTCGGACCTGAGCCGGGGAGCCGTCCTTCGATCCGCGGCAGAAGAGTGCGGATTCTACGGACCGGCTCTGTGAGCCCAGCGGTATCATTGCAATCAATCCTGTTTCTGATCGCCCTGCGGAGTCCTGCATGTTCAATTCATTCGGTCGCATCCTGACCCTGACGACTTTCGGCGAGAGCCACGGCCCGGCGATCGGCTGCGTGGTCGATGGCTTTCCGCCCGGCATGGAGATTGCCGCCGACGAGATTCGCGTCGAGCTGATGCGCCGGGCGACCGGGCAGAGCCGCTGGACCTCGCAGCGCCGGGAGCAGGAGGACGTGCAGATCCTCTCGGGCGTGTTCGAGGGCCGCACGACCGGCGCGCCGATTGCGCTTGTGGTCTACAACACCGACGCGCGCTCGAAGGATTACTCGAAGATTGCCGATCAGTTCCGGCCCGGGCACGCTGACTACACCTGGCACCACAAGTACGGTATCCGCGACTATCGTGGCGGTGGCCGGTCGTCGGCGCGCGAGACGGCGATGCGGGTGGCCGCCGGAGCGCTGGCGAAAAAGTGGTTGCGCGAGCGTCTCGGCGTCGAGATCACCGGCTGGCTGTCGCGGATCGGCGAGGAGGTTTGCGACGAGCAATTCGATCCCGCGGTGATCGACACCAACCCGTTTTTCTGTCCCGATGCATCAAGAGTCGCGGCGCTCGAGGACTACATGAAAAAGCTCTGGAAGTCGGGTGACTCCGCTGGCGCTCTGGTGAAGGCCCGCGCCACCGGCGTGCCCGTCGGTCTGGGTTCGCCGGTCTACGCCAAGCTCGACGCGGATCTGGCCGCGGCGATGATGAGCATCAATGCCGCCAAGGGCGTGGAGATCGGCGCCGGCTTCGATTCGGTTTCGCAAAAGGGTACCGAGCACCGCGACGAGATCACGGCCGAAGGTTTCGAGTCCAACCACGCCGGGGGGGTTCTGGGCGGAATTTCGACGGGTCAGGCGGTCGAGTGCGCGGTGGCCTTCAAGCCGACTTCGTCTTTGCGCCTGCCCGGAAAAACGGTGAATCGCCAGGGCGAGCCGGTTGAAATCGTCACCACCGGTCGCCATGACCCTTGTGTCGGGATTCGCGCGGCGCCCATCGTCGAGGCGATGCTGGCGCTGGTGATCATGGATCATGTCCTGCTCGATCGCGCCCAGTGCGGCGACGTGGACGAGCAGACGCCGCGCATTCCTGGCGGAGAATCATAGTGGGAAGTGTTCAGTGTGAAGTGTGAAGAAAACCAGTCCCGAGTGGTCCGCACTTCACACTTCACACTTGAGCATTTCACACTTCACACTTAAAAGATTTCACACTTCACACTTAAAGAAGCGACATCATGAGCGAAGCGAAGCAAGGTTATCGAGTGGCCCTGGCCGGTGCGACCGGGGCGGTGGGGCAGGTCATGCTGGAGCTGCTGGCCGAGCGCGAGTTTCCGATCAGCGAACTGGCGGTGCTGGCTTCCAGCCGGTCGGCCGGCACGCAGGTTGATTTCAAGGGCAGGTCGGTCACCGTCCAGGATCTGGCCGAGTTCGACTTCAGCGGCTGGGATTTCGCGCTGTTTTCTGCCGGCGGCAGCGTGTCGGCCGAGCATGCACCGCGCGCGGTGGCCGCCGGCTGCACGGTCATCGACAACACCTCGCATTACCGGCTCGACCCGGACGTGCCGCTCATCGTGCCCGAGGTGAATGGCGACGTCCTGGATGATTTCGGCACCGATGGCGGCATCATCGCCAACCCCAACTGCTCGACCATCCAGATGCTGCTGGCCATCGCACCGATTCATCGCGCCGCCGGCGTGGCGCGCGTCAACGTGGCCACCTACCAGTCGGTTTCCGGTGGTGGCGCAAAAGCCATGGAAGAGCTGGCCCAGCAGAGCAAGGACCGTTTCAACTTCACCGAGCCCACGGTCGAGGCCCTGAACGCGCCGATCGCCTTCAACGTCATCCCGATGATCGACAAGCTGCAGGACAACGGCTACACCGGCGAGGAGATGAAGATGCACAACGAAACGCGGCGCATCTTCGATACCGATCAGATCTCAGTCAACGCCACGGCCGTGCGCGTGCCGGTGTTCTTCGGCCACGGCGAGGCAGTGCATCTGGAAACGGTCGAGCCGCTGTCGCTCGAGGATGCACGCGATCTGCTGCGCAACGCGCCCGGTTTGAAGGTGATCGACGAGCCCGAGATTCCCACGCCGCTGACACACGCCAGCGGCCGCGACGAAACCTTCGTCAGCCGCATCCGGCGCGACCTCAGTCATCCCCGGGGGCTCGACTTCTGGGTGGTGTCCGACAACGTCCGCAAGGGCGCGGCGCTGAATGCAATCCAGATCGCCGAATATCTGATCAATCGCCGATGAGCTACTGCGTGACGGCGTGACGGCGTCCGGCGGTGCTCGGATTCCTCGTGTACTTCTACGTACACTCCGGATCCTGTGCTCCGGCGGCCACCGTCACGCAGCCGCTCGCTACGCTTCTCGGCGTTTGATTTCAATCAGCGAACTCATGAAAGAGCGCCGCCGCGCCGCGACGCTTTCGCATCGTGTGAAGACGTTGGTATACTTGCTTGAATTGGAATACATTTGTCAAGCATTCAGAGGGAAACGGCGCTCATGGCCAACAATGCTGTTCGACTGATCGCACCAGTCGTGCTGGGAGCACTCATTCTGCTATTTCCGGCCGATGGACTTCGGGCGCTGGGGCTTGGGGAAGCCCGCGTGGACTCGTGGCTGGGGCAGCCGCTGGACGCGACCATCCGCCTGCTCGAAATCGAGGGTGAAGCCATCGAGTCGGTCAGCGTCGGCCCGGCGGCGCTGAAGGATTTCGAGCGTCTGGGCATGCCCAGTGATGCGCTCGCGCTGGGGCTGGAGGTCACGATCGATCGCAGCACGCAGCCGCCGATCGTGCACTTGAGCTCGCAGCGTCCGGCCAATGATCCCATCATTCAGGTTCTCCTGGATGCGCGCTGGGCCAACGGTCGCGTGCTGCGCGAATACACCCTGTTCCTGGATCCGCCCGTGGTTGATTCCGCGCCGCCGGCGCGTGAGTTGAGCGGGGCAGGTCAGAGCGAAGCCTCCGCGCCGACAACGCCTGTGGCCGATGAGCGTGACAGCGCCCCGAGCACATCGACGTCGCGCCCGGCCGCCGACTCGTCGCCATCGGCCGAGCCTGCTTCCGCTGCGCGCGGCGCAGATTCGATCCAGGTCCAGGAGGGTGACACCCTCTGGAGTATTGCCCGCAACTGGCGTCCCGATACCGCGCTGAGCATGGATCAGGTCATGCTGGCGATCTTCAATCGCAACCGTGACGCCTTTCTGGGTGAGAACATCAATCAGCTGCGCAGCGACGCGCAGCTGGACATGCCGGCACTCGATGAGCTGCGCTCCATGGAACGCGCCGAGGCCGAGCGCCGCGTACGTGAACACATGCGCTCCTGGCAGCCGGCGGCCGCCGAGGAGCTGCCGGTGGTATCCGATGCGGCGATCCCGGAGGCTCCCGCGCCGGCCGAGCCGGAAGCGACCGATGCAGTGGCCGATACGACGGTCCCCGCCGAGTCCGCTGAGTCGGATCAGGCCGAAGACGACTTCCGTCTGGACGTTGTGCCGCCCGAAGAGGATGGCTACTCCGAAAGCTCGGCGGTAGCCGATGAAGAGATCCGCGCCGCGCGCAGCGAGCTCAATGCGCTGGAAAGCGACATCATCATGGACGGCTTCGCCAATGATGCCTTTGATGATCATATCGCCGAGATTCGCGACGCGCTCGATCAGCGTGACATGGCCGGCCTGGCGGTTGCCAAAGAGTCTCTGGCCGAGCTCGAGGCACGGCTGCGCGAGGCGCGTGAAGCCCGCGCCGAAGAGGAAAGCCTGGCGCAGACCGACGCCGCCTCCGAGGCGACCGACAGCAGCGGCAGCGAGCGCATCGATGAATACATGCGCGAGCTTGAAGAGCGCTTTCAGCCCGGCGATGCGGAAGACGAGCCGGCGCTTGAAGACGACAGCGCAGCAGGCGAGCCCGTGGCTGACGCCGATATGCAGGAGCCGCTGATCGAGGAAGCGGCGGATTCCGATGTTCAAAACGACCAGCCGCCGGCTGAACAGGCCGAGGAGTCCGCTGTGGCGGAGCGTTCCGAGTCGTCGGCAACGCCAAGCTCCGGTGGTTTGTCAATGTGGCTGTGGCCGCTGCTGGGGCTGTTGCTGATCGTGGCGCTCGTGGCCGCTGCATTGATCTGGCTGCGTCGCCGCCGCGCCGGTGCTGCCGGCGGTCGTTCGGGCCCCGATGATGCCGTTGCCCTGGCCCGCAAGAATGTGGCCCAGGAGCCGCGGGAGCTGTCCGCCCACCTGGCGCTGCTCAAACTGCTGGCTGACCGTGATCAGGAACAGGCATTCACCGATGCCTTCGATCAGATGTATCAGGTCGTCGACGACGAATCTGCCAGCGAGTGGCAGGAGGCGCTGGCCCTGGCGGCCACTCAGGCGCCCGATCATCCGCTGGTGACGACCGGCGAAGGCGAGTACGAGGACGAATTCGATCGCCGCGCCGACGAGATGCTGGGCATGCTCGACGTCGACGCAGACGAATCCGGGAGCGAGGCATTCGAGGACACCGCAGAGCGCCGCGGTTTCCAACCCGATTTCGGTGAGCACAGCGACAGCGACATTACCGCCGATGAACTCGAAGGCCAGGATCGAGAGGCGGAGTACGACGTCGATACCGACCTCGCCGAGCTTTCCGACCGCCTCGATGAGCCTTCCGAAGGGTCGGTGCCGCATCTTTACTCCGCCGACGATGGTGATGACAAGGATGCCGCCGACTTCAATGAATTCAGGGAGCTCGACGAGTACAGCCTTGGCGATGCGACCGAGGCCGAGGTGGATGAGCACTCCGAGGCGCCGGTGACGATCGGGGAGGAGCAGGCCGATGAACCCGATCTGGATCTAGAAACCGCCCAGGAGCAGGAAGCCGATGAGGTGTTTGGCGAGGCCGGCACACGCGACGATGAAGCGCTCGAGTTCGACCTTGATTCCGAGTTCGGAGCAGAAGAGCCCATCGAGGCAGACCGGGGCTTCGAATTCGATCTCGAGAGCGAAGATGCCGGCGCTGCTGAGCAGGCGGAGGAGCCGCCGTTCGAGTCGGGTGACGATGAGAGCTTCGAGTTCGATCTGCCGCCGGCCGAGGAGCCGGTGGTTGATCCGGGCACGCCTTCTGAAGCGGTCCTGACCGACGAGGATGCTGACGTCAAGCTCGATCTGGCCCGGGCCTACCTGTCGGTTGATCTGGCCGACTCGGCGCGCGCGGTGCTCGACGAAGTGGTCAGCGACGGCAGCGACGCCAAGCGTCAGGAAGCCCGCGAGCTTCTCGACGGGCTGGATTAAGACGGAATGCCGGAATGCGACTGGCCGCCGGCATCGAGTACGACGGCAGCGGGTTCTTTGGCTGGCAGACGCAGCGCCAGACGCCCACCGTACAGGCCTGTCTGGAATCGGCGCTGAGTCGGGTGGCCAATCACCCGGTGGCCGTACAGGGCGCCGGGCGCACCGACACCGGGGTCCACGCGCGCTGTCAGGTTGCACATTTCGACAGCAACGCCGAGCGCGGTGAGCGTGCCTGGGTTCTGGGGACCAACACGCATCTGCGTCCCGGTATTTCTGTGCTCTGGGTTCGCCCCGTGACGAGTGACTTCCATGCCCGCTTTTCGGCCGCACGCCGACGCTACCGTTATCGTATTCTCAACCGTTGGGTGCGACCGGCCATCGCCCGCGGCCAGCTGGCCTGGGTACGTCAGCCGCTGGACGCGCAGCGTATGCATGATTCGGCACAAGCCCTGCTGGGTGAGCACGACTTTTCCAGCTTTCGGGCGGTCGGCTGCCAGGCAAGATCACCGGTCAGGCGGGTCCACCGGCTGTCGGTCAGCCGCTGCGGCAGCGAGGTCATTGTCGACATCGAAGCCAACGCCTTCGTCTACCATATGGTGCGCAACATCGTCGGCACGTTGATTGCCGTTGGCAAGGGCGAGCGTTCCGTGTCCTGGCCGGGCGAGGTGCTGGCAGCGCTCGATCGGACGGTGGCTGGCCCGACGGCAGCGGCCGAAGGCCTGTGTTTCGTGGCGCCGAGTTATCCGGATCATCCGGACTTGCCGGTAGGCATGGAAATCGACTTTCCGCCGCGTGATGACGGGCGGCAGGCCGGGATCTGATTCCGGGGAGAGCGGCGGCGCACACCTCTCGACCAAACTTTTGCTGGAAGCGGCCGTTTCACACCGATGCGAAATCCGATGAATGATCCTGTTTCAAACTGCGCTGATCCGCGTCAGCCGCAGCTGACGCACGTTCAAGGGCGCAAACCATGACCCGGGTGAAGATCTGCGGCATCACGTCCATCGAGGATGCACTGGCGGCCGCCGCCGCCGGGGTTGATGCCATCGGCCTGGTTTTCGTTGAAGGCACGCCGCGCTGCATCGACTTTGAACGCGCCCGGGCGATCTGCCGGGCGCTGCCGCCGTTCGTCAGTCGCGTCGGCCTGTTCATGGACGCCCCGGCGACAGCAGTGACTGCAGCGCTTGCGCAGGTGCCGCTGGATTGGCTGCAGTTCCACGGGCGCGAAAGTCAGGGCTTCTGCCAACAGTTCGGTCGGCCCTGGATGAAGGCGCTGGCGATGGGTGGCGAGCATGCCGACGATCCCGACGACTACGCTCTGGCCGACGCGCTTTTGCTCGATGCGCACGCGCCCGGCCAGACCGGTGGCAGCGGTAAGGCTTTCGACTGGTCGAGGGCGCCGCGCGTGGATCGCCCCTGGGTGCTGGCCGGCGGACTGCGTCCCGATAACGTGCGCGAAGCCTGTGCCCGCCTCGAGCCGCATGCCGTGGATGTTTCCAGCGGAGTCGAGGTCTCGCCCGGCGTGAAGAGTGATAAGCTGATTCGTGACTTTATCAAGGCGGTGAAACATGGCTGAAATAGCCGAAAAAACAGCGACTGCAAGCGAATTGCCCGATGCCGGCGGCCACTTTGGCGTCTTCGGCGGACGTTTCGTTTCCGAAACCCTGATGGCGGCGCTCGAAGAACTGGAGACGGCCTGGCGGAGTCACCTTGCCGACGACGCCTTCATGGCGCGCCTTGACGCTGATCTGGCGCACTTCGTTGGCCGTCCGTCGCCGCTTTATTTCGCCGGCAATCTGACGCGCAGGATCGGCGGCGCCAAAATCGTGCTCAAGCGCGAAGATCTCAACCACACTGGCGCGCACAAGATCAACAACACCGTCGGTCAGGCCCTGCTCGCACAGGCCATGGGCAAGCAGCGCGTGATTGCCGAAACCGGCGCCGGCCAGCACGGCGTGGCCACTGCCACCGTGGCCGCCCGGCTGGGCATGAAGTGCGTCGTCTACATGGGTGCAGACGACGTCCGGCGTCAGTCGGTCAACGTCTTTCGCATGAAGCTGCTCGGCGCCGAAGTAGTCAGCGTCGAAGACGGCTCGCGCACGCTCAAGGACGCGCTCAACGAGGCCATGCGCGACTGGGTCACCAACGTCGACGATACTTTCTACGTGCTGGGCACGGTCGCCGGGCCGCATCCTTACCCGGCCATGGTGCGCGACTTCAACGCCGTGGTCGGGCGCGAGGCGCGCCGCCAGATGATGGCAGAATACGGCAAGCTGCCCGATGCCCTGGTTGCCTGCGTCGGCGGCGGCTCGAACGCCATGGGCCTGTTTCATCCCTTTATCGACGATGCCGGTGTGGCCATGTACGGCGTCGAGGCGGCGGGTCGCGGCCTGGCCGGCCACGAACACGCGGCCAGCCTGTGCGCCGGCCGCGTTGGCGTGCTGCACGGCTCGCGCACCTACCTGCTCGACGACGACGCCGGGCAGATCGTCGACACCCACTCGATTTCGGCCGGGCTTGACTACCCGGGCGTCGGTCCGGAGCACGCCTGGCTGAAAGACTCCGGCCGCGCTCAGTATGTCGGTATCGACGACGACGAGGCGCTGACGGCATTCCACGAACTGACCCGCAGCGAAGGCATCATGCCGGCGCTGGAGTCCGCTCATGCCGTGGCCTGGGGCATGAAGCTGGCCGCCGAGCGCGATCCCGACGACGTGGTTCTGGTCAATCTGTCCGGCCGGGGCGACAAGGACATCAACACCGTGGCCGAACTGGAAGGAATGACGTTGTGAACCGCATCGACGCGAGATTCGAACAGCTGCGCGGCGACAATCGCCGGGCGCTGATCCCGTATATCACCGCCGGCTATCCCGGGCCCGGCGCGACCGTGCCGGTTCTGCACGCCGCCGTCGAGTCGGGCTGTGATCTGATTGAAATCGGCATGCCGTTTTCCGACGTCATGGCCGATGGGCCGGTGATCCAGAAAGCCTGCGCGCGTGCGCTGGAGCAGGGCACCGGTCCGCAGCAGGTGCTGGCCATGGTCGCGGAGTTCCGCCGCCGCGATGCCGATACGCCGATCATCCTGATGGGCTATGCCAACCCCATCGAGCGCCGCGGCGTGGCGCGGTTCTGTGAAGAGGCGGCGGCTGCGGGCGTCGACGGCCTGCTGATCGTCGATTATCCCGCCGAGGAGGCGGCAGAAATGCGCGCCGAGCTGCTCCGCCACGGCCTGCACCAGATCTTTCTGGTGGCGCCGACCACCACGGATACGCGCCTGCAGCGGACAGCCGAGCTGGCCGGCGGCTTTCTCTACTATGTCTCGATCAAGGGCGTGACCGGCGCGGCGACGCTGGATACGACTTCGCTGGCCCCGGCCGTTGCCCGCGTGCGGGCCGCGGCGGGCGTTCCCGTTGCCGTCGGTTTCGGCATTCGCACGCCCGAGCACGCGGCCGCGGTCGCCGAGAGCGCGGATGCCGTCATCATCGGTTCGGCGCTGGTAGAACAGCTGGGCCGGGCCGGCACCACGGCGGAGGCCGTGGCGGCAGCGCGTGACTACCTTGCCCCGATTCGCCGGGCCATGGACAATAATGCTCCTTCGAGAAATGACGTGGTGACTGCCTGACATGACCTGGTTCCAGAAATTGATGCCCGCCCGGATCCGTACCGAAGGCTCCAAGAGCCGCAAGGTGCCCAACGGGCTGTGGACCAAGTGCAAGGCCTGTGATGCGGTGCTCTACCGGCCGGAGCTGGAGCGCAACCTCAATGTCTGCCCCCGCTGCGACCATCACATGGCGCTGACCGGCCGCTCGCGGCTGGAAGCCTTTCTGGACGAGGGCGAACACGTCGAGATCGGCGCGGAGCTGGCGCCGGTGGATGTGCTCCGCTTCAAGGACACCAAGAAGTACCGCGACCGGATCGTTGCCAGCCAGAAGGCGACCGACGAACAGGACGCGCTGATTGCGCTGCGCGGCACGCTGCTGGAAATGGAGCTGGTCGCCTGCGCCTTCGATTTTCGCTTCATGGGCGGCTCGATGGGTTCGGTGGTGGGCCAGCGTTTTGCCCTGGCAGCCGAAGATTGTCTGGAGCGCGGCCTGCCGCTGGTTTGTTTTGCCGCCTCCGGCGGTGCCCGCATGCAGGAAGGCCTGTTTTCGCTCATGCAGATGGCCAAGACCTCGGCCGCCCTGGCACGCATGGCCGAACAGGGGCTGCCCTATATCGCCGTGCTGACCCATCCCACCACCGGCGGGGTGTCGGCCAGCCTGGGCATGCTTGGCGACATCAACCTGGCCGAGCCCAACGCACTGATCGGTTTTGCCGGTCCGCGCGTGATCGAGCAGACGGTGCGCGAGAAGCTCCCGGAGGGCTTTCAGCGCTCGGAGTTCCTGATCGAGAAGGGCGCCATCGACCAGATCGTCGACCGCCGCGAGCTTCGCCAGCGCGTACACGGCCTGCTGACCATGCTGCTGGCACCGCGCCGTCGCAGCGAGCCGAAGGAAGGCGAGCTGGTCGAAACAGACCAGTAAGCCGGCGGGCCGGACTCCCATCGTCTTGAACGCTTCCCGCCGTTTGTCCGAGCTCACCGAGGACAAGGCCCTGACCGACTGGCTGGCCCGTCTGGAATCGCGTGCGCCGGCCTCCCGCATCGGGTTGGGGCTCGACCGCGTCCGCGCAGTCTGGCAGCGCATGGACGCCGAGCTGACCATGCCGGTGATCACCGTCGCCGGAACCAACGGCAAGGGCTCGATCGTGGCCATGATCGAATCGATGCTCCTTGCCGGCGGCTATCGCCCCTTTGCTTATACCTCGCCCCATATCCTGCGCTTTTCCGAGCGCATGCGCGTTGCTGGTCGCGAGGCCGGGGCGGAAGCCCTGATCGAGGCGCTCGATGAGGTCGAGGCGGCTCGCGGAGAGGTCGATCTGACCTATTTCGAGCACGTGACTCTGGCGGCGTTCCACCTGGCCTGGCGGGCCGGAGCGGACGCCGCGATACTCGAAGTCGGCCTCGGCGGGCGTCTGGACGCAGTCAACGTCATTGATGCCGACGTGGCGATCATTGCCTCGATCGATATTGATCATGCCGAGTACCTGGGCGACACGCGGGCAGAGATTGCGCTTGAAAAAGCCGGGATTGCCCGATCAGGGCGGGCCCTGGTGATTGGCGAACCGGACTGGCCGACCGGCCTGGACGCCGCCCTGCAGGCCAGCGGGGCTCGGGTGATTGCGGTGCAGGATCGGCTGCATCCGGCCGCTGGCGAGCGCATCGGCCTGAGGCTTTCTTCCGGAACGCAGCAACTGCCGCTGCCCGCCCTCGCCGGCGAGTGGCAGCGTCACAACGCCGCCTGCGCCGTGATTGCGCTGGATGAGCTGCAAGAGCGCCTGCCGCTTGGCGCACAGTCGATGGCGACGGGTCTGGAGACGGTCCGTCTCATGGGGCGCTTCCAGCGCGTTCAGGATCGCCCGCAGTTGATCCTTGATGTGGCCCACAACCCGGCCGCGGCGGCGTCGCTGGCACGCGCCCTGGGACCTTGCAGCGGGCGCAGTACGGCGGTGTTTTCTGCCCTCGCCGGTAAAGATATCGCCGCCATCGCCCGGGCCGTGGACCCCTGTTTTTCACGCTGGTTGCTCGCCCCCCTGGCTGGCGATCGCGGGCAGGCGGCCGCTGACATTGCAGCTGCACTGGCCAGGGCGCCTGTTTCCGGCAGCGTCGAAACGCTAGAATCCGTAGCTGCTGCGCTGCAGCATGCGCTCGCCGGCAGTGAGCCGGACGATCGCGTGGTGGTTTTCGGCTCGTTCTTGACGGTGGCCGAGGCGTGGCCCGAAGTAAATCCGAATGCGAGGCAGCGGGGCGATCTTCGGTGATCATGCAACGGCGCTTGCTGCAAAGGCCCGCCTTGCTCGTGCGATAATTGCCTGGAGGTCACGCAATCTATGGACAAGGTTCTCAAGCAGCGGCTGGTCGGCGCCAGCATTCTCATCGCCCTGGCAGTGATCTTCCTGCCGATGTTGTTCCATGGTGGCGCTGAAGAAGGCACTGCGCCGCGTGAACTGGCGCTCGATCTGCCCGATCGTGAAGCCGGCGACCGGCGCGTGCGCCGACTGGCGCTCGACCCGGATGAAGCGCGTCGGCCGGCGCAGGCCAGTCAGCCGGATCCGGCGACCGAGACCGCGGCTGCCGAAAGCAGGCCTCTGGAGCGCGACCGCAGCGCAATGCGCGCCCGTGACCCGGCTGTACGAACCGAATCCGACGCTGCCGAGGACGCTGCCGAGGATCAAGCCAACCGCAGCCGCGAAGCGGCAGCAGACGATCTGCCGGCAGAGCCGGCTGACGGTGATGAAGCCGGCGGCACACAGGCCCCGGAACTGGCGGCGGCTCCGGAAGCCGCTGACCGACCGCCAGAGCCGGCAGCGGCGGAGCAGCCAAGCGAACAAGAGCCGCCATCAACAGACGCCCCAACCGCGGCTGAGCCAGGCTCCGCGCCCGCTGAGGAGGGCGGCTGGGTGGTCCAGGTCGCGGTGTTCAGTAACCGCGAGACGGCCGACCGGATCCGCAAACGCCTGAGCGATCTCGGCCATCGCGCCGCCATGGATGTATTGGTGCGCGACCAGGCCGAGCTGTTCAGATTGCGCACGGGCCCGTATGCCGGCGAAGCCGAGGCGGTCGAGGCAAGAAGCCAGATTGCGGCAACGGTCGCCGGTGTCGACCCGGCCGTGCGCGAGCTTTCTGCCACCGGGCAGGAGCACAACGACGAGCGCAGCGGCCTGGCGGTACAGGTCGGCTCTTTTGCCAGCCGCAACAATGCCGAGCGCCTCAGTTCCCGACTCAGCAACGCCGGCTTTGATGCGTTCATGTTCAGCGAGCAATCAGGTGGCCGCACCATCTGGCGGGTTCGCGTGGGAACGCATGACGAGCGCGCCGAGGCCGAGGCGCTGCTGGAAACACTGCGGGCGGAACAGGGACTGGACGGAATCGTGGTTTCGCACCCATGAACTGGGCTGACTACACCATCATTGGCATCGTGCTGGTGTCGATGGTGGTCAGCCTGTTTCGCGGCTTTCTCCGCGAAGTGTTTTCGCTGCTGGTCTGGGTTGCTGCCGTCTACGCGGCGCTGCAGGCTGCCGGCCCGCTGGCGGTGCAGCTCGAAGGCATCATCGAAGTGCCTTCGGTGCGCGTCATCATTGCGTTTGTCGGCGTCTTTCTGATCGTGCTCGTTGTCGGCGGGCTGATCAATTACCTTCTGGGGCGGCTTGTCGATGGCACCGGCCTGTCCGGCACCGACCGAGTTTTCGGCGCTCTCTTTGGCGCGCTTCGGGGGCTGGCCATCGTGCTGGTGGCGGTGATCATTGCCGGCTTTACCCCGTTCGTGGCCGATCCCTGGTGGCAGCAGTCAACCCTGCTGCCCGAGATGGAAAGAATGGCCACCTGGATGGTGGGTTTCTTTCCCGAATCCATTCGGGCCTATCTGCCTGATGAAGTAGTCACCGAAACGGTCATAACGGAGGCCGAAATCTGATATGTGCGGAATTGTCGGAATCGTGGGACGCTCGCCGGTAGCGGCCCGGCTGTATGACGCCATGACCATCCTGCAGCACCGCGGCCAGGATGCTGCGGGCATCACTACGCTCGACGGCGGACGGATGCACTCGGCCAAGGGCCTGGGTCTGGTGCGCGATGTCTTCGACGAAGAAGACGTGACCGGCCTGACCGGACAGATCGGCATTGGCCATGTGCGTTATCCAACGGCCGGCCGTGATCGCCCCGATGAGGCTCAGCCGATGTACGTCAACTCGCCCTGCGGTATCGCGCTGGGCCATAACGGCAATCTCACCAACAGCGATCGGCTCAGCCACGAACTGTTTACCGAGGATCGACGCCATCTCAACACCGAGTCCGACTCGGAGGTGTTGCTCAACGTGCTGGCGCACGAACTCAGCGCGCATACCAACAACGGTCTGTATCCGGAGGATATCTTCGCCGCCGTGGACGGGGTTTACCGGCGCTGTCGCGGCGCCTACGCAGCCGTGGCCCTGATTGCCGGCGTCGGCCTGGTGGCGTTCCGTGATCCCAACGGCATTCGCCCGGCAGTGCTTGGCCGGCGCCAAACCCCGGACGGGCCCGAATACATCGTTGCCTCTGAATCGGTCGTGCTCGACATTCTCGATTTCGAGCTGATTTCCGATCTCGCACCGGGCGAGTGTGTCTTCGTCACGCTGGATGGCGAGCTTCACCGCAAGGTCAGCCAGCATGCAGCGTCTTACACGCCCTGCATGTTCGAGTACGTGTATTTCGCGCGGCCCGACTCCATGATCGACGATCTGTCGATCTACAAGGCGCGGTTGCGCATGGGCGAGGCCCTGGCCGAAAAGATTCTGCAGGAGTGGCCGGATCACGACATCGACGTCATCATTCCGGTGCCCGACACCAGCCGCACGGCCTGCCTGCCGCTGGCTCACCAGCTGGGGGTGAAATATCGCGAGGGCCTGATGAAAAACCGCTATATCGGGCGCACCTTCATCATGCCGGGCCAGGAAGAGCGCGTGCGCTCGGTTCGGCGCAAGCTCAACGCCATCGCGCTGGAGTTTCGCAACAAGAACGTGCTCCTGGTCGATGACTCCATCGTGCGCGGCACCACGTCGAAGCAGATCATCCAGCTGGCGCGCGAGGCCGGCGCAAAGAAAGTCTACCTGGCTTCTGCCTCACCGCCGGTGCGCTATCCCAACGTCTACGGAATCGACATGCCCGCCACCTCGGAGCTGGTGGCCTCGGGCCGAACCGAGGAAGAGATCTGTCGCGAGATCGGCGCCGACCGGCTGATCTACCAGGATCTCGCCGCTCTGGAAAAGGCCGTGCGCGGCAAGAACGAGCGCCTGACCGGCTTTGACAGCTCGTGTTTCAGCGGTGAGTACATCACCGAGCTGGAAGCGGATTATTTCGAAAAACTCGCCTCACGGCGCTCGGATGCCGCGAAAGCGCAGCGGCGAAGCTCGGCCTGAACCGCGCTCGCGGGCGTGATGCGGGCACGCGCTGTTGACGCTGCGTCTGCGACAATCACTCGATGTCGAATGTTGCCATCATGTGGTTCCGCCGCGATCTGCGACTGGCGGACAATCCTGCACTGGCGCACGCTTGCCGCGACCATGCACATGTGCTGCCCGTATTCGTCTTCGACCCGGCCGCGGAGCGGCCGTGGTCACCCGGGGCGGCCAGCCGCTGGTGGCTGCATCAGTCGCTGGCGAGTCTGGCGGAGCAACTGCGCGAGCGCGGCAGCCGCCTGATCCTGGCCGCCGGCGATCCGCTGCAGGCGTTCGAGCGCATGCGCAAGGTCACCGGTGCCCGCGCCGTTTACTGGAATCGCTGCCATGAGCCGGCGCTGGTCGAGCGCGATCGATGCATCAAGCAGCGCCTGCGAAGTGAGGGGCTGATTGCGCAGAGCTTCAATGGCTCGCTGTTGATCGAGCCCTGGGCCGGTGGCAAGGCCGACGGCGACGCATACCAGGTCTTCACGCCGTTCTGGAAAAACCTGCAGAAGCGCTGGCAGCCGCCCGGCCACAGTCCCGAGCCACGAGCGCTGACGCCGCCTGCGCGCTGGCCGGCCAGCCTCGATCTGGAGCAACTCGATCTGTTGCCTGACCATCACTGGCCGGAAAAGCTGGCAAGGCACTGGACCCCGGGCGAGTCGGGTGCACGCCGCCGGCTCGACCAGTTCGCCAATCACGTCAGCGCCTATCACGAGCAGCGTGATCGACCGGACCGGGCGGGCACCTCGGGGCTTTCACCGCGCCTGCATTTCGGTGAGGTCTCACCGGGACAGGTCCTGCGTGCGCTCGAACCGAGCGGTGAGTTGCCGCTCGGCAAGGGACGAATGGTGTTTGCCAGTGAGCTGGCCTGGCGCGAGTTTTCGCAACATCTGCTGTGGCACTTTCCGTGCACCCCGGAGCAGGCGCTGAAGCCATCCTTTCGCGCCTTTCCCTGGCGGGCGCGCGCGGACTATGCCAACGACCTGGCGGCCTGGCGACGCGGCCAGACCGGTATTCCCATGGTGGATGCCGGCATGCGCCAGCTCTGGGCCACGGGCTGGATGCACAATCGGATGCGCATGATCGTGGCCTCCTTTCTGACCAAGAACCTGCTCATTCCCTGGCAGGAGGGCGCGCGCTGGTTCTGGGACACCCTGGTTGACGCCGATCTGGGCAACAACACCCAGGGCTGGCAGTGGACCGCCGGCTGCGGGGCGGACGCGGCACCGTATTTCCGAGTCTTCAATCCGGTGCTGCAGGGCGAGAAGTTCGACCCGGACGGCGCTTACCTCAGGCGTTGGTGTCCGGAGCTGGCCGAGCGCGCGACAAAGCGCGTCCACCAACCCCTGACTTCGAGCGAGTCAAGAGCGCTCGGCTATCCCGAGCCGATCGTGGACCTCAAGGCCAGCCGCCGCCGGGCCCTGGAAGCCTGGGAGCAAACAAGACAATAGAAAAAATCGGGGCAAAGCGTAGCGGGCGCAGCAGCTTTGCATCGATTTTTCAGCGTGTGTAGTACCAGTGCCACGGCTCCCACGCAATCCGGTGGCGATTGTGGCGCGGGTAGGACTCTCTGAAGCCGAAGACCCGGGCGTGATTGAGTAGCCAGTCATAGGCCTCGGTTGCGGCAAAGTCTTCTTCCAGCGGCTTGACGCCGCGCGTGGTCACGTCGATGGCGCGGCCGCTGTGATGCTCGCTGAAGCCGGGCGGGGCGGAAACGCGCAGGATTTCGTTCATCGCCTGGCCTTGATCGAGCTTGCGCTTGAGCAGATTGGCCTGGTAGGCAATGGCGCGATACCCCGAAACCAGCCGGATCTCGATGTTGGCAGTCAGCGCGGCATCGCGCATGCGCTTGAAGGCATCGGCAGCGGCCGGAGTCAGGCGCTGTTCGCGCTCGAAAATGTCGCGGTCGGCCAGCTCCAGCTGTTCGGCTTCGGGAACCACGGGCATGCGGTGTCTTACGCCGTAGTTTTCGGGTACGCCGAGTTCGTCGCACAGGCTCAGAATCGCACGCGTTTGTTCATCGGCCCGTTCGAGCAGATTGCGACCGATGATGATGTTGTTGTCGTTATCCGGTGCCGGTATGCACTCGTAGCCCAAAGAACGCATGAAGCCACTGACCTTTTTGCGGGCAAGCCCGCTGAGCCGGCGGATACCAAAGCGCAGTGCATGCGCTTCCAGGGCCTGGAACAGCCGGCGCGGCGTGTCCGGTGAAGCGATTTCCGGATCGAGGTAGCAGGCGAGAATACGCTGCCTGTCGAGGTCGAGCGCGCCCAGCCCCGCCAGTCGCGTGCCGTGCGTTGCCACCAGCAGCGCCTGGTCCGGCACCAGTTCTGCCAGGTGTGTTTCGATACTGTCGGCCTGGCGAATCTGCGACATCATGTCGGGCAGACGCGATTTGACCAGTTTGGCCAGGGTTGCCACTTCCGAACTGCGGGCTGGCCGCACTCGAATTGCATCTTCCATGCTTGCTCCGGCTTGTTGAGAACGCCCCGAAGCTCCTGAACTCTCCCCCCTTTCGGAGCCGGGCAAAGGATCAAGAGCCGTCCGCGATTACGGTACCCGCGCAACGTGCCATAATCTGGCGGAGATTCCTTTGCTGTGTTTCGGCATATGATGCCACGCCTGCTGTCATTTGTGCTGCGCCGTTCGGCAGCGGCCATCGCCCTGCTGGCGCTGACGCTTGTTTGCCTGGCGCTGCCGGCACGAAAGGTACTGTTGCCCCTGTGGCCCGGCGCGGTCGAAGAGTTGCTCGTCAAGGTCGATGCCGATCGGGTCGAACGTCGCCTTCGGGAAGCGCGCCTGCCGCCTTGCCAGGTCGAAGAGGTAGTGGCCCGCAGCCAGCCCATCATGCTCTGGCAGATCGAACACGCCGGCGGCGAAGTCGAGCATGCGTGGCTGGCAGGCTTCAGGAGCGCAGCGGGAGAGCTTGAGCCGCAGGTGCCTGGCTGGTTCGACGCCGTGCGTTTTGACGGCCCGTTGCCGCCCGGCAGTCAGCTGGTGGTCATCGGCCCCGACCATGAGCCGCGTCAACTCGATGCCGCAACCCTCAAGCGGCTGTATCGCCCCAACGCCATGGGGCCGGGCCAGCGCCTGCAGTTATGGCGCGACCGCCTGCGTGAGCGCTGGCAATGGCCCGTCAGAACGTCGGCTGATGCGCAAACGCTACTACCTGGTCGATCGAGTCAGCACCGCGGGCGGCCATGAGCAGGCGATCAAAGCCCAGCGCTACGCCGGAGCATTCCGGCAGGCCCTCATCGAGCGCCGCCAGCAGTTTCTCATCCACCGGCATTTCGAGCTGTCCGTTCTGCCGGCGAATCCGGTTGTCGCGCAAGAACCGCTGCAGCTGCTCTGCCGGGTCACATAGCTCACGGTAGCCGTTGGCCAGCTCGCTGGTGCCCAGAAACACCTCGAAGCGCTCGGCCACGGTCGGGTTTTCCTCACTGAGTCGGGCCAGCGCGGCCTGGCTGGCAGGGTAGTCATGAACGATGGTCATGCCGTCGGCGTTGAAGCGCGGTTGAATACGGGTTGCAAACAGCCAGTCGAGCAGGCCATCGCGCGGCAGGCCGTCCGGCGCGTCATCGGCCAGGGTATCGAGCTCGTCCACGCGGGCTGCAAGAGCATCGATATCCAAGTATTCCCGGAAGCAGTCGTTCCAGCTCAGCCATCGAACCGGGCGCTGATCCGAGTGGATATCGAGGCAGTGGGCAATGAGCTCGACCACTTCATTGGCCAGCGAGCGCCAGTCCCAGCCGACGCGGTACCACTCGAGCAAGGTGAATTCGGGCTGGTGATTGCGCCCGGCCTCGTCACGGCGGAAAACCGTTCCGAGCTCATAGAGATCGCCAAAGCCGGCGGCCAGCAGTCGTTTATGGAAGTATTCCGGCGAGGTTCGCAGCCAGCCGGCGGGTGATTCGGTGGCAACGCCTTCGATATGTACGTCGGTCACGCCCGATTCGGTCAGCAGCGGCGTCTGGATCTCGACGACGCCGCGAGCGGCAAAAAAGGCCCTGATGCGGCCAAGCATCCGGGCGCGATGCTGCAGACTTTCCGCCGAGGCCGTCGGCCGCCACGCCGTCATGGTTTCGCTTTCCCCGCTGCGCGTCGGTCGGGGTGCAAAGCGCAGCCGCCGGCGAGCGCATCCACGGTCAGCCAGCACCGCAGCGGCACATCCATGTGCCCAGGGGGAGTTGCGCCGGATTCGGCTCGAGTGTTCATGCAGGAGTCTCACGATTTGGGGCCGCGGGGCGGCGCCGCACGGCAAGCTCGATGGGCGCTATTGCGGTTGCCCCCCACGGGCGGCAAGCCGCAGCTGCTCGGCGCGTAGCTGGTTGAGGCGGGCAGAAACGCGCGAGCGCTGATAATAATCGAGATCGTTGCGCTCGTTGAGCCGCTTGAGCTGAACGATGGCCTCGTGAATGCCGCCGCGCATGTAATAGCTTTCTGCCAGCGCTTCGGCGGCGCGCACGCTTTCCCCGGCGCGATCGGCCGCCCGAGCGTAGAGCTCCATCATCTCGACATCGTCGGGGTATTCGCGCAGATAGCTGCGCAGAACCTCCGAGGCGCGCGCGGCACGCTGACGGTCGCGCTCGTGCATCAGGGTGCGCGCATACTGCGTGGTGACCAGCCGGTTGCCGGCGTACTGCAGATACAGCGATCGCAGAATGGTCAGAGCCTGGTCCACGCTGCCGGCAGCGACCAGCAGATCGGCTTCCAGCAGTTGAAACAGTTGCCTCTGAGGATCCTGGTCCAGCAGCCAGTCGACCTGGGTTCGGGCCTCGTCCAGGCGGCGGGCGCGCAGAAGGGTCATGGCCAGGCCGTAACGCATCGCCGCCTCGGGATACTCAGACTCGCGCTCGATCCGGGTGCGAAACCATTGTTCGGCGCTGGCGCTGTCGACCACTTTGGCGCGCAAGCGAGCCTGAACAAAGTAGAAGTCGCGATCGTCACGCGATCGGTTTTTGCGCGTGAGCTGCTGCGCGCGGGTGCGGGCCTCGGCAATCCGGTTGATGGTCAGCGGATGGGTGCTCAGGTACTCCGGCGGCCCTTCGCCCATGGCGCGGGTAATGGTGTTGAGGCGCTGGAAGAAGCGTGTCATGCCCTCGGGGTCATAACCACCGCGCGCCAGCAGGGCGATGCCGATGCGGTCGGCTTCCGATTCTGACTGCCGCGTGTGGCTGATCTGGAACTGCTGCGCCAGGCTCATGCCGCTCATCATGATGGCCTGGGCGGCGTCACCGTCCGCTCCGGAGGCGCCGGCGGCCAGCGCCAGGCCGATGGTGGCGAGCATGGTTGGCAGCGAAACCTGCTGGCTGCTCTCGATGCCGCGCGCCAGGTGGTCCTGGGTGATATGCGCAATTTCATGCGCGACAACGCCGGCGACTTCGCTCTCGTCGTGCGCCGTCAGGATCAGGCCCGAGTGCAGCGCAATCACGCCGGCCGGAGCGGCAAAGGCGTTGACGTTGGGCTCCTTGAGCACGAAGAAATGGAAGGGTTCGTCCGCCTTGTCGGAATACGACACCAGGCGGTAGCCCATGTCCTTGAAAAAGTCGCGGATGAGCGGATCTTCGATCAGCAGCTCGGTGGCGCGCATGTATTGCTCGAATTCCTTCGGAAAGCTCTCCGCTTCCTGCGGGGAAAGCACCCGCGTGCTGGTACCTCCCAGATCGGGCAGGCGCACGGTATCGTTGGCGCCTGCGCTGGTGGCGGCGGCTACAATAAGGAGTGCAGCTGCAAATTTGCAAAGACGCTTGATCATCGTCCAATTCAGACCCGCAAACTGCGGCGTGGTTTCACTGGCTTCGAGCCCGGCGGCCCCTTGAGCAAGTCCCTACAATATCATCGAATCATGCTGATACGCGCCGCCCCCGGCGGGGCCGGCAGCCGTCTGGCGCAGCAGTGCGCCGAGCAGTGGCGTGAGCACGGCAGCGGTTTGCTGGTGTTCTTTCACGGCGAAGGCGTCGAGCACGCGGCCCGGGGGACACCTTGCCCGCAATGGCGACGCCTGGCCGGTTGGCACGGCGTGGCGCTTGCGGTATGCACCGGCTCGTGGTCGCGGCGCCACCGCGACCCGCCGCCGGAGCCCTTCGTGCTTTCGAGCCTCACCGGCTTCTGGAACCACGCGCTGGAGGCGCAGCAGCTCGCCTGCTTCGGAGCAGCGCCGCCGGAGCCGACCCGTGTGGATCGGCATCGGGAGTGCACCCAGCCGCCGGCGCGTGGCTATTGGGTGGTTGTCATCGCCACGCCGCCCACCGCTGACGATGACCGCGAGATGCTGGAACTGGTGCTGGCCGGAGCCACGCTGGAGGTGGACATGAGAGTCGTTTTCGCTGGAGCGGGTCGGCAGCATCTCGAGCCCGAGGCGATCGCTCCGTGGCGCCAGCTGATCGATTTCGAGCTGGCCGAGCTGCGCGCTCGGGTGCCGGACACAACCCTGGTTCCGGTTGGTGTGGCGCCGATCCAGGACGAAGCCTTCGCGGCGCTTTGCCGCGACAGCGCAGGAGTGCTGCGGCTGTGAAGGAGGCGCGGCAGCGTCTGTATGTGGGCGGCGAGCCGGTTGATCTTGATGCGGAAGGCTTTCTGTGCTCTGCCACCCAGTGGTTTCCGGAAGTTGCCGAGGCCCTGGCCGAGCGTGACGGCTGCCGGCTGGATGCGCCTCACTGGTGGCTGATCGAGTTCGTGCGTGATCACCATGCCCGCTACGGCAACCCGCCGCTGATGCGCGTGCTGGTCGCTGAATATTGCAAGCGATTTCCTGACAGTCGTGGTCACCGCGAGCTGTATCGACTGTTCCCCGAAGGGCCGGTTCGGGAGGCCTGCCGTTACGGCGGACTGCCCAGGCCCGACTGGTGCATCTGATCGGGCGCCAGCTATCATGGGCCTGGCGGGGCCGGGTCCCGGCCGCCGTCGGATTGTTGGTTCACTGTCGGATCAGCTCCAAGGAGCAGATAGCATGCGTATGATGAAATTGGCCGGCCTGGCCGGCGTTGCAGCCACATCGGCGATATTCGGCGCGCTGACGGCCACCAGCCTGGTGCTGGGAGACGGCACCGAGCCGGTGCTGCGAATGCTCGGGCTCGAGCCGTTTGTCAACGATCCGCCGCTGCTGGTCAGCACGACTGCCGAGGAAGGGGTCGACAACTCGGCTTTCTACACGCTGATACCGGCCGGTAAATCACTGGATGCCGGGGCGCTCGGTGCGTCCACCCGACTCGAGGGGGGTGGGCGTGGCGTTGGCGCCACGCTGTTTGCCGAAAACGACGGCGACAGCGGTGCCGTTTGGGGCTCCAACAGCATCGCCGTGACCTGGACGGGACGGCCGGCGGTCGGTGCTGAGATCAACGGCGTCAATTACTCCGATGATTTCGCCCTGGTTCGGGGGCTGGAAATCATCAACGGCGGCTCGGCGCCAACCGAGCTGGGCCTGAGCGTGATGACCAGCAATGGGCAGCCCGGCGGCAAGCCGCGCTATGGTATCGTACTCGGCGGCCCGGAGTTCGGCTACAGCGATCATTCGCCGGCTTCCGAAGCCGGTCTCGTGATCGATTCGATCGACTCGGGCGAGGCGATTCGCGTTGCCGCCGGTAATTTCATCAGCCTCGATGGGGCGGCCGGTCGTATCCGCATGCGCTACAACCCTGACCACGAACGGATCGAGTTCTTCAACGGCGACCGCCTTGCCCACAGCATTCCAATGGACTGAGGCCGGGCGCGTCATTTACTGCCAGGAGCCCGGAGCAATGTCTCGCGCACAGGTATTGATGTACGCCACCTCAAGCTGCCCGTTCTGCGTTGCGGCGCGCAATCTGCTGCGTGCCAAAAATGTCGATTTCACTGAGATTCTGGTCGATGACTCCGACCTGCGCGCCGAGATGGTCGAGCGCAGCGGGCGCCGGACGGTGCCGCAGATCTTCATTGGCGACGCGCACGTCGGCGGCTTTGACGACCTTGATGCACTTGATCAGGAGGGTGCCCTCGATCGCATGCTGGGCTTGTAGCTTTGCAGCCGCGGGTGGCGATCCTGGCAGCTCAGGACGCAGGCAAGACGCCAATCTGTAACGGGCGGGTCCGAGCGACCCGCTGAAGCAACCAAAAAGGGAAGGCAGTGTGACACAGCAAATCACCGTCATCCGGGGCGACGGCATTGGCCCCGAAATCATGGATGCAACTCTGCGTTTGCTCGACACCATCGGTGCCGATCTGACGTACGACTTTCAGCTGGCCGGCATCGCCGCCAGGGAAGCAGTCGGCGAGCTGCTTCCGCAGGCCACGCTGGAGTCGATCGAAAACAATCGCGTCGCCCTCAAGGCACCGTTGACCACGCCGGTGGGCGGCGGCTTCAAATCGCTGAACGTGGCCTTGCGCAAGCATTTCGATCTTTACGCCAATGTTCGGCCAGCGATCAGTTTCAAGGGCTCGAACTCACGCTATGAGGGCGTTGACCTGATCACGGTGCGCGAGAACACCGAAGGCGCCTATCTGGCCGAGGGGGCCTGGACTGCGCCCGACGACAGCCGGGCGGAATCCAAGATGGTGGTCACGCGCACCGGTTGCGAGCGCGTGGTGCGCTTCGCCTTCGATCTTGCTCGCCGTGCCGGACGGCGCAAGGTCACCATCGTGCACAAGGCCAATATCCTCAAGGACGTCACCGGGATGTTCCTGCGCGTGGCTCATGAGGTGGCCGAGGAATATGACGACATCGAAAGCGATGATCTGATTGTCGATAACACCTGCATGCAGCTGGTCATGCGGCCCGAGCAGTTCGATGTGATCGTGACGACGAACCTGTTCGGCGACATCATTTCGGATGTGTGCGCCGGTCTGATCGGTGGCCTGGGCCTGGCGCCCGGGGCCAACATCGGTGACCGGGCAGCCATGTTCGAGGCCGTGCACGGCTCGGCGCCCGATATCGCCGGGCAGGGGATTGCCAATCCTTGCGCGCTGATGCTGGGTGCCGCCCAGATGCTCGAACACTTCGACGACCACGATCGCGCCGGGCGCATCCGACGCGCCATCGTCGAGGTCATCGAGGCCGGCGACCGGACGACGCCGGATCTTGGAGGCCAGGGCACAACCGAAAGCCTGACCGACGCCATCTGCGAGCGTCTGGACAGCTGAAGCACGGCCGCGGCCCGGAAGCGCCTGGTGTTGCCAACGGGCGCTTTCGTGCCGCGGCTTGCAGGCACTGATGTTGCTTATTGGCAACACGGCGCTCGGGCTGCAGGGCCCGTGTTGACGGCGGCTTGCCGTATGCGGTTGCCTTGAGGGCTGAGGGCGTTGTATTTTTACCAAGACTGGCGTTAAACTCGCATTATCCACATGAGCGGATTCCCAGCGTGACTCACCGGCTTGTTTCGATCGCAGTATTCGCCGCCTCCCTGATGGTCGCTTCATCGGCGTGGTCGATGACGCGCCTGTCGGCTGCCGTGCACCTGTCGCCTTATGCAGGCGTGGCATGGTACGTGGCCGGATTCGAGCTCGGCCCCTGGGATCAGTATCTGGTCAATGAAATCACTCCGGAGCTGGAGCGCCTTGCGGTGCCCGAGCTGCCGCGCGTGAGCTGGCTGCAGTTCGACGAGGCGGTCATCCTGCCCGAGTTCGCGCTGCCGCTGATGCATCCCGGCAGCGGCAGCCCGCTCAGGCTGTCGCTGCGCCAGTCGCGCGTCAGCCTGCTGCTGGGAGAGTCGCTTTCAGAGAACATCCGGCGTGCCGAGCGCTTTCAGCAGGCCTTCGTCATGCCCGGCGTCACGCGGCAGGTGGGGCCGAACAGTGATCTGACGGTGAGCGCAATTCTTGCCAGCCAGCAGTTCGGCACGGCAGCAATGAACCTGCAGTCGGCCCACTCGGCCCGCGACATTCCCGGCCAGCCCGCGCCGCTGTACCACGACCCGTCGCAGCATGAGGTCTCGCACGGCACCGGGCTGCGCTTTGCCCTGAGCAGTGAAGTGACCAGCGGCGTGCGCCTCGAGGCGGCCTTCCAGTCGCGCATCAGCATGGACGAGTTCGCCACGGTTCGCGGCGTACATGGCGCCCGCGCCGAGCTTGATATTCCACCGCGCCTGCAGGTGGGGCTCGAGCTGCAGGCCACCTCCAGGTCCTGGATCAATCTGGGCATGTCGCAGATTTTCTACAGCAACGTCGGCGCCTTCCCGAGCCGGTCGCTGCCCGCGCGCTTCACGGCACTGCTGGGAGACCGCAACAGCCCCGATTTTGCCTGGGCCGACCTGACCGTCTACAGCCTGGGCTGGCGCTGGCGGGCGGCAGACGATATCGAATTGTTCGTCGATTACCGCACGCGCACGCAGCCGCGCCCCACCGCGCCCGTGCTGGCCGCGGCGCTCGGCTCCGAGATGGTCGGCAACGCCGTCATGGCCGGCATCTCCAAAGACATGGGCAAGCGTAGTCAACTGCATCTGAATGCAGCCTATGCGCCGCCTGAATATGCCTTTGGCGGCAATCTGCTGGGCCTGGTCGGTGAAGAGCTTGATCAGGACTTCGAGGTGCAGGCCGTGCTGAGCTTTGATTTCTGACGAGGGCAGACACACTGTTTTTCATCCCGCAGCAACAACACTCCTGAACGACGGCACGTTGCCCGGTGGCCTTCTTGCGGGGAGGGTCCACCGGGCAGGGCTTGATGGAGCTCAAAAATGACGCCGCGCCCTTATAATCCCACCATGATCGCGCGCGTCAACGACTGGTTCCGGCAGCACTTCTCTGATCCTCAGGTCGTGATTCTGGCGCTGTTTCTTGCGCTGGGTGTACTGGTCATCGTCCTGTTCGGCAGGATGCTCGCGCCGGTACTCGCCAGCCTGGTGCTGGCCTACCTCCTCGAGGGGGGCGTCAATCGGCTCGAACGACTGGGCGCGCCCCGTCTGCTGAGCGTGATCGGCGTCTTTCTGGGTTTCATGGCCACTCTCGTCTACCTGCTGTTTGGCCTCGTGCCGATGCTGACCCGGCAGCTGGCAGCGATCGTCCGCGATCTGCCCGGTTACATCGCCGTGGGGCAGGGCTGGGTGGCCAAGCTGCCCGAGCGTTATCCGCAGCTTGTTGCGCCCGCCAAGCCCGATTCTGCCACCGAAGCCGTTTCCGCCAACGGCATCGAGCTGGCCGCTGATGAAGCACAGCAGGAGCTGGCCCTGATTTCCCAGGATCAGCTCTCGGCCTGGCTCGACAACATCGGCAAGGAGCTGGTCAATTACGGCGCCACTCTGGTGTCGTTCTCGGGCGTGATGAACGCCGTCAACATGCTCATCTTCCTGGTTCTCATGCCGGTGCTGGTGTTCTTCTTTCTCAAGGACAAGAGTCAGCTCATCGCCTGGATCAGCCAGTACCTGCCGCGCGATCGCGCCCTGGTGACGCGGGTGTGGCGCGAGGTCGATGCCCAGATCGGCAACTACGTGCGCGGCAAGGTGCTCGAGATCCTGATCGTGTGGATCGTCACCTACGTGGTTTTCGCCCTGCTCGATATGCCCTTCGTCATGCTGCTTTCGATGCTGGTGGGCTTTTCCGTCATCATTCCCTACATCGGCGCTGCGGTGGTGACCGTGCCCGTGGCGCTGGTTGCCCTGGTGGCCTTCGGTCCGAGCGCCAGCTTCTGGTGGGTGCTGATCGCCTATGCCATCATTCAGGCCCTGGACGGCAACGTGCTCGTGCCCATCCTGTTTTCCGAGGTGGTCAGTCTGCATCCGGTGGCCATCATTACGGCGGTGCTGGTGTTTGGCGGTATCTGGGGCTTCTGGGGGGTGTTCTTCGCCATTCCTCTGGCAACACTGGTCAACGCGGTGCTGCGGGCCTGGCCGCGTCTGCACAGCCGCAGCCCGCGGCAGGAAGAGCAGGGAGCGCCAGCCGATGTCAGCGACTGACGCTGCGGCCGGCTCGTCGAAGCTCGACTGCTGGCGGCGCGAGGACAGCCGGATCTTCCTGTTCGGCGGGCGGCGCTTCGATCCGGCCAGCGGTTGGGTCGAGCTCGATTACGCCCTCGATGACCTTGCCCTGACCGAGCGCTTCCGGCTGCCGTTGCCCGCCGCTGCGCCGCGGTGCCCGCAGGCGTTTGCCGCTGCGCTCGATCTGCTTCACTGGACCGCCGGCGTCAGCTACTGGAAAGCCGCCTGCCCCGGCGCCATCCGCTTTCAGGGGCGCGCCCCGGATGCCTGGCAGGCCGCCTGGCTGGCCCGCCTGTATCGTGAGGGCCTGGCTGAATTTGCCTGGCGCAACGACCTTGAGCAAACCCGCTGGGCGACGTTTCCGGCCGCCGGCGCGGCTGCCGATGCCGCCGGTACCGCCACACCCTGTTTGCTGCCCCGGCGTTCTCTGGTGCCGATGGGCGGCGGCAAGGATTCTCTGGTCGCGCTCGAGCGGCTGCGCGCTGGCGGCGAGACGCCGCACACCGTTCAGGTGGGCCAGGCGGCGCTGATCAAACAGGTGGCCGAGGTGGCCGGCAGCGAGCATTACGTGATCGAGCGCCGAATCGACCCGCTGCTGGGGGAGCTCAATCGCCACGGTGCATTCAACGGTCACGTGCCGATTACCGCCATCAACGCCGCGGCGATGATCCTGCTGGCGCTGCAGCAAGGCTTTGATCGCGTGGTCTTTGCCAATGAACGCTCGGCCGACGAAGCGACGCTGCATGATGCACAGGGCCGGGCGGTCAATCACCAGTTTTCCAAATCGCTGGCCTTCGAGGTCATGCTCGGCGACTGGGTCGAGCGCTATATCACGCCGGATCTTGCCGTGTTCTCGCTGTTGAGGGCCGATCGGGAGCTGGCTATCTGCCGTGAGTTTGCCGATCTCGAGCGCTATCACCGCGTGTTTTCGTCCTGCAACCGCAATTTTCATCTCGATGGCGCCCGAACCCGCCGCTGGTGCGGTCAATGCCCCAAGTGTCATTTCGTCTTTCTTGCCCTGGCACCATTCATGTCACCGCAGCAGCTGACGGCCATCTTCGGCGCCAATCTGCTTGCAGACCCGTCACAGATGGCCGGCTTTCGGGCCCTGCTGGCAATTGATGGTGCCAAGCCATTCGAGTGTGTCGGCGAGGCCGGTGAGGCTCGCGCGGCCCTGGCCGCCCTGGTTGCCGATCGGCACTGGCGTGACCTGCCGGTGGTGGCCGGCCTTGCCGGGCTGCTGCGCGAGATCGAGGTGCCGGAGCTCGACACGCTGTGCCGTCCATCCGGAGCACATCGCATACCCGATGAGTGACGCGCCCCGGCTTGACTGGTTGCTGGCCCGCCGCGTGGGCCTGCTCGGTTACGGGCGTGATGGCCAGGCCGCCGCCCGCGCCCTGCTGGCACGCAATCCTGCCGCGCGGCTGACGGTGCTGGTCGAGGACGGCCAACCCAGGACTTCGCTGCCGGTACAGGTCGGTCCTTTCGGTGCCGGGCTCGCAGCCTTCGATGCGCTGATCCGCTCTCCGGGTGTACCGGTCGATCACCCGGCGCTGGTGGCCGCCCGCCGCTCGGGCGTGGCGGTGGTCAGCCCCGCCTCGATCTGGCTGGCCGAGCGGGCGGCATCCATCACCGTGGTCGGAGTCACCGGCTCGAAGGGCAAGAGCACGACCGCATCGCTGCTGGCGCATGTGCTGCGCCATGCCGGTCGCGAGGTGCTGCTGGCCGGCAATATCGGCGTGCCGCTGCTTGACCACCTGGACAGCCGGGCCGACGTCGCTGTGCTGGAGTTGTCCAGCTATCAGCTGGCCGATCTTGAGGGCCGCCTTGATCTGGGACTGATCACCCGGCTGTTTCCCGAACACCTCGACTGGCACGGCGGCGAGGCCGCCTACGTGGCCGCCAAGCTGCGGCTGGCCGATCTGCTTGCAGGGCGTCCACTGTTGATCAACGCCAACGACGAAGCGCTCGCGGCGGCCACCCGTGATGTTCCCGGGCGGGTTCTGGCCAATCGCCCTCCGGCGGTCGCCCGTGAGGGGCATCACCTGGTGCTGGCAGGCAAGCCAGTCTGTCATCACAGCGCGCTGCCCCTGATGGGGCAGCACAATCTCAACAATGCTGCCCTGGCGCTGCAGGCGGCGATCACGCTGGGCCACAAGGCCGAAGTGCTGGCCGCGGGCCTGGCCGATTTCCAGCCGCTGCCGCACCGGCTCGAGGCGGTCGCAACGATTGCCGGCGTGCGCTACGTCAATGACTCCATTGCCACCAGCCCGTGGGCGACGCTGGCTGCCCTGCAGGCGCTGGACGACGCGCCGGTCATCCTGATTGCCGGCGGCCAGCCACGCCCGGCCGATTGGCAGCCGGTGCTTGATCGGGTGGCCCGCCGCCCCCTGAAGGCACTGCTGACGATTCCGGATAACGGCGACGCCATTGCCGAGCGCTTTGGCGCCCTGCCGTCGGGCCGGGTGGGTCGTATCGAACGCCTGGAGGGGCTTGATACGGCGGTGGCGCGCGCGCGGGAGCTGGCTTGCGAAGGGACGGTGGTGCTGTTGTCTCCCGGTGCGCCGAGCTTTCGTCACTTTCGTGATTTCGAGGCGCGCGGTGATCGTTTTCGGGCGCTGGTCAAGCGCCTCGATCCTTGAGCCTTCGGCGGCGGTATTCAGCTGGCGCGGTTGATCGCGTAGCCGGCCAGGAAAGCGAGCGCACCGCGGAAATCACTTTCCGGCAATACCGATAGCGCCTGGCGGGCGTCATCGGCAAGCTCGGTGGCCTGCGCCATGGCCTGGTCCAGGGCGCCGGTGCGGTCGAGAATCTGGCGTACTTCGGTTACGCGATCGCTGCCGCCGGTCTCGACAATGTGGCGAATCAGCTCGCGTTCGGCCGGCTCGGCCGACTGCAGCGCCAGAATCAGCGGCAGCGTGACCTTGCCTTCGGCCAGGTCGTCGCCGGCATCCTTGCCCAGGTCATCGCCACGGCCGCGATAGTCGAGCACGTCGTCGACAATCTGGAAGGCCTGGCCCAGATAGAGGCCGAAAGCGCCCAGTTGCTCGCAGGCGCTGTGGTCGAGGCCACCCAGCACGCCGCCGAGGCGGGCACTGGCTGCAAACAGGCAGGCGGTCTTGTCGGAAATCACCTGGTAGTAATCGTCCACGCCAAGGTCCGCGTTTCCCATCTGCATGAGCTGCAGCACCTCACCTTCGGCAATGGTGTTGGTGGTGTCGGCAAGAATGCTCATGACGCGCATGCGGTCGAGCTCGACCATGAGCTGAAAGCTGCGCGAGTAGAGAAAGTCGCCCACCAGAACCGAGGCCGAGTTGCCCCAGAGCTGGTGCGCCGTGACCTGTCCGCGCCGCCGCGAAGACTCGTCGACGACATCGTCGTGGAGCAGGGTGGAGGTATGGATGAACTCGATGATCGCCGCCAGCTTGTGGTGATCTTGGCCTGTATAGCCGGCGGCTTGAGCGCACAATAGGTGAACCAGCGGCCGCATGCGCTTGCCGCCGCCCCTGATGATGTGGTGGCTGACCTGGTTGACCAGGGCAACGTCGGAGGCCAGGCGCTCGACGATCAGGCGATCGACCGCTTCGCGGTCAGGCCGGGTCAGCTCCATGACGTCATTCAGACAGGCCGGCAGCGTGGGCGGAGAAAAATCGTTCATGGATGACAATTATACGGGCCGATCTCCTTCACCGGGCCAGAGGATTCGTCCGGCAGCTTCAACGGGTGCCTATGCTAGACTTCTGCGCAACTTCATACCCCCGATAAGGAGAGGCCGCATCATGGCCCGTGGAATCAACAAGGCGATCCTGATCGGCAATCTCGGCGCCGATCCCGAAACCCGGCACACCGCTGGCGGCAATGCCGTAAGCAATATCCGCATTGCCACCTCCGAGAGCTGGCGCGACCGTCAGACCGGCGAGCAGCAGGAGCGTACCGAATGGCATCGCGTGGTGCTGTTCGGCCGGCTTGGCGAAATTGCCGGTGAATACCTGCGCAAGGGCTCGAAAGTCTATATCGAGGGCCGTATCCAGACGCGCAAATGGCAGGGTCAGGACGGTCAGGACCGCTGGACGACCGAGATCGTTGCCAACGAGATGCAGATGCTCGACAGCCGCGGTGGCAGCGCGCCGTTCAACGACAACCAGGGGTCGGGCAGCTCGAGCAGCTACGATGGTCCGCCCGCCGACAGCGGCGGCCTGGAGGACGATATTCCGTTCTGACCTTCCACTTTTGCTTGACCTTGGTAAACCTGGAACCACGGAAAACACGGAATTCACGGAAAGACACCAGGCGATTGCGTTGCCGAACGACTTGATGGCGCGCGATCGACATCTGGCGCCTGCGCCGGCAGAGCTCTTGATCGGGTTTCTGTGCTGTGTTCGGTGTTTCCCGTGGCGCCATTCACTTTTCGATTCATATGCCAATGAGCACGATTCTTGTCACCGGCGGCGCCGGCTTTATCGGCGCCAACTTCATCCACCACGTGCTCGCCACGACTGACGCGCGGGTGGTCAACCTGGACCTGTTGACCTACGCCGGCAATCGCGAGTCGCTCGAGGGCCTGCCGGATGAGCGTCACGTATTCGTCGAAGGCGACATCTGCGATGGCCCGCTGATCGAACGCCTGCTTGCCGAGCATCGACCCGATGCAATCGTGCATTTTGCCGCCGAAAGCCACGTTGATCGCTCGATCGACGAGCCCGGGGCGTTCATTCGCACCAACGTCACGGGCACGCAGACCCTGCTGGATGCAGCGCTGGAATACTGGCAGGGTGGGGCCGATCGGTTCCGTTTCGTCCACGTCTCCACCGACGAGGTCTACGGCACCCTCAGGCTGGACGAGCCGGCGTTTACCGAAACCAACCGTTATATTCCCAACTCGCCTTATGCGGCCTCGAAAGCCGCGGCCGATCACCTCGCCCGGGCCTGGCACCGCACCTACGGCCTGCCGGTGATGATCACCAACTGCTCGAACAACTACGGGCCGTTCCAGTTTCCCGAAAAGCTGATTCCGCTGATGCTGATCAACGCGCTCGAGGGCGAGCGGTTGCCGATCTACGGCGACGGGCAGCAGCGTCGCGACTGGCTGTTCGTCACCGACCACTGCAGCGCCATCATGCGCGTGCTCGAAGCCGGCGAGGCGGGTCGTGTCTACAACATCGGCGGCAACGCCGAAATGACCAATCTCGAGGTCGTCGGCCTGCTGTGCGACCTGCTCGACGAGCGCGCGCCCGCCGACCGCCCGCGGCGTGAACTGATCGAATACGTCACCGACCGCCCCGGCCACGACCGCCGCTATGCCATAGATGCCACCCGCATCTACAATGAACTCGGCTGGGAGCCTGCGGTGGATTTCGCTGACGGGCTGGCCGCGACCGTCGACTGGTATCTGGACAATCGCGACTGGTGGCAACGCATCCGCGATGGTCGCTACCGTTCCGAGCGCTTGGGCACCTCCAGACAGAGCCCCGGCACCTGACTTCACACTTCACACTTCACACTTTCATGAACAGAAAAGGCATCATCCTCGCCGGCGGCTCCGGGACGCGGCTGTATCCGCTCACGCAGGTGATCTCCAAGCAGCTGCTGCCGGTCTACGACAAGCCGATGATCTACTATCCGCTGTCGACCATGATGCAGGCCGGCATTGGCGAAATTCTGGTCATCACCACGCCGCACGAGCAGGCCCTGTTTCAGCGTCTGCTCGGCGACGGCAGCCAGTGGGGCATCGAGCTGCACTACGCCGTTCAGGACGCGCCGCGCGGCCTGGCCGACGCTTTCATCATCGGCCGCGATTTCGTTGCCGGGCGTCCTTCCTGCCTGATTCTGGGTGACAATATCTTTCATGGCGATGGCATGCGCGCGCTGCTCGAACGCGCCGGCGCCCGTGCGCGTGGCGCCACCGTGTTCGGCTACTGGGTCAGCGATCCCGAGCGCTACGGCGTGGTCGAGATGGACGGCGACGGCCGCGTGCAGTCGCTTGAGGAAAAGCCCGAGCAGCCCAAATCCAATTACGCCGTCACCGGCCTGTACTTCTACGACGAGCGCGCCTGCGATTTTGCCGCTGACCTGCAGCCTTCCGAGCGCGGCGAGCTCGAGATTACCGACCTCAACCGTCGCTATCTCAACGCCGGCGACCTGACGGTCGAGCGCATGGGCCGCGGCTATGCCTGGCTGGATACCGGCACGCACGCCTCGCTGCAGCAGGCCTCGAGCTATATCGAGACGCTGGAGTCGCGCCAGGGCCTGCGCGTGGCCTGCCCGGAGGAAATCGCGTTTCGTCAGGGCTGGATCGATGCCGATCAGCTGCTGGCGCTGGCCGAACCGCTGACCAAGAGTGGCTATGGCGACTACCTGCGCATGATTGCGCGCACCGCGGGGCAGTGATGCAGGTCCACGACACCGAGCTACCGGGGGTCAAGCTGATCGAGCCGAAAATCTTCGGCGACGAGCGCGGCTGGTTTCTGGAAACCTGGCGCGCTGAACGCTATCGCGAGCACGGCATCGGCCCGGACTTCGTTCAGGCCAACTGTTCGCATTCGGCCCACGGCGTCCTGCGCGGGCTGCACTACCAGTGGCCGGAGCCCCAGGGCAAGCTTGTCTGGGTCAGCAGCGGGCGGGTGTTCGATGTTGCCGTCGACATCCGCCCCGACTCCGGGCACTTTGGCCGCTGGGTCGGTTTCGAGCTGGATGCCGATCGCCACCGCCAGCTCTGGATTCCCGAGGGCTTTGCCCATGGTTTTCAGGTGCTCAGTGAATCGGCCACCTTCAACTATCTGTGCACGCGGCCCTATCGCGGCGAGTTCGATGCCTCGATTGCCTGGGACGATCCGGACATCGGCGTTCAGTGGCCGGCGCCGCCGCAGGGGCTTTCCGACAAGGATCGCGGCGCGCCCCGGTTGACCGACATCGAGCGCGACCGGCTGCCGTCATGACGACGCTGCTGCTCGGCGCCAACGGCCAGCTCGGCCGCCATCTGCGCGCGGCAGTGCCGGGTCTGACCACCTGCGCCCGCAGCGATGCCGATCACGAGCTCGATCTCGCTGACCGGGCGCGCGTGCGCGGGCTGCTGGAAGAGCTGCAGCCCGAGGTGGTCATCAACGCTGCCGCGTGGACGGCGGTCGACGCGGCCGAAGATCACGAAGTCCAGGCCTTCGCGCTCAACCACGACCTGCCCGCGGAGCTCTCGCGCTGGTGCCGTAGCAGCGCCGCGCTGCTGGTTCACTACTCCACCGATTACGTGTTCAGCGGCCAGCCCGGTCGCGCCTGGCGCGAGAGCGATCCCGTGGCTCCGGAGTCAGCTTATGGCCGCACCAAGCTGGCCGGTGAGCAGGCGATCGCGGCCAGCGGCTGCCGCGCCCTGGTGCTGCGCACCGCCTGGGTCTACAGCGCCCTGCCGGGGAATTTTCTTTCCGCCATTCTCGATCGCGCCGCCGGCGGCCAGCCTCTGCAAGTGGTGTCCGATCAGACCGGCTCGCCGACCTGGGCCGGAACGCTGGCGCAGGCGACGGCGCGGCTGCTGGCTTGCGAGCGCGCGGTCGAGCGCCCCGAGCTGCTGCATGTGACCGGGCAGGGCGCGATGACCTGGTACCAGCTGGCCGCACTGGCCGTGCAGATGGCGGCTGCGCGTGGCATCATTCCAGAGTCCGTCGAGGTGGCGTCGATCAGCAGCGATCAATGGCCGCAAAAGGCCGTGCGCCCGGTCTGGTCGGTGCTTGATGGATCGGGCTACGCGCGTTGGACCGGCCAGGCGCTGCCCGACTGCGAATCGGCCCTGGCCGAGTGTCTCGACCAATGGAGTGAGCCCCCATGCTGTTACCCGTGATCATGTCCGGCGGCGCCGGAACCCGGCTGTGGCCGGTTTCGCGCAAGGCCCATCCAAAGCCCTTCATGCGCTTGGCCGACGGCCAGACGCTGGCGGCCAGCACCATCCGCCGCGCGCTCGACGTGGGGGATGCGCCGGTGACGCTGACCGTGACCGGGCGCGACTATTACTTTCTTACCCGCGACGAATATCAGCTCGTGGACGACTCGGCCGATCACCGCTTTCTGCTCGAGCCGGAGGGCCGCAATACCGCGCCGGCCATTGCCGCAGCCGCCTTGTGGGCCGAACAGCTCTATGGTCCGGAAACCCGGCTGCTGGTGATGCCGGCCGACCACCTGGTGCGCGACCGGCGCGCCTTTGCCGAAGCTGTGACGCAGGCCGAGGCGCTGGCAGCCGACGGCTGGTTGACCTGCCTGGGCGTGACACCCACCCATGCAGAAACCGGCTATGGCTACATCCGATCGGGCGAGGCCATCGGCGAACACGGGCGCGAGATCCGCGCCTTCGTGGAAAAGCCCGACCAGGACACCGCGCGGCGCTACTTCGAGTCGGGCGACTATCTGTGGAACGCCGGCATGTTCTGTTTCCGCGCCGACGCCATTCTGGCGGCACTGGCGACCCACGCCGGCGACATTCTCGAGCAGGTTCGCGCGGCCTGGGCCCGCACCGACGCGCAAGCCGCGCCGGTGGAACTCGATGCCGAGGGCTTTGCCCAGGTTCGCCCCGAGTCCATCGACTTTGCAGTCATGGAAAAGGCCGAACGACGCGCCGTGGTGCCGGTGGACTGCGGCTGGAGTGATATCGGCTCCTGGCAGGCCATCAGCGATCTGTATGAAACCGACGCGCTGGGCAATCGCGTTCAGGGCGAGGCGGTGCTCGTCGATGCCCGCAATACCTTTGTCCAGGGCGAAAAACGCCTGGTGGCCGCCGTCGGCGTCGACGATCTGGTCATCGTCGACACCGGCGATGCGGTGCTCGTGGCCAGCCGCGATCGCGCCCAGGAGGTCAAGTCGGTTGTCGAGGAGCTGACCCGTAACGACGACGAGCTGGCCGTGTTCCACCGCACCGTGCATCGGCCCTGGGGCAGCTTCACGGTGCTCGAGGACGCCGACGATTGCAAGGTCAAGCGGCTGGTCGTCAAGCCCGGCGGCATCCTGTCGCTGCAGCGTCATCAGTACCGCAGCGAGCACTGGACGGTCGTGTCCGGGCAGGCGAAAGTGCGCCTCGACGACGACGAACGGATCTACGGCGCCAATGAAACCGTCCAGATTCCGGTGGGCAGCCTGCACCGGCTTGAAAACCCCGGTAGCGACGACGTCCACATCATCGAAGTACAGACCGGCAGCTATTTTGGTGAAGACGACATCGAGCGCCTCGAAGACGTCTACGGACGAACCTGAAGAGCCGCAGGGTCCAGGCAAGAGGCGTCAAGCCACCACTGGGCTTCGTTGCCTGAAAAACCGACACCCCCGGAGAGCACGGAAATTCACGCAGGCTGAAAGATTGGCAGGGTGTGCAGCTCGCTTTACGGCCGCACCCCTTGCGCCTGCTGCCGGCCGTTCCCGTTTGCCGGCTTGCGTGAATTTCCGTCTCTTCCGTGGCTCCCCGGTTTTACCGCCCCCTGAACTCTGGCGCGCGTTTCTCCAGGAAAGCGCTGGTGCCTTCCTTCATGTCCTCGGTGGCGCAGCACAGCGCGAAGCGGGCGGTTTCCAGGGCCAGGCCGGTCTGCAGGTCGGTGTTGGCGCCCTGATTGATGGCCTGCAGGATGCCACGCACGGCCTCCGGCGCCGCCTTGGCCAACCCGGCGGCGAACTCGCCGACCGTTGTAGCCAGTGATTCCGGCTCGACCACCTGGTTGACGATGCCCAGCTGCTCCGCGCGCTCGGCCGTGATCGGCTTGCCGGTCAACGTCATTTCCAGCGCCCGTGTCGTGCCGGCCAGGCGCAACAGGCGCTGCGTACCGCCAAAGCCCGGCATGATGCCCAGCGTGATCTCCGGCAGGCCCAGGCGGGCATTGGTCGAGGCAAAGCGAAGATGGCAGCCCAGCGCCAGCTCCATGCCGCCGCCCAGGGCGAAGCCGTTGATCGCGGCGATCACCGGCTTGTCGGATGCCTGGATGCGGCTCATCAGGTCCTGTCCCATGGCAGAAAAAGCGCGCGCCTCGACCGCTGTCTGCTCCCGGATCTCGCCGATATCGGCACCCGCAACGAAGGCTTTCTCACCGCTACCGGTCAATACGATCACGCGCACGTCGTCATCAGCCTGGGCATCGTCGATTGCGCCACGGAGTTCAAGCAGGGTCTGCTGATTCAGCGCGTTGAGCTTGTCGGGTCGGTTGACGGTAATCGTGCGAACGGCCTCGTGGTCGTCGATCAACAGGTTTTCGTGGGGCATGGGGGTAGGGCTCCCGGTTGGGTTTGGGTGGAGGCTGATAGTGTAAGGGCTTCGGAGGGGTGTGGTTGGCTGATTGGCTGGTTGGCCAGTTCGGCAACCGAGAGGTTTGGCGGGCGGCAGGGCTGCGCCGGGGGGGCGGGTGGCGTCTGGCAGGCCGGGCTCGCGACCTGGAGGTCGCTCCCACAGAGTTTTGCCCGCAGTTGTTTGTGGGAGCGGTCTCCAGGCCGCGAGCAGGGCCTCGACTCGGCACGGCCAATCACGGCAAAGCCGCCCAGCCAACCAGCCAACCAGCCAACCAGCCAACCAGCCAACCAGCCAACCAGCCAACCAGCCAACCAGCCAACCAGCCAACCAGCCAACCAGCCAACCAGCCAACCAGCCAACCAGCCAACCAGCCAACCAGCCAA